>JAPYUM010000028.1:0-24399 GCA_029940535.1 Vicinamibacterales bacterium
TGCCCGTCGACGCACGGCCTCTGTCGCCCAGTGCGTTTCGCGCCGACGCGTCTCATGCACCCGGGAGTCTGCCCTTGCTCTTTGACGGCGACGTCGAGACGCGGTGGTCGACGGGTACGGCGCAAACCGGGAACGAGTGGGTCAGCCTGCGGTTCGGGACACCGAGTTCGATTGCGCGCGTTCGGTTTGAGGTAACGGGTGGGAGCTGGGGCGATTATCCGCGTCGTTTACGTATCGAGTCATCCGGTGACGGTGAGACATTTGATCGTATCCTGTTCGACGGTCCTATCCTGGCGGACCTGGTTGCCGCCGTCGCGCGGAGTGGGCGCACCGTGGCGCTGGACGTGGACCTGCCACCCAACCGGTCGGCGGCGCTTCGATTCCGGCAGCTGGGCAACGACGAAGTATGGCGTTGGACGATCCACGAAGTGACCCTGTGGAGCCGGCCGTCACCGGAGCAGTAGCTCGACGTTCACCTATCGCGTGGGCGCGACCATCTTGGTCACGCGGCCAACCGCGGTGTCTCCCGCATACAGGTTGTCATCCTCGTCCATGACCCAGTAGCTCGCTTCGATGAACTGGCCGGACCCGATCCCCATCCCGTTGCCGATCGCGCCGAGCACCTTCCCGTTCCGGTTCAGCTTCAAGAACTGACCATCTTGCCCACTGGCCATCCACGGCTGGCCGTGCGAATCGAAGTACAGGGCGCACGGCAGATTTCTCATCGGGAGAGTCTTGCGGAACGTTCCGTCGCCGCCATAGACAACGATCCGGTAGTCTTCCCGGTCGCCGATCCAAACATCGCCGTTGGCGGGATCAACGGCAAGTCCATGGGCCGAGTTGAATTTTCCGGGCCCGGCCTCGTTGCCGAACCATTGATTGATGAACGCGCCGTACTTGTCGAGATGCAGGATCCTCGAGGCGCCGATATTGTTGGCGGGATCAACTGAACCGGTATCGTTGGGACTCTCGTTGCCGTGTCCCTGGCCGATGTAAACGTCGCCGTTGGCACCGAAGGCGACCATCACCGGTTGCCACAGTAACCGCTGACCCGCGACCTCGTCCCAATCCCCGCGGCGGCCACGCTCCCCGATCGTCAGGAGCAGCTCCCCCTCCGGACTCAGCTTCATCACCGTGGCGCCGTGCGTAGCGGTGATCCAAACGTTGTCCTCGGCATCGACCGCCATGCCATGGGCCTTGTCCTGATAGCCGATCAGTTCGGGACCGACACTCAGGATGAGTCGGTAGTCCGGATCGAACTTGAGGAGCTGCGGCTTGCCGGCCTCTGCGCGCTGAAAGACCCAGAGGTTCTGGCTTGAATCAAGGGCCACGGCCGGCACCCCGCCCAAGCCGGGGGGCAGCATCTCCGGATAAGTGAACGTGTACCCCAACGTCTGTGCCCATTGGACCCGTTGGAGGTCCTGGCGCCGACGGCCCACTCGACTGCCGCAGACCGGCGAGCGGCGGCAACCAGGGGTGTCGCCGGTGGACGTCCGGTATCCGCCGGCTTCGCTGCGCGGGACGACCGTGACCCGGCCCTCCCGATCGAGCCGGGTGCGTCCACCGGGGTCTGGAAAGGAGCCTTGGAGAAACCAGGCGGGCGACCCGTCGACCGCCGGACCCTCGGTAGGCGACTGAGATTGAGAGAAGGCGGGCGTCGCGACCAGCACGAGGCCGACCACCGTCGTGGCGATTCCAGCGAAAATCGGTCTTGTCATCTCAGTTGCCAGGGCTTGGCCACCAGTTGGCGGCTCTGACCGGCGCCCTATTCCTGTGGTACCGGCTTGCCCAGGGACGGGACAACGGGGGGGCGATCGGGCTCGGGAAGGGTGGGTTGGTCTGGTGTGACGGGCACGGTGTCGACCGGAGCCGCCAGCGGCCGACCAGCGACGATCTGTCCGACCTGCTCGCCAGACAGCACCTCGCGCGTCAGCAACTCTTCGGCGATCCGTCGCAACGCGCCTTGCTTCTCCGTGAGAATCGCCCGAGCGCGATCGTAAGTTTCGGTGACGATGCGTTTAATTTCGCGGTCGATCGCGTTCGCGGTGGATTCGCTGTAGGTCTTCTGTTGGGCGAGACCACGCCCGAGGAACACCTGCTCGTCCTTTTGACCGAACGTCAGCGGCCCGACGGCCTCGCTCATACCCCACTCGCACACCATCCGGCGGGCGAGGTCGGTCACGCGGTCGAGGTCGTTCCCGGCGCCGGTGGTCACCGCCGTGTTCGTGATCTCCTCGGCGATCCGCCCGCCGAGCAGCACCGCGAGCCGATCATAGAGATGTTCGGCCGAGTAATTGTGCTTGTCCTCCACCGGCAGCTGTTGCGTGAGCCCGAGCGCCTGGCCCCGCGGGATGATCGTCACTTTGTGTACCGGGTCCGCGTGCTCCAACACGGATCCAAGCAGCGCGTGGCCCGCCTCGTGGATCGCCGTGACCTGTTTTTCCTCGTCGCTGAGCACCAGCGAGCGGCGCTCCGCCCCCATCATCACCTTGTCCTTGGCGAATTCGAGGTCCTGCATCATCACGGTCTTCTGGTTGTACCGTGCGGCGTGGAGCGCCGCCTCGTTGATGAGGTTCGCCAGATCCGCGCCGCAGAAGCCAACGGTGCCCCGGGCCAGTACGTGGAGATCGACGTCATCGGCCAACGGGGTCTTGCGCACGTGCACCTCGAGGATGCCCTTCCGGCCCGCGACATCCGGCCGGTCGACCGAAATCCGGCGGTCAAACCGCCCCGGCCGCAGCAACGCGGGGTCCAGCACGTCGGGACGGTTGGTGGCCGCCACAAAGATGACCCCCTCATTCGACTCGAACCCGTCCATCTCGACCAGCAACTGGTTCAGCGTCTGCTCCCGCTCGTCGTGGCCGCCACCCAGACCGGCGCCGCGATGCCGACCGACGGCGTCGATCTCATCGACAAACAGGATGCAGGGGGCGTTCTTCTTCCCCTGCTCGAACAGGTCGCGGACCCGGGATGCGCCGACACCGACGAACATCTCCACGAAGTCGGACCCGCTGATCGAGAAAAACGGCACGCTGGCTTCGCCGGCCACGGCGCGCGCGAGCAACGTCTTGCCGGTGCCTGGAGGTCCCGTCAACAGGACGCCCTTCGGAATCCGGCCCCCCAGCTTCTGGTACTTCTGCGGATCTCGGAGGAAATCGATAATCTCCTGCAATTCCTCCTTCGCCTCGTCGACACCGGCGACATCAGCGAAGGTCACCTTCTTTTGCGTGCTCGGTGCCTGCTTGGCCCGACTCTTGCCAAACGACATCGCCGCGTTGCCGCCACTCTGCGCCTGCCGCATGTAGAAGACGACGAAGCCGATGATCAGCAACATCGGCCCCCATCCGTACAGGAGGGTCAGCCAGGCGCTCGGCGTCTCCGCCTTGGCCTGGATCACGACGTCGCGCTCGATCAGTTTGTTGGCGAGGCCTTCGTATTGGATTGGGGCGTAGGTGCGGAACGGCTCGCCGCTCAACGACGTGCCGACGATCTCGTTTCCCGTCAACTCAACGCGGTCGATCTGGCCGGAGTCCACCAGCCGCATGAATTCGCTGAAGCTGAGTGGCTCCTCTCCCGCCCCGAACTGGGACGAGGCGCTCCCAATCAGCACTACAGCGACCACCAGCATCACCCAGAACAGCCGGCGCCGCATTATCGGGTCCACGAGTCGTCCTCCACACGTCTATAGGTCACACGTGTATTATTCCTCAATATGCACGTTCCGAGTGTCTTTCTCGCGACCACGCCGTGATGGCGGGACCGCGGGCATGGCCGGACCCGCGGTGGCGGTCGATCTTCGAGTGAGGCCGCGAGCGCCCGGGTGCGCTCGCCCGCGTTCCCCCGGGACGACGCGTTACGGCACGACCGTCACTTCACCGAGCGCCCAGGGGTGCTCCTCGCAGTGGAACGGGAACGTGCCGGTCTGGTCGAAGGTGACGTAGTCAAACAGCCCGGGTTCGATGACGCCGGTGGTCCAGCTGCCGTCCTGCGCGACCACCGTGTGCGGGAGTGCACCGTTGTTGATGAACCGGAGGCGCGCGCCGACCGTCACCTGGGCGCGCTGCGGATTGAACGCGTGCTCGTCGAGGGCGCCTCTACTGCCACCCAACGACCAGGAGGGATTCTCGCGCACCGTGGACGTCTCTACTTCGTTGGTTTCCCGGGGAGGAGGACCCGTCCACCGGACGAGGTCTGCTAGCGGCTCCGGCGACGGCACATCGCGTGGCGGCACGGTGCCGTCGAGCGCGAACGCCCACAGTTCACTACCCATCGGGATGGCGACGTATTGCGTGCCGTTGACGGCATACGTCGCGGCCGGACCCGGACGCAGCCGCGTCCCCGCCGGCGTCGCCTGGAACGCCCAGAGGCGCTCCCCGGTGCGCGCGTCATACGCGTCGAGCTGCCCATCGGCCGCGCCCCAGAACACCAGGCCGCCGGCCGTGGCCAGCGGACCGCTGGTACCGAGCCGTCCGCCCGGGAGCTCCTGCTTCCAGGCCACGGTGTTGGTGCGGGGATCGACGGCAGCCAGAACGCCGGTCGACTCCGGCAGCCCGAGTCTCAGGTAGCCGCCGGGACGATTGTCCGAGATCCACGGGTCTGCGAAGCGCTTCGCGCGCCCGACGTGCCCGCGGCCCTGCGCGTAGATATACCCGGTCTGTGGGCTGAACGACATCGGGGTCACGCGCACCATCGGAATGGGCGAACTGAGCGCGACCACCGTCTCCTGGCCGACCGACGGGGGCGTGAAGGCACTGCAACTCAGCTCGAACGGCGGGGGCACCCGGTCTCGCCAATAGGAGCAGTCTGGGATGATGCTTTCGGCGCCGATCGGAAACGGTTGGGTCGCCGCCGTGAGCAGACCCGCATCCTGCGGCACCGGCCGCTGTTCGATCGGAATCAGCGGTTCGCCGGTCTCCCGGTCGAACAGAAACAACAGGCCATCGGCCCGGATCGCGGCCAGCGCCTTGCGGGGCTGCCCGCCCATCTCCACCTCGTAGAGCAGCATCGGCGTCGCTATGTCGGCGTCCCAGATGTCGTGACGCACCACCTGGAAGTGCCACCGTCGCTCGCCGGTCTCCATGTCGAGAGCCAGAACCGACGCCGTGAACAGGTTGTCGCCCTCGCGAACCTCGCCGCCGAACATCGGGACCGGGTTGCCGGTGGAAAAATACACGAGCCCCACCTCCGGATCCACGGTCCCGTTCAGCCAGACGCCGCCACCGCCAACCTCCCAGATATTCGAATCCTGCGGCCACGTCTCGTGACCGAACTCGCCCGGACGGGCCACGACGAAGAATGTCCAGTCGATCTCGCCGGTGGCCGCGTCCAGGGCGACGACGCGCCCCTGGCCGCCGCTGTCGCCGTTGGCGACGCCCACGAAGACCGTGCCCCGCGCATGCATCGGTGCGGTGGTGACCGACTCGCCGGCCTGCTGCGGCACGCTGCCGGCCGATTCGGCCCAGACCAGTTCACCGGTATCCTGGCGGAGGGCCGCCACCTGCGCGCTCCCCAACCCGACGAAGACGAGGTCGTCACCCAGACCGACCCCCTGCCAGGTGGGCACCATCCGCGCCTCGGGGTTGTCCGACTGCCAGCGCCACACCGTGTCACCGGTCGCACCATCGATCGCCAGCACACTGGCCCCGGCGGTCAGATAGAGGACACCGTCCTTCACGACCGGCGTTGACCGAGACGACCCGCCGCCGTCGAGGCGGGTAACCCAGGCTCCGCCCAGGCGGTCTATGGTGTCGGTCGAGATCTCGGTGAGGGTCGAGTAGCGCGAACTTGACTGGTCTCCCCCGACAAACGGCCAGTCGTCGGTCGAATAGTTGCCGCCCACCTCGGGCGCCTGCGCGTGGAGGCTGCCGCCGAACGCCATGACCGCGGTTGCGATCGTGGCGATGAGTCTGCGTTGAAATATGCCCATGTTGGTTCGCACCCCGTGTGAGAGATCCAGCCTTGTCAAGGTGACGCCGTGCCGCCGAAAGACGGCCGCGCCCGCCACAGTGCCACCATCGGTATAGCGAGCACCGCCGCCGCGACGCCGCCCGCCCGCCAACCACCGACTCCCTGGTTGACGATGTTCCAGACGAACATCGATATGACGACCTGCGCGGTGTACACGGCGGCCCACGGCCACATCCAGGATTTCATCTTCCAGAATCCGTACGCCCCGGCCCCGTAGATGAACCAGTGCAGTGGCTCGGTCACCTTCGCCCACCAGCCGGTCAACGCCAGGCCGAACCAGATTTCGCGATCCGTTGCCACAGGCTTCAGAAACAGATCAAACGGCAGATAGAAGACGGTCATGTAGACACAGAAGTAGAAAATGAGATTCATCCACCACGATCGCGTTGACCAATCTCTCGCGAGCGCCCCAGCGAGTCTACTCATTCATCGACCGGTTCGATCCGTAGAAGCGCGGCGTCGCCTCGAGTCGGGTCTACCCCAAGAAAACTACCGGACGTCAGCACGTAGATCAATCCGTCTGGGCCCTGTTTGACATCCCTGATGCGTCGTTTGAGATCGGCCAGCAGCCATTCCCGTCGTTGCTCCAGTCCCTGGCGGTTGAACTTGATCCGCTCCAGGTGCCCGGTCCGCTCGACGCGACCGGTCATCAGCGATCCGACAAAGAGATCGTCGCGCCAGGCGGGAAAGCGATCGCCCGTGTAGAACAGCAGGCCAGAGGGACCGATGGACGGGATCCAAACGATTTCCGGCTGTTCGAGATCTTCACGCCAGGGACGCTCCGAAACCCGTTGTCCGGTGTACTCACGGGAGTACGAGACCTCGGGCCAGCCGTAGTTCTGCCCCGGCCGGATGATGTTGACCTCATCCCCACCCTGGGGGGCGTGTTCACTGGCCCACAGTTCGCCCGTCTCCGGGTGGAGGGCGATGCCCATCGGATTCCGGTGCCCCAGCGAGAACACTTCCGGCAGATACCCTGATTGTCCGACGAACGGGTTGTCGTCGGGCGCGGTGCCGTCGTCTCGGAGACGCAGCACCTTGCCCACATGGCTGGCCGGGTCCTGGGCGCTGGGACGACGTCCACCGAACGCGCCCCCCAGCGTCATGAACAGCGTGCCGTCAGGTGCGAAGAGCAGCCGTGACGCGCCGGCCGCGGCGCCATCAGCCTCGCTCACGAAGAGGTCGCGCACCTCGGACAACACCTGCCCGTCCAGACGTCCTCGGGCTAGCGCTACGGTCGAACCCGCGGCGGTCGGCTTCGAGTAGGTCAAATACACCCATCGATTGTCGGCAAAACCGGGATGCACCGCCACATCCATCAGACCAGCCAGCGCGGTACCGGTATAGACCTCGGGAAGGCCGGACAGCGGATTGGGATCCAGCACGCCGTCGCGGATCACCCGGAGCGTCCCCAACCGCTCGGTTACGAGCACGCTACCGTCGGGAAGGAAGGCAAAGCCCCATGGGTAGGTCAGTCCATCCGTCACCACGCTCACGCGGATACCCTGCCCCTCCGCGGTTCCGTAGACGACCGGTGGGTCCGGCAGCGGGACGGCCGCAATCCCCCCGGCGGCAAACGGTTCGTCGCGTTGCCCCGCCTCTACGGCGGACGCCACGACGCCGAGCAGCGTGATGGTGACGAGCGTGGCAAACAAACGTTGCATTTGAACCTCCGGTATACGAGGGGGCGTCAGGTCTTCGATGATTTCCGGCCGCGAACACTCTGACTCGAACGCACCGCCCCGTCTGGTAGGAACCGCGCGCGCAAAGACGGTTTCCGGCTCGGCGACCATGCGTCGCTCAGAATTCGTCGATTATACCGAGGCTGGCGGCGAGCGGGCTGTCGTACACGCCCCGCTGCTTCGAGGGGGTTACCCGGCGCCGCCGCCGCCACCAGAATGCGACCGAGGGCGGGGTCGCCGGTGACGCCCGACGTCCCGACCGTCAGCCAACCCACGGGGAACACGGCTCGCGCCTCCCACATCTACCGAGCCGGCAGTGGCGCCACGTCGAACCCAAGACGGCCAGACGCCTTGAACGCGACCTGCCCGTGCAGCGGTCCGTGCGCCCAGGCCCGCACCTCGCCGAACACCGCCGACTCCGGCAACGCCACCTCGACCTCCACGCGCCCGATGGACTGTGGATTGATCGTACCAACAAATTGGTAGTAGAGCTCGGCTACATCCGGGTGTCGCGCGACGACGTCGCTGATCCGATAGCGGAGCGTGAACGATCGGGTCTCGTCCTCCGCGGCGTAGTGCCACCTGACGTAAAGCTCGTCGGGGCTTGACGTCAGGTCGTACGTGCCCGGCGTTTCGCTCGTCGACACCGTCAACTCGCGATCTCCCTCGAACAAGGAGAAATCACTCACCGACCCGACCCGGTCGAGCGGCAGCCTGAATTCGGCCCAGGAATACCGACCGACATAGGTGTAGGTCCGGGTCTCATCGATCCACAGGCTTCCGTCGGGGTCGACACGCGCGATGATTGCGACCCGATCGAGAGAAAAGCTTCGTGCGCCGACGACGGGCGAGAAAACGAGAAGGACGCCCAACAGTGAGAGGAGCACTGTCGTCTGGCGCCAGGACCAGGCCCGATGGATACGCCTGAACAGATGCTTCATCTATACACACTACGCGACACGGACGCAGTATATTCGGCGCAGGAGGCTACACACGATGATGAACCGACGCCAATTCGTCCACGTCGCCGCCGCGGGGGTTGTGACTCTTGCCCGTGGCTCAACGCTGCTCGCGGCTGACTATGACCTGATCGTCAAGGGCGGACGCGTCATCGACCCGTCGCTGCGGGTCAACGCGGTGCGCGACGTCGCGATGACGGGGGGGCGCATCGCTCTAGTCGAGGCCAACATCGAGGTGGGTTCCGCGGAGGTCATCGATGCGACAGGCAAGCTGGTCGTCCCAGGACTCCTCGACGTCCATACGCACTATGCCCAAGACGAAGCGGGCGCATCGGTGGGTTTGGCCGGCGGGGTCACCGGGTGGGTCGACGCCGGATCAGCGGGCGCGGATCAGATTGACCGGGCGGTGGCCATTGCGCAGACGGCGCCACAACCGGGCCACGTCCTCATCAATATCGGGCGCGCCGGCATCCTGCCCGATGGCGACACCATGGACCTGGGCCTCGCCGATGTCGATGCGGCGAAGCAGGCTATCGAGCGTCACCGCGACGTCGTCGTGGGTGTCAAGACGCGGTTGACGCGTGGGGTGGCGGCCGACGATGTCGAGGTGCTCCGCCGCGCGCAGGAGGTGGCCACGTCGTTCGACCTGCCCCTGATGATTCACATGGGGCAAACGGCCTCGCCGCTGTCCACACTGCTGCCCCAGCTCAAGTCTGGCGACATCGTCACCCACATGTTCGCACCGCCGCCCAACAGCATCGTCGACGATGACGGTTCGATGCGGCCGGCGGTACTCGCCGCGCGGCGCCGGGGCGTGTGGTTTGACGTCGCCAATGGGCGGACCGGTCATCTCCGATGGGACACCTTCGACCAGATTATCCAGACGGGCTTTTGGCCCGACACCCTCTCGACCGACGGGAACACGACCAGCCGCAACGCGGAAAGCGTCATCGACTTCCCCAACGTCATGTCCAAGTTCCTGAATTTCGGGATGACGGTGGATCAGGTCGTGACCCGCGCCACCGTCAACGTGTCGCGGCTCTTCCCGCTGTTCCGCAACCGCGGCACGCTCAACGTGGGCGCCCCGGCTGATGTCGCGGTGCTTGACCTGCGTGAAGGCGTCTTCGAATTCGTGGACAACTACGGGAACACGCGGACCGGGCGTCAGCGACTCTTCCCAAGCGAGACCGTGCTCGCCGGGTCACGCGTCTCTCGTTAAGGCTCAGCCTTCGGGCTTCAGGCTTCGGCTAGGCTAGAAATCGGCTGAACGTCAATGCGGGTTTTCTGACGAGGCGTCTGTCTGGCTAGGCGCGAGGAGAGAGCAGCCAGGTGGGCGCCCCGCCCGGCCGGGCGGGGGTGACCGACGAAGTAACACCGCCAGACGGGCGCCTCGTCGGAAAACCGGCGCTACGGGACCACGTGCTTGTAGACCACGCCGCCCTTCATGACGAACTGGACATCACGGACGACGCTGATGTCAGTGAGGGGGTTGCCGGAGACCGCGACGAGGTCCGCCTCGAACCCGGGCGCAAGCGTGCCGATCTGATCGGCGAGCCCCAACGACTCGGCGGCGCGCGAGGTGGCGGAGATGATGGCATCCATCGGGATCTGTCTGCCGTCGCGGACCCGGTAGATGAGCTCTTCACCGTTCCGCCCATGGGCGCCGGCCACGGCGTCCGTGCCGAAGATCACTTTGACGCCGCCGTGGCTGATTGTGCGGCGAAATGTCTCGTATCCGGTGACCCGCGCGTCTTCCATCAACGCGAAGCCCTCTTCGGTGTAATTGCCGCGACCGAGAAAGCTGTCCTTGTGCTCGACGTAGTTCGCCCAGAGTAGCCCGAGGTGCGGGTCGAGGTAGGTGCCGCGCTCGGCCATCAGGTCGAGCACCTCGTCGCTGAAACGAGTGCCGTGCTCGATGCCGCCGCACCCCGCCTCGATGGTCGCCGTGATGCTCTCGGTTCCATAGGCATGGGCCACGGTCCTCAGGCCCACCCGGGTCGCCTCGCCGCAGACGGCCCGTAATTGCTCGTCCGTCATCACCTGCGCCCCACCTTCGCGGATGCTGGCCGACGCAAAAATCTTGACGACATCGGCCCCGTCGTCCGCCAGCCGGCGCACGTAGCTCCGGATCTCGTCCGGGGTGCCGGTGCCGGCGTTGACGGCGCCCAGCGACGTCAGCACACGGGGCCCAGGCAGACTGCCACGGGCGATCGCGTCACGTAGATACCGGTCGCGCGGACTGCCCAGACTCTGGACCGTGGTGAACCCGGCCAGTAGCGTGCGATAGGCGTTCTCCGCCGCGTAGAGGACGGCCTGCTCCGGCGCCTCATCCTGGTCGTGGTGATTGGCGCCGTCCGCATCGAAGTGCGCCGTCAGATGCACGTGGGTATCGATCAGACCTGGCATCACCGTGAAGTCAGACAGGTCATAGGTCACCTCACCACGCAGCCGATCCACCCTGCCGATCTGCGACCCGTCGAGCGTCAGACGGACGTTCTCGCTCACACCGCCGGCGCCATCGAGCAGCCGACCGGCCCGAATTGTGATCGGGGTGTCCTGGGCGAGCACCGTGGCCGTCACCAGAAGACCGAGGGCCGATACAAATCCCGTTTTCATGCCATCTCCTCCGCCATCACGCGTATGCCTCAATGTCGACCGGAGGCCGCTACGGTGTCTGCCGAGAATGCCCGCGCCAAGGGTCTGCCGTCAAGAGTGAAAGCCCGCCGTTGCAACCGGGCGTCGGCCGGTCGTGGCCGTTACGATGACACGCGAGGGGTCGGGGGCACGCGGTTCCACAACGGGATGAGCAGCACGCTGGCCACGAGCGAGGAGGCCGAGAAACCGTAGAAGAGCATGATGGTGGTGTCATCGCCTGGGAACCAAGCCATCAGATACCCCGGCAGCGCGACGCCCAGGATCTGTCCGAACGAGCCACATCCGTTGATGAAACCAGCCGCGCTGCCCGCGCCCTTCTTGGTCCCGAAATCGACCGCCGCGGTGGCGCTCACCATCGAATCGGGCCCGTAGAGAAAGAAGCCGATCAGGAAGAAGGCGACGAGCATCCCTCCGGTGCTCCCCGAGCTTGTGAGCGGCCCGAACAACAGCAAGACGACCGCGAGCAGCAAAAGGCTGATCACGCAGGCCGGAAATCGGCGCGCGCGAAAGAGGGTGTCCGACACGAACCCAATAGCGATCGGGGCCACGAGCCCGGCCGCCTCGAAGGCAGCCGGCAGCGAGGCGGCGAGCGCGAAGCTGTCGGAGGACAGTCGGTCACTGGCGATGACCGGGCCCCAGAAGAGGATGGCGTATCGTGTCGGCTTCAACAGGAAATACACGACGGCCATGACCAGCACGGTGGGACTGCGGAACACTTTCCCGATGAGGTCCCACGACCCTTCCTGCTCGTCGTCCGGTACGTCGCGGGCATCCACCACGGCCATGCGTTCGCCGCGGTAGGGTTCGATCTCTTCGAGCCCGACGTCGCGGGGCTGGTCACGCTGAAACAGGTAGAAGGGGATCGCGACGAGAAGGAGCACGGCCGCGCCCGAAAAGAACGCCCACCGCCAGTCGTCGAACACGGAGTAGGCAAGATACCCGGCGAACGGCGACGCGACCATTCCGCCAAACGCGTAGCTCGTGCTCCACAACCCCATCACCCGGCCCCGCTCTCCAGACGAGAACCAGAACCCCAGGTTCTTGGTCAGGGGTGCCCACCCGGTCGACTCGCACAGCCCCTGCACGAAGAAAAGGATGCCAAGCAGCACGACCGTGTTGGATAGCCCCATGGCCGCCGCGACGACGCTCGACGCGAGCATGCCCCCGAGCACCACATACCGGGGGCCGAACCGATCCGCCGACACGCCCCACAGCAACTGACCCGCACCGTAGGCGACACTGAAGGCCACATCGATGTTGCTCGCCATGATCGGGGTCAGTCCGACCGAGGGGTCTTCGAGCAGTCCGAGCTTCGCCACCGAGAATCCCTTGCGGGTGAAATAGAACCCGGCATAGGCGAGCCAGGTGACGCCGAAGATCCGCCAGCGCCAACGCTCGTAGACGGGGTTGGTCGCTGCCTGCGCCATGGTGGGGCTACCAGGTGATCGACTGTTCGACGGCGACAAGCAGCGACCGGATGTCGTCGGGAAAGACGTGGCCGATGGTACCGATACGGAACGTGTCGGCGCGGGTGGCCTTGCCCGGGTAGATGACGAAGCCCTGACGCTTCAAATCGGCGTAGAACCTCGTGAATTCGTAAGCGTTCGACTCGGGGTCGTGAAAGGTAGTGATGATCGGAGAGCGACACGCCTCCGGGAGGTAACACTGAAACCCGAGACGTTCCATCCCCTCGACCAATACGCGGTGGTTCTCTCGATACCTCGCCGCTCGCCGCTCGATGCCACCCTCTTCGTCGAGCTCCACCAGTGCCTGGGCGAAGGCTCGTACCGTGTGGGTGGGAGACGTGAATCGCCACTTGCCTTCCCCCTCTTCCATAACCCGCCACTGGTCGTACAGATCAAGGGACAGCGACCGTGGCCGATCGTCACAGTCGGCAAGCGCAGCCGCCCGGGCCAGCACAAAGCCGAACCCCGGCACACCTTGAATGCACTTGTTGGCGCTGCTGACGAGAAAATCGATTCCGCACTCGTCGAGGTCGAGCGGCATGCCACCGAAGGTGCTCATCGCGTCGACCATGAAGAGGCGACGCCGGCGACGCACGACCTCGCCGACGGCCATCACCGGATTGAGGATGCCGGTCGAGGTGTCGCCGTGGACCATGGCCACGTGCGTAATGGCGGGGTCACTAGCCAGCGCCGCGTCGACATCCCCCGGGTCGGGGGACTCGCGCTCGTCACTCTCGATCACCGTGTGATCGATATCGAGCAGGTCGGCGATCCGGGCGATGCGTCGGCCATACGCGCCATTGGCCAGTACGAGCAGCTTGCCGTCACGCGGGACCGCGGTCCCGATCAGCGCCTCAACGACGAACGTGCCGCTCCCCTGCATGAGCACGCTGGTGTATCCCTCCGCTCGGGTGGCGAGCTCGACCAGCCGGCGACGAATCACCTGCACGACGCCCTGGTTGTAGTCATCGTCCCAGGTGCACCAATCGCGGCGCATGACCGCCTTCACGGTCGCACTCGTACTGAGCGGCCCGGGGGTCAGCAGCAGATACGGATTCTCGTTCGGGGACGTGGTCACGGGTCTGGCGCTACGCGTGCTGGGGACGCTCGCCCCGGGCGAGGCGGGCCTCGATGTCGTCGAGGCACTCCAGCAGGTCCCAGATACCATCCACCACGTAGTCGGCGCCCGCACGCTGCATGCGCTGATAGGCGCGGGCGAGACGCCGGTCGAACTCGTCGGCGGGCAACGTCTCGATCTCAGCCTCGGTCAGACCGATCTCGTTCCCCGATTTCGCCAGGCCGACGGTCCACATTCCCGCGTTGATCCCCTCCTCGATACCTGGCACCGTATCGTCGACCTTCACCATGGACTCGAGGGGATAGACCCCGAGGTGCTTCGCGTTTTCGAGACACATCCACGGTGCCGGCCGGCCCTCCGGGACCTCGGCGGCCGAGACACTGTGGTCCGGCTCATATCCGCGGTGCGCGGCTTCCTTCGCCAGAAGCTCCATCATCTCGACCGTGTACCCGGTGGTCGAGCCAATCTTCAACCCTCGGGCGCGGGCTGCCGTCATGAAGGCGAGGGTGCCGGGGATGAGGTCGGCGTAGTCGGCGAGACAGTCCAGTTGCAGCGGCACGAACGCCTCGAACATGGCCACCACGTCCTCCTCTGTCGGCGGCCGGCCATGCGCCTCCTCCCACCGTCTGGCTACATCCGGATTCTGAGAAATTCGACGGATGTGCACCTGCTTGTGCGCACCCATCGGCGCCCGTGCCTCCTCCATCGTGATGTCGATGCCCTGCCGCTTGAAGACCTCGGTAAACACCACGGCCGGGGCGCAGCACCCGTAGTCGAGCGTGGTGCCCGCCCAATCCAGGATCACCGCCTTCAGCGGACCACGATAGCGACGGGCGTAGGTATAGGTCACGTCGGCTCAACTCCCCTCGCCTTCGTACACGACAGTGCCACCGACGACGGTCGTGAGCACGGCAATATCCTTGATCGTGTCGGCGGGCACCTCGGTCGGGTCGGCCGACAGCACCACGAAGTCGGCCAACTTGCCCACCTCGATCGACCCCTTGCGGACTTCTTCGAAGACCGAGAACGCGCTGCCCATGGTCCACACCCGGATCGCCTCCTCGGGTGAGATTCGCTGCTCCGGTCCGTAGACCTTCCCCTCGGCGCTCGTGCGCGTCACCATGCTTTGGATCCGGAGCAACGGCAGCGCTGCGCTGACCCCGTAGTCTGAATTACCCGCAACCGGAATACCCATGTCGAGCGCCAGTCGGTTGGCGTGCATCAGACGAATCCGGTCGGCGCCGAACGCTTCCATCTTGTCGCCGTGCTCGTAAACGTAGGAGTGCAGCACGAGCACGAGTCCGAGCGCCTTGGTCTTCTCGAGAATCGCCGGAGTGGCCACGCTGGCATGCTCGATGCGGTGGCGGTGGTCCGCTCGGGGCTGCCGAGCGAGCGCTTTCTCGAACGCCTCGAGCAGCATGGTGATCTCGCGGTCGCCGTTCGAGTGCACGCCCACCTGAAATCCCGCGTCGTGGATGCTGTAGATCAGCTCGTCCAGTTCGCTCTGAGTCTGGTCGGGTGGAATCCCGTAGTAGTCGCGTTCGCCGGTCTCAGGATTGACCATGTCGTAGGGTTCGAAGAGCCAGGCGGTTCGCCCCGACAGGGAATTGCCGTGATGCCCCTTGATCGGCCCCACCTTCACCCAGTCATTCCCAAACCCGGCGCTGATCCCGCCCGCCCGCAACGCTTCCAGGTAGCGACTGAGGACCATGACGATCACCCGCACTGGCGAGCCAGGTCCGACCGCCTTCTGGTAGAGTCCCAGCTTCTCGGGACTCCCCCCGGCGTCGACCACGGTCGTGATTCCGTCGGCGGCAAACTGTTGGAGCGCTCGCCGCATCCCGTCCACTTCGTCCTGCCTCGTGATTGGGGTCGCGGGGACCGCCCGCCGGAGTCGGCCGCAGGCGACCTCACGACAGACGCCGTTCGGCTCGCCATCGTCGTCGCGGTCGAAGGCGCCACCAGGCGGGTCCGGGGTGTCGCGGGTGACTCCGGCCGCCTTCAGCACGAAGGAATTCGCCACCCCGACGTGACCGCTCGAATGTGACAGGTAGATGGGGTGGGTGGAAGAAGCCTGGTCCAGGTCCGCACGCGTCGGGTGTCGACCCAACTTCGTATCTTCGTAGCGCACGCCTTGAATCCACTGCCCGTCCGGGACGAGCGTGGCCTTCGCCGCGAGCGCCGCGACCAAATCGGCCATGGATGCGACGCTGACCGGGCGCAGGTCAACCGTGGAGAGCGGGGACGAGTCGGGATAGATCGCCCGGGGGTGCATGTGGGCATCGATGAACCCCGGCGTGACGGTGCGTCCGGCGGCGTCAATGACCCTGGTCGCGGGACCCACCCATGGTTCGATATCCGAGGTGGACCCGACCGCGACGAACGAATCGGCCAGCACCGCGAAGGCCTCAACCCGGGGGCGGGCGTCATCGACCGTCACGACGTTGCCATTCAGCACCACGAGGTCGGCGTGAATGTCGGGGCCCGACCGACAAGCGCCGAGTATCACGCACAGGCTGCAGACGCCGAACACACGCAAAGGCATGGCTTCCTCCGTCGTCGACCGAAACGAGGCGCTTCATTATGCCACCGGACCTGGCGTCGAACCTGTGATTCCGGCCCGGGGGAGGCTCGTGTCTCATACAATGATCTCGAAATGCGACACTCCACATTCGCCTTCGCGCTGCTCGGTCTGTTCGTGTCCGCCAGTCTCCCGGCCCTGGCCCCGGAGGCCGAGTCGAGTCGGCCCCTCCACATCATTTTCGATGGGTCGAACTCGATGTGGGGCGAGCTGCCAGACACATCATGCAAGTTCGAAGTGGCGAAGGATGTCTTTCGCGGTCTCGATGCGTCGCTGTTCCGGAATCGTGATATCGCCCTGCGGATCTACGGGCACCGGCGGGCCCGTGACTGCTCCGACAGCGAACTCGCCGTGCCCTTCGGGACGGCCGAGGGCGCGCTGTCTACCATGGCGGACCGCATCGATGGCGCGTCTAACGGGCGTTTCGTGTTCGAGGGCGGTGCCTACACCCTGCAAGCCGGCGTGCCGACCGTAAACGGCGTCCTCTATGAGCCGGTGACGCAGGAGGTCCAGGTCGCCGCGACCGGACGCACACGAATTGTCGTCACGGTGCCACGGCCACGATCGTAGCCGGCGAAGACCGAGAGGTCGTGTTCGAAGCGGTGAAAACAGTGCGTGTCAAGATCCTCGTCACGCCCGAAGGCGCCGACCGGGCCCTACGTCAGCATCAGGAACTGCTCCAGAATGGAGATGTCGTCTACACCCTGCACTACAACAACGGCGGCGACGTGCGCCCTGGGGTGTACACGGTTCGCGCTGACCACGCCTCACCCCGTTTCTCCTCGAAGGTGTCGTGATCGGCGACGAGGAGCGCCAGACCATCGACTTGACCGTACCGTTTGGTGTCGCCAGGTCGAGTACGTCTTCAAGGCAGAGGCTTCCACGACCGATTTTCGGTGCTGGCTCGAACGCCTCGACGAGGGCGGCCAGCGGATGGAGCGGAGCGCTACAGTGCGCCGGCGAGGATCTCTATCTGGCCGCAGGTCACTACCGCGTTCGCACGTGGGACCGGCTCGGCGACTTTGAAACGGTGGAATTCGACGCGGCGGTCGGCACGACGGTGGCGGTACCGGTGCCCGAGACGTAGACCTGGCGCATGCATTGTGGCGCACGGCTTGAGCCGTGCGATCGCAGGCCTGAAGGCCTGCGCCACAGGGCCTCACGCCGCCGCTAGGCGGCTGCCGATCTGGTCACCCAGTACTCGAATCCTGGGGCGCGCGTCCCGTGACTGTCATCAGACGTCGTCACGATGATGCGGCCACCCGCGCCTTCGACGAGTTCCACGACCGTGTCACGAGCCATCCCGAACATATCCATCCCTGACGGGGGAGGTTGACAGAGCGGATATTTCAACCCGCGATACGCCTGCACCATGCGCCGTGGCAGCGCTCGCTTGAACCGCCCACGCACGGGTGCCTCACAGAACGATCGCCTGGGATCGGAGATTACGGCCGGCAATTGAAACACCAGCAAGCCGCCCGGCGCGAGCACCCTGACGAGCTCCGGAATATACCGGCGCACGAGAGAGGGTGGCATGTGCTGGAGGACGAGACGGCTGTACACGAGATCGAAGGTGCCGGTCTTGAACCGCCGCAGGTGCGGTCGCCGGTTCACCACGAAGTGACAACGCGCCGGCGTGGGATTCTCGAGGCGGGCGCGAGCAATCATCGATGCCGCGACGTCGACCCCCTGCACCGCGGTGAAGTGACTGGCCAGCGCCTGGGTGAGCCGACCAACGCCGCACCCGAAATCGAGGGCCCGACGCGTGGTGAGCCTCGGCGCCCGGCGCGCGATGGCGCGCATCAGCCGCTCGACGTCCGCTCGACCGGTCTCGAAGAAGTCGGCGACGTCCCACTCGGGCGCGGTCCACGGTCGGGTCAAGACGGCCCCGAGCGCATCACGTCGCCCGAGCGCATTCCACTGGTGACCAAGCCGGGCGAGCTCGGTGGCTCGCCCCCTGCGCACCGTGCGCGCGAGCGTGATGCCGACATCGACGACCGGAGTGACCGCGCTCGCGAGGCGCTGGAGCGGCCACTGGGCGTCGGCGCTGAGGGTCGCGACGAACCGATCCGATTCGACGTTTGACGAGGCTGCCATCCACCCCGTTTTCGGTGCGACGGCAGTCGATCTTTAGCACCCGCTCAGGGAAACGTTACCCATTCTGCACGCCGTTGCATTCAGTCGCGCAGCATTGCCCGTCGCGTGCAGATTCCCGGCATGCACGCTCCTCTCTTTTGGACCATTCCAGCGCCCAATCGGCTACTGATTGCTCGCACTCCACGGTGGCACGACCTCATTCGTCCGGGCGTAGGCGATCAGCTGGCCGAGGTGCTCGTGCATGTCGGCCATGGCGGTCGCAATGCTGGCGTGAACCGGCATCGCTTGACCGAAGTACGACCCGTCGGACAGCCGTTTCGACTCGGGCATGTCGCGGACGATGTCGATCAGGAATCCGAATGAGGTCTCGAGCTCGCCGAGCATGTCAGCCTTGCTGAGCGCCGCCGCCCGTCCGACCTCCGCCATGAAGCCGTCCGCGGCGACGGCCGGCGCGTCGTAGCCCCAACCGGTGGGAAACATGTGGGCCTCGGCCACTGCCAACCCGAGTACGTCCTGGACCGATCGCACCCCCGCCATCGGGCGCCAGGTGTACTGCGATTCGTTGAACGCCTCACCCAGTTGGATGAACTTGTCCCGCATCGTCTCGATGTCCGCGACCTGCACATCCTGCCAACTCGACCCTTGTGCGCGCACGCCGACCGGAAGGGCCAACATCACCGCCACCATCGCCCACACTGCCTGTTTCCGCATGACTGCCTCCTCTGCGTCTGCTGAGGCCTCTCCCCAGCAGGCCCGAACCTTATCACCCCAGTGAAGGCGCCGCGCATGACAGCACCCGTGCGAATGGGTATTGAACTATTGCCGTGTGATCACCGATTCGAAGAAGGGTGGGCTTCCGGCCTGGGTCGACCCCCGTATGCAGCAACAGGTCGAGTTTGGCGAGACCAGGACATTCTGATCTCGGTTCCCATCAAGAGCGGGACGACCTGGACGATGAACATCGTCCACCAGTTGCTGTGCGGCGGCGACCCGGACTTCGAAGATACTTGCGCCGAGGTGCCCTGGCTCGAAATCCTGACCCGGCCCGGCATGCCGGTCGAGGAACTCCTGACCCGAATCGGCAACATGCCCCATGACCGTCCGAGGGCATTCAAATCCCACTCGGCGCCACCCGGGCTCCCGTACGTCGATCCCATCAGCGGAAAGAACGTTCGCTGTATCGTGGTCGTCCGCAATCCCGAAGAGGCGCTGGTGTCGGCCAAACCTTTCTTCGAGAAACACACCGACGACTGGTTCGACCTCTGGCAGGTACCACAAGCGGCGCTGCTGCGGCCAGATTTCCCCACCTTCTATCACGAGGTGATCGACCCCATGGGCCTGAACGCCGCACCATTCGGCTTCCTGCAGTCCTGGTGGCCACTGCGGGCCAGGCCCAACGTGCTCCTGCTCCACTTCGCTGACATGAAACGAGACCACGACGGGTCAATCCGCCGGATCGCGGACTTCCTCGATATACGACCGAGCCCGGAAGCGTGGCAGGCGACCGCCGATTACACCTCGTTCCGTTGGATGAAGCAGCACGGCATCAAGTTCGATGCCACGACGGCGACCGAGGTTCGAATACTGGAGACGGGCGCGATGGTACGCGCGGGTAAGACCGGCGCCGCAGCGGATGACGGAATGACAAGAGAGATTTCGGAGCACCTGCGCGCTGTCGGAAGCCGGGTCTGTTCAGGCGAGCGCGCCCTCCGGTGGTTGTACGAGGGTGGGCCGCTGCCCTGAATCTGGCCCCATTGCGGCGCACGGCTTCAGCCGTGCGATCGCAGGCCTGAAGACCTGCGCCACAGGGGCTCACCGAGCCCTACTGCACGAGGCGGCCGGCGCGTACCCAGACCTCGTCGTCGAGCCGGACCGTGGTGTCGGTAAAGAAGTTCCAGCGAACATACCCGCCGGTGACGGTGCCCCCGAGCTCGGAGTTGTCGCCGAGTGACAGTCTTACGACACCGTCGCCGTAGCCGTAGTACGGAATCCACGGATTGCGCTCGGGCACGGCGAGCAGCGGGTTGAAGCCAAGCGCGAACTCGCGGAAGGCGCGAGCCTGAGCCGGCGCGCCGTCCAGCTCCGCCTGCACAGCGTCGAGACCGGTGTCCGCGGCTACACTGACGACCCGGCCCCGCTCGAAGGTCATGCGGAGCCCCACCACCGGACGACCGTCCCACTGCGAGTGAGGAAAGGCAATGACGCCGTTCACTGTCTCCTCGAGTGGGGCAACGCGAATGGACCCCGCGGGCAACTCGATCTCCCGGTCAATCAGGATGACGCCTTGGTCGGTACGCGCTTTCGACGCGTCACCGTCCTGCAGGTTCACGGGCCGGTCGCCAATGCGAAAGCTGATGTCGGTGCCGATGGGCGACGTGACGCGGACCTCCGCGTCTCGCATGACCTGGACGAACTCGCGTTGCTTGGCCGCGAGCGCCTCGTAGTCGGTCTCGAGGAGCGCGCGCTGGTAGTGCGCGTCGATAGCGGTCTGGCCCGGCAACGGCTGTCCCGGTACCGGAAACGCGCTGCCGTTCTGCGTCCAGTGGAAGTGGATGGTCCGCCCGACGTCTTCGTTCAGCCAATCCTGCAGCGCGCTATACGCGGGCTGCCCCGCGCGCGCACCGGGCATCATGATGGCTCCGTCGACGTCCCGGAACATCTCCTTGTACGCGGCTCTCGCATCGGCGTATCCCAGACGCAGTACCTCGGCGTCCCAGGCCTCCGGAAACGGCTCCTCCAGCACGTCAACGACACCCAGGTCGACCGCACCGGCCTCCATCAGCGCGTATCGCAGATGTGGCAGGATGTCGTCGAAGTTACCCGGACGTGCGAGGAGCAGGATCCGTTCGCCCGGTTGCGGGGCGAGCTGCGCGACCAGCCGTTCGGCCATCGCCGCCCAGTCCATGGTGAGACGGGGCTGTGCGACTGCCGAGGCCACACAGAGAATCGACGAGACAATGAGACCGAGGACACTGACCCGGGTCAGCACCCTAGTGGCGAAACGCATCACAACCCGCCACGTCGCCGGTCAGCGGCCGGGGTCGGCGGTGTCTACGCCGGGTCGCGCGAGCTCCCAGGGGGCGCCGGTGCCGGACGACCCGAGGAAGAGTTTGGTGCCGTCGGACAACGTGATGTCGCGGCCGTTGGCCCGGTTCGTGCCATCCTTCGCCTGATATCCATCGACGAGAACATCGACACCGGGCAGGAGCGACCGCCTCGTGAACCCTCGCCTGAACAGCACGTTGGGAGTGCCGGCTTCGAAAGCCCAATTCTCGGTGGCGCCGTTGTCCGTCTTGACGTCGAGATGAATCCAAACGTGGGGATTAATCCATTCCACTTTGGTGACGGTGCCGCTGAACTCTACCGGTCGGTCGGCATCGAATTCAGCCGCGAACGCGTGGTGGGCCAACGCGGGCACACCGGTTGCCAGCATCCACAGACACAATCCGGCGACCGCGCCCAGGCCCGTGATCAGTGACTTTGCTCTCATGGGTGTAGCCTCCTTCGTCTATCGTCGATACCACTCATGCAGGAGATCGCCAGGTGGAACCTTGCGGGTGATTTCCACCGTCATAGTCTCACCCTCCCACCGTTGAACCAACTGCTCTCGCCGGAGGTGTCCATACATAAACTCCTCGGCGAACTGGATACACGGGTAGTCCAACACCGTGGCACTCGGCTCCAGACGCCGATACAGCGGCATCGCGATCGTCCAGGGTTCGGTAAAGGTCTCCGGGTCGGTGACCGTGACTTCATACCAGATGGCGTCTGGCGACAGCGGCGAAAAGCGCTCGGTCAGTCGCAACGCCTCGCTGTGGAAATTCCCGGCCCGGTCGAACCACGTCCTGCCGTTGAACTCCGACACCTCCACGACCAGGGTGTCGCCTTCCCACCGCCCGACCGAATGCCCCATGTAGGTGTAGTCCGGTGGTCCGGTGACATCATTCATATGGATGACGCGTCCCGCATTCGAAAACCCGAAGGTCATGTGGATCTTGTCCGCGCCCTGCGAGATTTGAAAGGGATAGGGCATGTACATCGCTCGGGGGATACCGGGCAGATAGCACTTGAGCTCGGGGTCGCGATCGATCCAATGTTCGGCGTTTTCCTGCTTCACGCGGAGCGCGTCCGCGGTGTACGGGATCCGCCCATCGCCCCCGACAACTCCCAGAGACCCGGGGACACCGGCCGCCGCGCCGAGCGCCAGCACCGGCGCCGCAGGCACTTGTGAGAACTCATAGGGATAGACGCCCTGCTGCATGACCATGCCGGCACGTGCCTCGTGGGCCTCCAGGTCCCAGTGAGCTTCGTTGTTGGCCTGCCACACGCCATCGAAATTCGGCTTCCCGTCGGGAGTCCGGGCCGGGCGCGTGGCCGGGTCTTGGCCCTGGGCCTGAGTCTCCCGGGCGGTGCCCGTCACCGCCACCGTGACGACGGCGCCCATCGTGGCCGCGACCAGAGCCATCACCACTGTCGTGCCTTTTCCCATCGTTGCTCCTTGCTCGCTCCGCGACAAATCGTCGGTTGCGCCTACAGGCCCTGTACGCAGGTGGCGGTGTCCATCGAAAAGGGATTCGGACCGGTGCCATTCGCGAACGCTTCCTCATCGACACGCCGGCCGACAAGCAACGCCGGAAGACCATAGTTCCCTTCGTGGCACCGGGGCTCGTAATAGATCCGGTTCTCCTCGTCGCTCTGGCGCTTCAATTCCTGCCGGATGGTCCACGGCGCCGTCCACACCGTCGAGTCCTCGACCGTCGCCTCGTAGCTCAGGGTGTCGGCGTCGACGCGCGTATACCGCTCGACCAGCCGCAGGTTCGCCCCGGCCCCCCGGAAGGGCCACTTGGGCGAAAAATTCGTGGTCTCGACGACCAGGGTGTCGCCTTCCCATCGGCCCCGAGAGTCGCCGTGCCGCAAGCGGACCTCGTTCGGGGGATGGCTGCCGCTCATATTGATGACCCGCTGGAACCCCTGGCCCTGTCCGGTGTCATAGCCCATCGCGATCGAGTCAGCCCCCTGCACGATCCGTCGGAAGCCGTTGAAGTCGGGGGTGCGTCCGGACATGCACCGGTCGCCAGAACTCTGGTCTTCCGGGCCGTCGTGCCGGTTCATGCGTCCCGTGTTGTAGAACGGCGTCACATCGAACCGGCGTGGCGACGGTGGCCCATACTCCCCGCCCCGGCACCCCGCCGCGCCGGCCTGACAGGTCTCGGTGTTCCGCAGGAGCATCAGCGTCCACTCTCGGCGGAGCTCGTTCAGGCTTTGGGCCTCCGCGGTGATGGCAGGAAGTCTCCCATCCGGCGGATCGACGACCAGCGATGTGCGCGGGCCCGCCGGCTTGGCTGATGTGTAGACGGCGTTGTAGGCTCCAGCCACGTCAACCCGGCCGTCGCCGCCGCGCACGTTCCGTCCCTGGCTGCCCATACGGGCCTGATCCCGCGCGGCGCGCTCTTCAGCCGTGGCGAGCTCTCGATCGCCGAACTCGCGTGAGCGTTCGAAGGGGGTGGAGTAGACATCGAGCCAGATACCTTCCAGGTTCGGGTGTCCC
This sequence comes from Vicinamibacterales bacterium, assembly GCA_029940535.1. Classification (GTDB taxonomy): domain Bacteria; phylum Acidobacteriota; class Vicinamibacteria; order Vicinamibacterales; family UBA8438; genus UBA8438. The sequence goes on from JAPYUM010000028.1 coordinate 24,034, forward strand.
CACACGGTGGTATCGGGAGCCTGTCCGCCGACCGGCACAGCGTTGACCAGCAGCGCCATGACCGTGGCGCACACCGTAGCGACACCGAGCGACTCGAGCAATCGACGCGTCATGCTACCCCTCCTGAAACCGGCATTCGCAGTGGGGACGTTGGCCTGCGCACGGCGGCTTCTTCGCCACCCAACCCGGCCCTCCCCACCAGCTGATTCTTCAAGTAGGTTGGACTATACGCGTGGGTTCACGCCCTGTCAAAGCGCATCAATAGAAGGTTTCGACGCGCGTCGCCCCGGGTCGACCGATCGTCCGCCGACGGTGCCGTAGTGTGCACCCGAGCGGCTACGGACTGGCGTCGTCGGTGGGGTCCCG
>JAPYUM010000028.1:24499-42571 GCA_029940535.1 Vicinamibacterales bacterium
CGCGAGATACTCGCAGGCCGAGGATCGGCCTTCACTGCACGCGCTTTGCCAGAAGGGGACCCCCTGGCCGGGATGGTGGTCACCAACCGCCTGGAGTGCGGTCATGAGTGCGAAGACGCCCGCCCAGACCGCCGTGGAGGCGAGATGACGCCCGCGTCCAGCCGGGCCCCGACCATCGCCCGCCAGGTCACTCGTCCCCAGAGACGTCGACCGGGCCAGGCGGTCCAGCCACTGGATCGAGAGGTTCAACAGCGGGACCTGCAACAGCTTGTCGTAGAACGGTGGCACGCCGGCCCGGTTCAGCACGGCGTACAGCGCCACCGTACTCAGACCGTAGCCCACCCCGAACAGCACCCGTCCCATCTGGGTCCGCGGTGCGGTCGATGGGTCGGTGAACAAGAGGTGCATACCGAGAAAGACCGCGATCGGGACATACGAGTCGTAAAAAAAATAGACGCCGGTGACGCTGAAATAGAGGAGCCCGAACACATAGGTGACAACGACCGCGGACATCGTCATCGACGCCACTCCGAAGAGATACTGTCCGGGGAGCGCGACAAGAAACAGCACCAGATAGACGTGCGGGGGGAAAAACTGGGCCGTGGCGATGTCCTGACCCCAGGTGAGATCGCTGGTGCCGGTGAGAATCAACGCCAGCGCGAAGACCGCGAGTGGAAACGACGACGGGTTGAAGATGTGAACGCGTTGTCCGTCCTTGTCCCACCGGATCAGCTCCTTGGCGGCGAACCCGAGCCCGACCAGCAGAAACTGCAGATAGAACCAGTCGTCGGCGAACCACAAGAAGAGGTTAATGCTGAAGATGACGGGGAACGGCCCGAACCCCAGGGTGTACGTGTCCCGTCGCGACCAGCTCAGCAGCATGTCGAACGCGTACGCGAAGACCAGCTGGGAGGCGATGAGAAATGCGGCGTCGTAAACCGGACGCCAGTACCACCCCCAGTAGACCAGGAAGGTGAGCTGCGCGAGCGCTTGCACGAGGTGCTGCGGCCGAACCGCCACCTCGAGCGTCAGTGGTCGACCCGTGCGGTGGGCCGCCCCGAAGACCAGGCCACTCCAGACGAGCAGCAGGACGCTGGCACCAACAAACGCCCCCTGAAACGAGGGGTTCTGTCGGACCCCGTCCAGCAGACCGAACGCGCCGAGTCCCAGCGCGAGGACCGCCACCAGACCGCAGCCGCCCACCGGCGGGACGCGGATCACCTGTGGGACCGATTCGCGAGACATGCTGAGAGCTAGCCGATCATACTCGTTGAACGGCCAACGACTCGGCGGACACGCCCCGGGAACGCGCTATCCGCCCGAGAACCGACGCCGCTGCAACAGCGCCTCCGCGCGGCTTCGTAGCGCGTCCGCTTCCGGCACCAACTCATCCCGCCGGGCTCGATCCTCAGACAGATTCGCCAGCATCCGCAAGAAAATGTTCTTGTAGACGAGCGCTGAGATGTGGTCGGCGGGCAGCGTCAGGGTCTTGTCCAGCTCCGTGAGCCCGATCTGTATGTAGTCGTCTTCCTGCTCATCGCTCAGGTCGGCGTCGCGGAAGACCTTCCCCCAGTAGAGAACACCGAGCGCGTAGAACCCCTCAGGATTGTCGGGATTGAGCACCGTCACTTCGCGTAGCGCCGCGGCCCCCGACTCGAAGTCCCCCGCCGTGGAGTCGAGCCGGGCCAGCCGACGATACGCGGCGGTCAGATACCGTATCGCCCGCGTACGCCGAACCTGGTCCGTCTCGTGGTCGACCGCGGTCCGGTAGTGCTGGATGGCGAGCTCCAACCGCCGATCATTATCCGCCTCTCCACGCCGAGTCGGCTGATGCAGATTGTTGTAGCTGCTCGCCAGATAGAAATGGACGACGGCCGCCGCCACCCCGTCCAGTCGGTGGACTCTCGACCAGGCCCGGCACACTCCCGGCTGCCGCTCACGCGAAAAAGACAGACAGGTCGCCGGTGGAACTCATTCCAGCGCCGCCAGTTGGCGGCGTGTCAGCACGGTGACGTACGCGATGATGGCCAGCGTCGCCGCAAGACCCAGGGCCAGGATGATCCACTCAACCGGGCCACGGCCTCGGCCGCCGAGCGTCTCGGCGCCGACATAGCCCAAATAGACATAGGCAAGCGCGCCCGGGAGCGTGAAGATACCGCTCGACACCACAAAGGCACCAAACGGGACCCCGGTGGCACCGAACAGGTAGTTGCTGACGCTGTAGGGGATGGTCGGATTGAGGCGCACGAGGGCCACAATGCGCCATCCGCCCTCGACAATCGTGCGGTCGACGACCTTGAATCGGGGGTGCCGGTCCATGAGTCGCACGACCGCGTCACGCGCCACGTATCGGCCCAGGAGGAACCCGGCGGCATCGGCCACCGAGGTGGCGATGGCGACGACCACGAGTCCCCAGCCGACCCCATACACGGCACCGGCCACCATCGTCAGGATGGCGCCCGGCACGAAGAAGAGCGCCAGCACGACATAGACCAGCCCGAACTCGACCATCCCGGTCGCGCCTCGGCCCGTCGCCCACGACCGCAGCGACTCCACGAACCGATCCATGGGCAAGAGACGTCCGGCCAAGAGGGCGACGCCGGCGAGGCAGGCGATCAGGAGCACCAGGCGTCGCCTGCCTGGCGGCACGATTTTGCTCACGAGAGCGATAGACCCGCCCCTTCCATCCGGCCGGTTGCTCAAAGTAACCAGACCTTATCACCGGCAGTGAGCACCGATTCCCCAACCCAGATGGTCATTCACCGGGCACAGGCGGTCGTTGGCCGATAACCCCCGGCTGTCATTCCGATCGGCCGGGTCGACTACATTGAAGCGCAGGATGACTACGTCGCCGTGAAGGCCGGCGAGCTGAGCCTGCTCAAGGAGCAGCCGCTGGCCGAGCTGGAAAAAGGACTCGAGCCGACCAGGTTCGTGCGGATCCATCGTCGGTACATCCTGCAGATCGATCGGCTGGCTCGAATCGACACCACGGTGACCAACAGCCGCATCGCGGTGCTCACCAACCAGACCCGGTTGCCAATCAGTCGCTCCGGGTATCGACGGTTGACGGAACTCCTCGAAGGCTGAGTCGCCGCGCCGCGGCGCCCCCGGTCGGCACCGGCCTCACTTCGCAACCATGTTCCGAACCGTGACGACCGTGTACCAGTACGCCCACGCGAGCAGCAGCGCCTGCATCGGAAAGCGCAGCCAGAGCAACAGGACCGGGGTCTCCGGATAGAGGTAATTGTTCGCCAGCATGTGGACGTGGACGGGGAGGAAGGCGATGAGCATGGCCACGATGCCCCACGCGGCGAGCCACTGCCCGCGCGGCCACAGCAGGAGACCGCCCAGGACCACTTCGACGACACCGCTCCAGACGACGGCCGCGTCGTGGGCCGGCAGATACGGCGGCATGATGTTGAGGTAGAAGCCCGGATCCCGGAAGTGGTTGACACCGGAAAAGATGTAGAAGGCCGCCATCACGACCTTGAGCGCCAGCTTGATCATCCAACGCTCCCTCATTGCACGCTAGAACATCGCAATCGGGTTTATGGGGGAACCGGTACCATTCGGTACCCGGACCGGACTCGCCATGATGAGGAACTCCCACCGCTGCAGCCGGGCCGCGGCCTCCGCCACCTCCTCGAGGTCGAGGTTATCCAGGAGATTCATTCCACGCGCAACGATGGTGAACTTGTGAACGACGGTGACGTCGAACCCTGGGATGTTGTCACGGACCTCGTGCGCGGTGTCCCCGCCAAGTAGCGCCACATCGCGCTCGGCGAGGAACGGCAGGAACGACGCGTCCATACCCGCGGTGCCGGCCTCGTCAGTCAACGCGCTCCGTCTTGCCCAGCGACCGGTCCGGATGAGCAGCGCGTCGCCTGGTTCGACGCGCGCCCCGGTCTGACGCTCCCACGCTTCGATGTCCTCTCGATACACGCGCGTCCCCGGTTCGAGATACGGCACGCCCCGCAGACGCGGCACGTCGACCAGGACCGCCTTGGTGACGACACCGGCCTTGAGCCCTGTGATCCCCAGGTGGGCACAGCCGTCCGCAGTCACGGTCTCACGGAAATCGTGCCCGTTGTAGATCTTCCCGTCATAGACCACATGACAGAGCGCGTCGAGGTGGGTGAAGAACCCGCCGTGGTAGTCAATGTCCAGTCGATCCCTGATTCGATCGGGATCGAAGGAAATGATCATGTCCAGTGCGAACGGACGATTCCCGTCGCTGCCGAGACCGTCGGCGAGGTCATGGCCGAGCGAAATGGTCTCGCCGATCTCGACCAGAGACGCCGCCTGTAGACGCTTGGCGGGGGTGATGAGGTTGGCGGAGCCAAGCTGGTCGTCGGGCCCCCATCGCTGCCAGGTCGACAGCTCGGTCATCCAGCTCTCAAACTGCGCCTGGGTCGCCCCCGGCGCATTGGTCTCACGGTTGGGCTGGGCATACGCAGCGCCGCCGATGAGACTGACCATCGTCAGGGCGAGAGGGACGGCCGCACGTGTCATCGTCATAGCTCTTCACATGTCTCGCTATCGAAGCGACGGCGCCTTGCGGCGACCGGCCTATCGCTCGCTACGGTCCGGCCGGCTCCAAGAACTGGGTCGCGCGATCGACCTCACTCGCGACCTGGCGGATCGTGTCGGCCAGCCTGGCAATCTGCCGCTGGGCCTCCTCCCAGGCTCGTTCCTCGATCGCCTCGCGGACGCCGGGAAGCGTCTTCACCCCGTATCCCGTGTAAAAACCGGGCGCATAGATCTGGTGAACGAACCAGGAACGTCCGGGCAGTCCGTCGGGATGAGTCATCGCCCGCTCCGTACGAAACAGAATCTTGTCGACCTCGCGAGCCTGGTCTGTGGAGAGTCTATCGCCCCCCGCGACGAGAGCCCGGCGGGCGACGTCGTGCGCCTGGGCACTGGCAGCCAGACCGACGAGCGCATTTCGAACCGGCGCGAAGTTGAGATGCGGCACCGGGTCTTCCGCGTCGGGCGGTGCGTAGGTCTTGGTCGGGTCCGCCGCCAGTTCGAATCGACCGTCGTGCAGGAGTCGATTCTGACGCTCCGTCTCCTCCCGCATGTCGTCGGTGAGGGCGATCACCTCGTCGGCGTAGCGACCGACCGTCGCCTCGAAGGCGGTGAAGTCCCAGGGCAACAGTTCGGCATCGGCCAGCCGGAGTACGGCCCGGCCCGCCGTCTGGGCGAGCGCGATCCCATACTCGAAGGTCGGATCGATGAAGCGGGTGTAGTGATCGAACGAGTCGAAAATCGAATGATACGACCCGCCACCGCTCTCGCCGCCGAAACCCAGATTGAGCGAGGCGATCCCGAGGTGCTGCAAGAACGGGGTGTAGTCGGAACCGGAGCCGAGCGCGTTGATGCGATGGTCGCCGGTCGCCGCGAGATCTTCCGTGGCGCCGTTCGCCAGGCGCCGGGCGTGTCGCCGGTCGAACACACTCACGCCGGTCTGGGGATCCGTCACGTCACGAGCCACCTCGTTGATGAACCGTTGGAGCGTGTGTGAACCGGACATATTCAGGAACCCACGACCGTTGCCGTCGGTGTTGATATAGGCCACGGCCCGCTCGCGGAGCTCATCGGCGTGATGCTCGCCCCACTCCGTAGAGCCGATCAGGCCAGGCTCTTCGGCGTCCCACGCCGTGAAGACGATGGTGCGCCTGGGCCGCCAGCCGGTCCGAGCGAGCGCGCCGATCGCCTTGGCCTCCGCCATGAGCACGACCATCCCACTGATCGGATCGGCGGCGCCGTTGACCCACGCGTCGTGGTGATTCCCGCGCAGCACCCACTGGTCTGCCCGCTCACGACCCTCGAGCCGCGCGATGACGTTGTAGGCCGGCTCGAGGTCCCAGTTGAACGCGACCTCGAGATGCACCTGCGCCGGCCCCGGCCCAAGGTGATAGGTCAACGGGAGCCCACCTCGCCAGTTCCCCGGCGCCACCGGTCCGCCGAGCGCGGCCAGCAGCGGCTCGGCATCCGCGTAGGAGATTGGCAGCACGGGAATCTTCGTCAGCGTCGGGGCCTCGTCCAGATCGAGCCGTACCGCCGCCTCGGTGGCCCCCACGTTTGGGGTTAACGGGTCGCCGGGAAACAGCGGCATGTCGGCCACTGAGCCACGCTGCGCGCCGTCGGCCCTTCGATACGGTCCGTCCGGATACACATCGCCCCGCCCGTAACCGTCATCGCGTGGGTCGGAGTAGATCAGGCACCCAATCGCACCGCGCTCAGCCGCCACTTTCGGCTTGATACCGCGCCAGGAGCCGCCGTAGCGAGCAATGACGATCTTGCCCGCAACGTCGATACCACGTCGCTCGAGCTCCTCGTAATCGGCCGGCACCCCGTAGTTGACATACACGAGCTCACCCGTGACATCCCCATCGATCGAGTAGGCGTTGTAGCTCGGAAGCTGCTCGTCCTTCTGGTCCGACGTGCGGTCTTCGCTCAGCGACGGCTCCTCGAGGGCGGCCGTGAAGCGGGTCGGCGCCACCATCTCGAGTCGCCGAACCCGCGGGGTCGGGAAGAGGACCTGATACGTTTCGACCGCCGTCTCGTACCCCCACTCGCGAAAGCGCTCGGCGATGAATTCAGCCACCTCTCGCCCGAACGGAGACCCCACGTGGTGCGGACGTGAACTGAGGTGCTCCATCCAGGTGCGGAGGTCGTCCGGATTCAGCCCGGCGTCGAATCTAGCCTCGAGCTCGCGTTGGACGTCGGTCTGGGCACCCGGAAAGCCGGTGATGGGGCCTTCCGCCGCGCGGGGGTGACCGATGGGAATGGTGACGACCAGGACACCAAGCAGGATGAGCGTTGCCGCACGCAGGGGGAGCCTCATGACGCCCACTTTAGTGCCCTGTCGCCATGATTCGCAACCAGCACCCGTCGGTGGCGTCGGTGCGAGACACGGTGGCCGGACGGAGTCGGGCTATCATCACGAAACGGCGTGGCCAACGCCAAGGTTTCCTGACGATCCGTCCGCCTGGCGGCGTTACTTCGTCGGTCACATGCCGTCTGCATGCTCCCTCCTCGCGCCTGGCCAGACGAACGGCTTGCCAGGAAACCGCTCTTGTGTTTCTTAGCACTCTCCAAGGAGACCGTCATTGGTGCCAGACTCAGCCCCGCGGAAACAGAAATCACAACGAGACCTCAACTAGGACCTGGGACTGGGGGGCAAGCTCTCTGAGCGGAGCCGCGTCCGGCTCCTGAATCGAGACGGCACGTTCAACGTCCGCCGTAACGCCAAACTCCCGTTCCATCCCTACAACGCGTACCACACGCTGCTCTTGCTGCCGGTGCCCCGGCTGCTGGCGTTGATGGCGGCCGCCTACTTCGCCACGAACCTGTTGTTTGCCTGCCTGTACTGGCTGGCGGGACCGGACGCGCTCACCGGCGCCGCGCGCTCGCCGCTCGCACGTTTCGAGGATTGCCTCTTCTTCAGCGTTCAGACCCTGGCCACCATCGGCTGCGGCAAGCTCGTGCCGGCCACGGACCTGGCCAACGCGCTGGTGGCGGTCGAAGCCCTGGTCGGGCTGCTGGGTTTCGCGGTCCTCGCCGGGCTGCTCTTCGCACGCTTTACCCGTCCCACCGCGAAGATCAGTTTCAGTCGGAATGCCCTGATCGCTCCGTATCAAGACGGGTGGGCCCTGATGTTCCGTCTCGTCAATCTACGAAATCACGACCTGACGGATGTGCACGCCAAGACGAGCTACGACATCGTCTGGGGCGCGCGCTTTGTCGACATGTATCTCCCGGATACGGATCGAGTCGCGATCGATCTCACCCGGCTGAACGAGACGGATCCCGTAGCTCCTCCGGCATCCCTCTAGTCTAGGGTCCTCGGCCTGGCGTTAGCGGCTCGCGGCCGCTCTCTCCTCGGCGCGATGACCGGCCAGGATCCCGTCCATACTGTGGTTGCCTTCGTGGCAGGCGTACTCGAACATCGGGACGTCAGTGCGTTGCAACGGAATGGAGGCGGTCCAGGGGCTCGTCCAGGTCTCGGGGTCCGTCACGGTGTACTCGTATTCGAGCGTATCGGCATCAACCCGGGTATAGCGCTCTACCAACGTCAGGCCCTCGGTGGTGTTCCTCCACCGTCTCTCGCTCTTGAAGTGGGACGTCTCGACGACCAGGGTGTTACCTTCCCAGTGCCCCCGGGCCTCGCCTGACCACTGCCGAACGTCGTCGCCCGGGACCGGTCTCCCGTCGAGTGGCACCACCCGCACCGTGTGCACCATCTCTGTCACCAGCACGACGTGGTCTGGGGTCTGGAAGATCTGGAGGTTCTGGTTGTAGCCACCCGGACTGAGAGGCGGGCCGGCGTTGAACCCCAGGAGACACCGGTCCGACGTGGTCCGGTCCGCCCAGGAGTCGGCCGGGTGTGCTTCTCGATACGCTCGGCTGGCGTCGGCGCGGGCCTGACCGGCCGGAGTCAGCGCGGGCACCCGGCCGTTCGGGGGATCGATGATCTGCGACGTGCGCCGTGTCTCGACCGCGCGGGTGCCCTGATCCAACCAGAAATTGTTATAAAAACCGGGAGTCCCGTCGTCGCGCCGGTCCACCTGGTTGGCGGCGCTGGTTCGTTCGGCCGCGCGCTCCGAGAGTCGCAAATTGCGCTCGACGACCTCTCGCTCCAGGTTGGCGGCCTCTTCCTCGGTCAGGAACGCTTTGTCCCCAAGATCCTCAGGCCGCTGCAACGGGGTGATGGTGCGGAAATCCCAAATCCCCCGCAAGTCGGGCTGTCCCCATTCGGTCGCCACCGAGGCGGGCTGGGCCGACGCCGGGGCCACCCCGGTCGAAACAAATGCGACCAGCATGGTACTGGCACTCACGAACGCGATAGCTCGATGGCGCATGGAACCCCCTGAAACTGATTGGAGCGATGGACTGCCCTAGTCATGGATCCTACCCCAAGAGCACCGATCACAATAGCCCTGCCAGCTCTGGAGAGACGTCTCACTCTGGCAGCGCGAATGTTACGAGCGAGTTGCCGGCGGCGATGGCGACGAACTGGCGGCCTTCACTGAGATAGGTGATCGGATTCGCGTACACGGCACCCCCGGTCTGGAATCGCCAGAGCACATCGCCCGTCTGCGCGTCCGCCGCGAAGAAGTCGCCCTCCATCGTCCCCGAAAAAACCAGCCCGCCGGCGGTGGACATGAGTCCGGCCCAGGGTGGGGCGTGCACGGCAATCTCCCAGACCAGATCGCCGGTCAGGGGGTTGAGGGCCCGCAAGAATCCCTTGGGGTCCTCCCCCGCCACGACACGTCGGCTGGCGCCCATGTAGATCTTCCCAGGCTCATAGGTCGCATCGGCGAGATAGTAAACGCCGCCCTTTTCACGCACATTCTGGTAGATCAGATTGGTCTGCGGACTGTAGGTGGGACTAAACCAGTTGGCGGCCCCATCGTCGTCTGGATACACCACCGCCCCGTCAATGTTCGGGATCGTCTCGGGGTTCTCGATGGGTCGGCCATGCTCATCCAGTCCGAGGGCCCAGGTTTGTTTGGCGAACGGCTTCCCCACCAGGAATTCGCCCGTGACCCGGTCGAGCACGTAGTAGAAACCGTTCCGATTCGGAAAGACCACGAGCTTCCGCGGATCGCCGTCGAGCTCGGCATCGAGCAGCACGGGCACCTGGGTCGAATCGTAATCGTGGATGTCGTGCGGAAGAAACTGGAAATGCCACCGGAGTTCTCCGGTGTCGGGGTCAAGCGCGATCAGTGATTCCGAGTACAGGTTGTCACCCTGGCGCACGTCGCCGATGAAGTCGGGGCCCGGGTTACCCGTCCCCCAATAGAGGAGGTCGAGTTCAGGATCGTAGGCGCCGGTCACCCAGGTCGGTGCCCCACCTCGCTCCCAGCTATCGCCAGACCACGTGTCGTGCCCCGGTTCGCCTGGCCCGGGTACGGTCCAAAAGCGCCACAGCCGTTCACCGGTGATGGGATCGTAGGCGTCGAGAAAACCGCGGATACCATACTCGCCGCCCGAGATACCGACGATGATCTTGTCCTTGAGCGCCAGCGGCGCGACGGTCACCGAATAGCCCAACTCGTAGTCGGCCACCTCGACATCCCAGCGCACCCGACCCGTTCTGGCGTCGAGGGCGACCAGATGGGCGTCGACGGTGCCGATGAAGACCTGGTCGTCCAACAGCGCGACCCCGCGATTGACCTGTCCGCAACAGGTCACGATGCCCTGGGGCAACGACCGGCGATAACTCCAGATGGGTCGGCCCGTCCGCAGATCGAGCGCGGTCGCGTCGGACGGCGCTTCGGTGATGTACATGACGCCGTCGACCACCAGCGGTGACACTTCGAACTTCTGCAGCGACCGAGCCTGATAGATCCAAGCCGGCTGCAGCCGACCGACATTGCCCCGGTCGATTTGATCCAACGTCGAATACCGCTGGGCGCCATATGTTCCAGAGTAGGTCAGCCAGTTTCCCGGCTCTGACGCCGCGTCAAGGATCCGCTCGTATGGCACCTGAGCCACGCCAAGCGCGGGGACCGACAGCGCTGTAAGGCCGGCCACCATGGCCAGACGGAGCCGTCGTGTGGGGGTCGTGGTCTTCATTGTGAGCCGTCTCCCCTAAGCGTTACCAGAAACGCGACGAGATCATCGGTCTGCTCGGCGGTCAGTCTGCCCTCGTAGCTCGTCATCGGCGAGCGCCGCCACTGCGGCTCGATGAGATCAAGCTCATTCTTCCAGAATGAATGCAGGCGACCAGACAGGTCCCGGAGCTGGATCGAAAAGGCGTCTTCATTCACGCGGATGCCCGTGAGCGCGCCGCCATCCCGCGGCACGACCCTGAGCTGGAGAAAACCGCTGGGCACGAAGGCTTCCGGCGACAGCAACGCCTCTCGGAGATGGGCGGCGCTACGGCGCACGCCGATGTCGTCGAGACCGGGGCCGATGATGCCGCCGCGGCCGCCAAGAGTGTGGCACCGCGCACAGTCGAGCCCAGCGTAGACCGCTTCTCCGCGGACTCGATCGCCGGGCACGTCCTCTGGCGCGACGCGGCCGAGTGTCTTCACGTAGGCGGCTATGCTCGACACTTGGCTGGGCGTGAGCGGCGACCCGGGCATCTCGGTACCCCTGATGCCCCGCCGAATGATGTTTGACAGGGCTTGATCGTCGGTCGCGCGCCGAAGCCGTGGCTGGGCCAGATTCGCGCCCTTCCCGCCATTCCCCAGCGGACCGTGGCAACTCCCGCACTGGCTCTCGAAGAGTCGCCGGCCCTGCGCCATGTCGGCCGACTGCGCCGTGACGAGCGGAGACGCCCAGCCCGCGATACTGATCACGCATCCTGCGACAACGCCCCACCGGGTCTTGGGCCGCGCCCGCTCCGGGGGGAGGCACTTTGGACCGTCTCTACGGAGAGTAAGTTGGAAGGGCATGGGCTAACCGAGGCTCGATTATACCGACTTAACCCAGGCATCTCTTGCAGATCGTCGGTGACGTTCGACCCCAACGACCCCAGCGGGCCATCCTTGTCGGAGGCTACCGGTATACTCGGCGAAGTCGGATGTGAAGCATGTCTCTCGACCCAACCTGGCTCTTTGTGTCGCTCATCGCAGGTGGTGTGGGCTTCGTCCTGTTCGTGTACGGCAAGAAGCAGCAACGTTGGCCCCAGCTGGCGGCGGGGCTGTTGTTCATGGTCTATCCGTACTTCACTCCCAGCCTCGTCTCACTGGTCCTGATCGGCCTGCTCCTCGCGTTCATCCTCTGGTATGCGATTCGGCTCGGGTGGTAGGTGGCCGGAAGCAAGGTCTGAACATCCTCACCGGGAGAACGGACTAGCGCGCCGTGGCTCGGCGCTCGACGACGCGCTCGGCTCCCATAACGCCCTGGACGGCGTGGTTGCCCTCGTGACAGGCGTACTCGTAGATGACGTAGTCGGGTCGGCGGTCGAACGGCACCTCGACTGTCCAGGGCGCCGTGTAGACATCCGGGTCCTCGATGGTGGCCTGCCAGTTGATGGTGTCCTCGTCGACTCGCGTGAAGCGCTCAACTACCCGGAGCGAGTCGCTCTGTGGCACGCCGTGCAGGCGACCCGCCGAGGCGTTCGATGAGATCCAGCCCTTCGGGTCGAAATTGGTGGTCTCGACCACCAGCGTATCGCCATCCCAGTGACCACGCGAGTCGCCCATCCAGCCCCGGATCTGTTCGGACACGTGCGGGCCGACATCGAGCGGGATGATCCGCACATGCATCATCTCGGCCCGGATCACCACGAACCCAGGAATCTGCAGAATCTGGTAGCCGTTGTTGTAGGCCTGCGGGAACATCGTGCCGGGCACGCCGCGGGTGATGCACCGGCTGTAGACGCTCATGTTCTCGACCGTGTCGGTGCGATGTTCGACAAGATAGTCGCGACGCATTTCAGCCTCGGACCGTAGCGGCACGCGACCATCTGGGGGGTCGATCACCAGGGAGCTGCGTCGACTCCCCACGATCTGATACCGGGGCCCAAACCAGAACTGGTTGACCGACCCCGTGCTGCCTCCCGCCGGAAGCAGCTCCGTGCGCGGCATGCTCGGCGCGTTGGCCTGTGCCCGACGCTCGATAGCCGAGCGTTCGGCGGCCACGGCATCTGACTCGGCGATGAACTCCGCCTGGCCGGCCCTGCGCTCGAACGGCGTGATCGTCGTGTTGTTCCAGAGCCCCTGGAGGTCAGGCTGACCGTCGGCGGTGCGCGGCGCCACCCAGGCGTCTTCCCCGGTCGTCGTCGAAGTGCCCGCGGGCGACGTCTGAGCGGACGCGGCCAATCGACCCAGGGGCACGGCGGCCAGGGCCGCCATGAGCACAATGACACGTCGCGTGGTCTGTCGTCGGTTCATGCGCATCTCGGGCAGTGCACGGCGTCTCTCTACTGGCAGGTGAAGTTGCCCTGCACCCAGTTCACGGGGTCATCGGCGCCGCCGGCTGGTCCGGTATAGACCGCCCGCTGGGGGACGGCGCACACGAGACGTTCGTTGTCGACCACACCATCGGTCAGATGGGTGGCAATCAGGGCGTCCGGCTCCACGCCTCGCTCCACCCAGTCAACGAGCGGACGTAACCGGTCCCACGTATCCGGACCGCTCCCGCCTCGGCAGTGCCCCATGCCCGGCACCATGAACAGGCGGGCCCGCTCGCGGCTGGCCGACATGTCACCATCGAAGGTGGTGTCGACCACGTCATGGTAGTACGCCAGCGTCGGCTGCGGCACCACGAGCGCATCGGCCCACCCGTGGTAGAGCAAGAGTTTGCCGTCGTTCTCTACCAGGAATCGCGACAGGTCAGGGTCGGTCGCGTCGGTGATTCGACTCATGACGTCGCCTTTCCCCGCGCTCACGTCGTTGATATCAAAGTTCCACCATGCCCATTCCGGTGGAATACCGGCCGCATCCACCACCCCGGAGGTATCGAGCAGATTGGCCGGCGCCACACCCGGATCCTCGTCGTAGAACAGGTAGTTCAAGTGGTCCCCACCCAATCCGACCGCACCGGGAGAAAACCGGTTGCCCGGATGCGGAATGAACAGTCCGGGCCACTGCGACTCAGAGCCGATCGGCTTGCCGGCGTAGATCTGACGTCCCGCCGAGTCGCGGGGACCAGCATGGAAATCGCGCACCGTCTGGATTTGCGCGGTCGTAAAACAGCCATCGGCGTCTGTGTCACCGCTGCACCGCATTGCCGCAAGATCACGTCCCGGGTCGAAGTCGCAGCGCGCGGGGTCGTCGATCACGCCGTCCTTGATGCCATCGTTCCGGTCACAGGCGGCAAGCACGGCATCGGCCAACATCTCCATCTTGCGCAGACTGTCGAGGCGCCCGTCTCCATCGGTATCGAACGCCAGGGCGGCCGCGAAATCCTCGCGAAACATCCGCTGGAGCAGCCAGACACGCACCGCGTTCATTGCCTGGTAATGGTTCGCCGGCGCCCCGGCGACAATTCCATCAAAATCGTCCGGATAGCGCTGGGCCTCCATCAGTCCCTGTCGCCCGCCGGTGGAACACCCTTCGAAGTAGGCGTAGTCAGGCGGCCGTTCGTAATACCGGCGCGCCAGCGTCTTCCCCGCGACCGTCGTCAAATGCACCGCCCGATAGCCGAAGTCGATCTCGGCCTGCCGGTTCTGGTAGGCGAACGACGACCCCGGCTCGGCCCCGCTGTCGTGGCCCGTGTTGCTGTTGGCGACCGCGTAGCCCTCGCTCACACGATGGTCGGCGAAATCGAGGTCCCCATCCTTGCCGCCATCGCCCCACTTGATGAACCGCCCGTTCCACTGGCCTGGAAGCGGCAACTGCACATGAAACTGGATCGCCGGCGGCAAGATGCCCTTGACATAGCAGTAGGTGGTGCCGTCCCGGGTGCTGGCGATCCCCGCGTAGGTGATGGTGAGATTGCGGGTCTGCAGCAGCGCCTCGCAACTCGCGCGCGCGGACGCCGTTGGCGGCGCGGTCTGGGCTGCCGGCAACCCAACCTGGCTCCAGACCATGAGTCCGAACAGCAGGAAGGCGATGAGTAACTGACGCATTCGTTCGATCTCCCGCCCACACACCCGAGGGCACCACTATGGGACGCATCGATCATACCCTCGGGCGTCAGACCGCTGCCCGGGGAATCCAGATACACTGTCTCGTCTTTCGGTGGTCGACACCTTCCCCACCCACGCTCGCACATACTTGTGCAGCTGTGGGGTCCCTGGTCATCACGCACCCTTCAAAGGAACGATTGTCTATGACCTATTACGGAGCCACCCAGTTGGCGGCCAGCTTTCGCACGGTCCGCCAGAACACGATCCAGATCGCCGAAGAGATTCCAGACACTCAGTATGGGTTCATCCCGGCCGAGGGCGCGCGGAGCATCGGCGACACACTGGCGCACATTGCCGTCGCGCCGCAGTTCCAACTGTCGCTGCACGGCGGCGAACCGTGCTCGACCTTCGAGGGCTTCGATTTCATGGCGGTCATCAAGACGATGGCTGACCAGGAAGCCGCAGAGCGGACACCCTCACAGATCGTGGAGTTGCTGAAGACCGAGGGCGAGGTGTGCGCCAGCTTTCTCGAGGGCGTGTCAGACGACTTTCTCGCCGGGGCGTTCACGATGCCGGCCGGCTCGAGTCCAGCTTCGAAGAGCCGCTTTGAAATGCTGCTGTCAGTCAAAGAGCACGAAATGCATCACCGTGGTCAATTGATGCTCGCCGAGCGTCTCATCGGACTCGTTCCACATCTGACCCGAGCGCGCCTGGAATACGCCGCCGCCCAGGCACCGTCTGCGTCGTCCTAGCAGCCTGACAGCCTACAGCTTGCCGAGGGCCAGGGCCGCGAGGTCCTGCGCCAACTCCTTGATGTCGCTCACCGCGTCCGGCAGCCCCAACGGAAACATTACTGACATCGTGATGGCTTGGTGCCCTTGCGTGCGATGAGAATGGCCATACGACTGGAGCTGGTCTGAAAGAACGCTTCGTCGCCAAGCCCCTCGATAGTGGCGTTGTCGCCCTTCAACATGCCGACCACCTCGGCCGACGTGATGTCGATGGTCACCCCGCCGGCCGGGCTCGTCGAGGTGTACGAGTAGCCATTGGAACCCCGTGTCTCCACGGTCACTGACGTGCCGAGCGCGTCCTCTACCTGTGCTGGGTCACGAGCTGGGCCGCCTCCTGCCCTGCGCCTTTGGCTGAGGGACCCAGAGCGGAGAGGCCGAACACGACCACACCGATGGCGATGATGGTGGGCCACGCAGGCCGAGATTGAATGGTCATAGTTTCTTCTTCGCGCCGTCGAGCACGCGCAGCCTACTTCTCGTTGACGATCTGATCGTAGAACGCCACGAAGTCGTCCGGGTGCTCTCCGGCCCGACACGCGATCGCGGCGCGGGGGTGGAGATTCATCTGCCCCGTGATGTTGTAGGGCACCAGCGGACCCCACTCGACGGTCTTCCGAATCTCCGGCATCTGTTCCTGTAACAGCCTGATCACGGGCCGTAGTTTGAACTTCGGATTACGCAGGAACCCCAGCAACAGTTCCATCGGACAGTTGCCCGCCCCGCGTCCCAGTCCCGCCATGGTGGCGTCCGCACGATTCGACCCCAGAATGATCGCTTCGATGGTGTTCGCGAACGCCAGTTGCATGTTGTTGTGGGCGTGGATCCCGATCTGTTTCCCGGTTCCGGCCATCGCGTCCGCGTACTTCCGATACAACCGGTCGACCTGTTCACGGTAGAGATGACCAAAGCTGTCCACGATCACCATCGTCGAAGCGGGTGTCGGCGCAATCGCCTCGAGCACGGTGTCGATCTCTGATTCTGTGATATTCGACACGGCCATCAGATTGGCCATGGTCTCGTATCCCTGCTCATTGGCGTGGTGGAGCATGTCCACCGCCTCGGACACCTGATGGGCGTAGAACGCTACGCGAATCATGCCCAGCACGCTGTCCGCGGCCGGAATGATGGCGGTCTTCCAGTCGCTCTTGCCCGCATCGGCCATGGCGACCAGCTTCAGACCGGTGCTCTCGGCGTCATGGTCCCCCACGACACGTCGCATATCCTCTTCCCGGCAGTGACGCCAGTCCCCGAACTGGTCTCTCGGAAACAGCCGTTCGGAGTTCTTGTAGCCGATTTCCATCGAATCGAGACCGGCCGCGAGACAGGTGTCATACACGGCGCGGACGAACTCGTCGGTGAACTGGTGGTCATTGATCAATCCGCCGTCGCGGACCGTGCAATCCAACACCTTCAACTCGGGACGGTATGTGATCCACGGGGCCTTCTCGGTCGAACTTTCGTTGTCGCTCATGAGGTTCGTGTTCCTTGCACGCAACACCGCGAGCACGCGCCCTGCCTGCCCGCGGCGATTCGAATTCCTGACAAACGGGCAATTATACCAGTCGGCGGGTCGCGTCGGGGAGACGGCAAAGCTCGAGAGAAGCGCTGGCGTGGGGGTCAGTTCATCTGTGCCGGCAACCAGAGGGCGATCTGCGGAAACGCAATCACCAATCCAATGATGACCAGTTCGCCCAACACGAAGGGGAGCACGCCCATGAAGATGTCACTCATCGGCACCTCCGGCGCCGTGCGTCGCATCACGAAGACGTTGGCGCCGATCGGGGGGGTCACGAGGGCCAGTTCTGCCATCATCACGGCAAAGACGCCGAACCAGACCGGGTCGATGCCCAGTTCGCCGACGACCGGCATGACGAACGGAATGGTCAGCACCAGCATGCCGAACACATCGACCATCGCGCCCAGCACGAGATAGAGCAGCACCAGCAGTATCAGGAACGGGATCCGGCCCAGATCCATCGCCACCAGCGCCGCCACCATGTTCTCGGTGATCCCGGTGACCGCGAGGAATCGAGCGACCAGATACCCGCCGATGATGATCGCGAAGATCATCGCGGTAATCAGCGCCGTCTCTTCCAGTGCCATGCTCATGGCCCGCGTCGTGAGCCGGCGCCGCAGCGCCGCCATCACCAGCACGCCGGCGCACCCGACGCCGGCCGCCTCGGTCGGCGTGAAGATGCCACCATAGATACCGCCGATCACCAGCACGAACAGCGCCAGAATCGGCAGGAGGCCGACGGTCGAGGTCCACCGCTCGCGCCACGTCGCCCCCGGACCCGGCGGCCCCAGAGACGGCGTCACGAGACACCGCACGAGGATGATCGCCGAGAACATTGCGGCGGTCAGAATGCCCGGCACAATCCCGGCAATGAACAGCGCCCCGATCGACGTCTCGGTCATGACGCCGTAGAAAATGAAGATGAGGCTTGGCGGAATCAAGATTCCCAACGTGCCCGAGGCGGCGAGTGCGCCGGTGGCCAGGCGCGGATGGTAGTTGTAGCGCCGCATCTCGGGCATGACGATCGCCCCCATCGTCGCCACGGTCGCGATGCTCGACCCGGTGACGGCGCCAAACGCCCCACACGCCACGACCGACGTAATCGCCATCCCGCCCGGCACTTTGCTGATCCACGTGCGCACGCCGTCGTAGAGGTCGGACGCCAGCCCGGTGCGGAACACGAGCTGCCCCATCAGCACGAAGAGCGGGATGGTGACAAAGACAAAGCTGCG
>JAPYUM010000028.1:42671-47116 GCA_029940535.1 Vicinamibacterales bacterium
CCACCATGACGCCCGCGCACAGCGACAAGAACGCCATGAACGGCCACAACGGCCACTCGAGATCCTCGCCCGTCTCGCCGGTGCCCATCATGAATGGCACGAACCGAGCCGCTTGGGTCGCCATGAACCCGAAGACGATAATGCCGGACACGGCGGACAGCACATCGACCAGCCGGCGGCGATGCCCGGACAAGCGGAGATAGAACACCTCCATCCGGATGTGATGCGCGCGGTCCCAGGCGTGAGGGAGCGCGCAGAAGATCGTGAGCAGGAGCAGCAGGCCGTTCGCGTCGCGCCCCCACTGCAACGGGGCGTTGAACAGGTAGCGCAGGGCAACATCCAGCGTGACCAGCACGACGAGAGCCGGCATGGTGACGAAGAGCCCGAGCCTGAACAACTCGTAGGACGCACGCTCGGACCAGCGGTCGACCCACGCGGTGACTCTGTCGACGGCCGCCGCGGCACTCGCCGGCAACGCCGGTTCGAGGTCGTCCTCGGTCCGGGGTGTCACAGCGCGATGATCCCCGGTGTCGGACGCGCCCAGACGTGGTCCCACAGCTGCTGATGCGTCCACCCTTCGTACACCGCGGCCCTGTCCTTGGCCTCTTGCACAAACGCCGCGGCCGGCAGCCCGCGCTCCGCGTTCTGGTCGATAAATCGCTGCTCGAGGGGCTGCACGGCCGCGACCCACTGCTGTCGCTCGTCCGGCGTGGGGTCGATGACCTCGACCCCACCCGCGACCAGGGTATCAATCGCCTCCTCCAGGGCCTCGCCACCGTAGAAGTTGCGGTTGGCCACCTGCCCGCGCACGCGATACAGGTTGTAGAGCTGTTCGCGGAGGTCTTGCGGTAGCCCGTCGAACGTTCGAGGATTCAGGCAGTACTGAATGACGGTGTGCGTGAGCCTGATGCGCAAATAGAACTTTCCGGTCTCGTACAGGCGATACGCCGCCATGTCTGGCGCGCTCACCGCGACCGCATCGAGAATGCCTCGCTGAAACGCGGTGTAGGTCTCGGCCGCCGCCAGCACCACCGGAATGGCGCCCACCTGCCTGAGAATATCGGCCATCAGCCCGCCGGTCGAACGGACCTTGAGACCACGCATCTGCTCAGGGATTCTAATCGGCGTCTTCGACATGATGTCGTAGGCCGTGGTCGAGTCACAGTGGGCCAGGTAGACGCCCATCCGCTCGTACTCGCCCTTGAGATATTCCGGGTAGAGTTCTTCGGAGACCAGCGCGGCGACACCCGAGTTCTGGAACAGAAACGGCAACTGCAGCCCGTGCGTCAGATGGAAGCTGCCCGGCTGGTAGGTCGCGTAGGCGTGCGTGTAGTCGGTGACTCCGGTCGCCACCGCCTTGAATCCGTCGAGCGCTCCGTGCAGCAATCCGTCGACGTAGTGCTCCCAGCGAATCCGTCCGCCTGTCTCGCGGGTCACGATGTCGCGCCAGGGGATGAAACACTTGGCGTAGAGCCCGTGAGAATTGGGCACGTGCGCGGTGTACCGCATTAGCACCGCCCCGTCGGCCGCGTTGCGATCACCGCGCACGAAGGGCGCGACGGCACCGACCCCGAGCAGCGAGGCCAGCACGCGACGGCGGCTCCAGGTGGCTGAGGTGTCGTCGGGGGGAGACATGACCGGTCAGCGGAACGAGCACTCGAGAGTCACACGAGTATATCCGCGACCGTCGACGGTAGGGCGACGTCGAGAGTCGTCGCCGTCCCCCGCCGTCTTCGGCGCCAGAGGCGATGCGCCTATTCCGGCATCAGAGCAAAGGTCCACACCGAGCCGCCCGTCGGCACCTTCCCGGCGGCGTAGCGGTTCGCGAGCAGACCACCCAATCCGGACGTGACGCTCACATACTGCTGTCCGTCGTGGGTGTAGGTAATCGCCGTCGAGTTGATGCTCGAACCGGTCTTGAACTGCCACAGCGTCTCGCCGGTGTCCTGGTCAAGGGCGAGGAACTCGCCGGTCGCCAGACCGGTGAACGCCAGCCCACCGCCGGTCGCCAGCATGCCGGCCGAACTGGGATACTCCGTCAACGGAATCTCCCAGCGTTTCTCCCCGGTGAGCGGATCGATGGCCAAGAAGTGACCCAGCACGTCGTCGGGCTCGTACTGGGGCGTCCGGCCGTTGATGCCGGTAGAGTTCGCGCCGATGACCTGCTCTGTGGGCGGTGCGATTTGCTGAATGCGCGGAATGTTCCAGGTACTGGTGTAGATAAGGCCGGTGTTCGGGTTGAAGGCCGTGGGCACCGCGTTCGAGCCGCGCGACGGAAAGATGGCCACTTCCTCACCGGCAAGAAAACTCTCATAAATGTCCGTCAGCACTGGTCGGCCGGTAGCCAGGTCGATGTGGGTGGCCCAGTTGACCTGGACGTAAGGATGCGCCGCAATCAGGGTGCAATCGGTGCGGTCGATCACATACAAGAAGCCGTTCTTGTTCGCTTGAATCATCACCTTGCGTGCCTGGCCGTCCACCTCGATGTCGGCGAGCACATGTTCGTCAGTCCCATCCACGTCATAGACGTCATTCGGCGTGTACTGAAAATAACAGGCGATGTCTCCCGTCCTCGGTCGAATGGCCAGCACACTCGACGTGTATAGGCTGTCCAGCTCGCCGCGGGGTCTGGGGTCGTATGGCTCAGCATTGCCGGTGCCCCAGTAAACGAGGTCCAGGTCGGGATCGTAGGAGCCTGAACGCCAGGTCGGACCGCCACCAAACTTCCATCCGTCGCTGTCGGACAACCAGGTCTCCGATCCCGGCTCACCGGGAGCCGGGATGGTGTACCGACGCCACAATTTTTCGCCGGTCTCCGGGTCCCACCCGTCGAGAAACCCGCGCGTGGTCGACTCGCCGCCCGCCATCCCCGAAATCAACACGCCGTTGGCCACGATTGGGGCCCCGGTCGAGTAATAGCCCTCGCTCCGCTCGGCAAACTTCTGGTTCCACAGTTCGACGCCGGTCTCCATGTCAAGGGCGAGCAAATGGTTGTCGTAGGTCACGCGAAAGAGTTTGCCGTCATAGACGGTCGGCGCGCCTCTGGTATACCCGGTCCGGCGCGTCTCCGGTTCCAGGGTCACGGGCGTACGCCAGAGCTGGTGCCCAGTCTGGACGTCTATGGCGAACGTCCACTTCCCGTTTATCGCGTACATCACACCGTCGAAAATGGTCGGCGCGGCCAGCTCGCCCTGGTCATTCATCAAGCTGGCGCTCCAGATAGGCACCAGCCGCTTGACGTTTGAGGTATTGATGTCCGCGAGCGGGCTGTAACTCTTCCGGTCGTAGCCCATGCTGTGAATCAGCACGTTCTCGGGGCTCTGCGCATCGTCAACCAGGTCTTGGGTGGTCTGAGACATGGCGGGGCCGACCGATGCCCCGAGGATGATGCCCAGTATCCAGATATATGTGGTGCGCAACATGGTTGACCTCTGTGCAGAAAGGGAGTCGCTCTCGGACCGCCACCTACCCCGTTACGGCCCGACGAAGCGGTCGGTGAAGAGTATGCGTTCCGCGAACTTCCAACCCTGTGGAGTTTTCCTCCAGGTGTTTCTATAGATACCCGACGCACTAATGAACGCGGCGCTGTCGCCCGCGGTCTGGTGGGTGATCAGCGCCATGTTTTCGGTCACGGCGGAATCGACGGTGAGCTCCAGAAAGACCAGCGCTGAGAAATGGTGCCGGGTTTGTCGGTCGGCGAGCCGGCCCTGATGGGAGGTTCGTGCGTACTCGAGAATCGCCTCGTGCCCGACCACCCGAGCCCCGGCGACCGGAGTGCCGCCGCGCCGACGGTCCATGGCGCCGTCGGCCGTAAAGAGGTCCGCGAATCCTTCCGAGTCTTTCGAGTCCCACCGATAGGAATACTGAGCCAACTGTTCCGCGATGGCCAGACGGTCTTGTAGTGCTCCGAGGTCTTGAGCGACGGCCCGACCAGGGGCAAGCCAAGACAACCCGCCAAGGACGAGCACACTCACGCTGAGGAGGTGACTGACGCGGGCGGGGCGGCTGAGAGAAAACATCTATTTCCTAGGGAGCGGGAGCTCGTTGGGTATCGAGATTCCTCGCCCCCGCGAGGATACCGGCCAGACCGATGTTGCCTTCGTGGCATGCGTACTCGAACATCGGTCCTTCCGTTCGCCTGAACGGCATCAGCGCCGTCCACGGGCTCGTGTAGCCGTCCGGGTCTTCAACGGTGAATTCGTACATGACGGTATCGGGGTCGGCCCGGCGGAATCGCTCGACCAGCGAGGTCGCTCGGCTCGACCCCCCGAGACTCGTCTCGCGTAGGAAATGCTTCGTCTCGACCACCAGGGTGTCGCCGTCCCAGCGTCCACGAGAATCGCCTGAGTATTGGGAAAGGTCACCGTGCGGACGGCCGTCAAGCGGGATGATGCGCGCGTTGTGCACCATCTCGTTGAGGATCACGACGTGATCCGGTGTCTGCA
>JAPYUM010000028.1:47216-49159 GCA_029940535.1 Vicinamibacterales bacterium
CAATTCGCGCCGACGCGCCGCCTCGTATTCGGCCGCTTGCTCCTCGGTCAGCGCCGCACGTTCCGACAGCAGAGCCGACGCGCCGCCGGCAATGACCGGACGCTGCAGTGGCGTGAGCGTTCTGAACGTAAACAGACCCTGGATGTCAGGGTCACCGTGCGGCGTCTTGAGCCAGGCCGTGTCCGTTTGAGCGGCGACCGGAGCCACCAACGCAAGACACACACTCGCGACCAGCACGGTCACATTCACTCGAATCATGTGGAGACATCCCTTCCGTTCGACGCCCGATTATACCGTTCGCCGGGTCGGCAAGGCCTCCGCGGAAGCTGGTCGGATGCTAAGCGTTGGGCCCCAGGTGCCGATGCACACTATTGGGACGCGCTACCCGGCCCTTGTTCCGCCCTTTCAGGAGTGGTAACGTCGGTGGGATCTGGGGTCGGATATGGTCCCGCCGGGTCGCCCCAGACCAGTCATGGGAACCGGGCTGGGTATCGTGCGGGGTCTACAGCGATGGGTTTTCTCTTTAATCTCGACACCGACAGGGCCGACCCGCTCTATTCCAGGCACCCGATCTGTCTCGAACCGCACGTAGCGGTTCGTGAGGCGTTTCGGCGGATGAACGACCAGGGGCGCGGTGCGGTGCTCATCTGCCGGGCTGGCGTGTTGGTTGGCATTTTTACCGAACGGGACGCCTTGGCGCTCTTGGCCGACGGCGCCGATTTCGACGTGGCCATCGAGCAGGTGATGACCGCGAAGCCGGTGGCGCTGTCGGAGGATGACACCGTCGCCACCGCCATCGCGAAGATGTCCACGGGTGGGTATCGCCGCTTGCCGATCGTCGACCCGGATGGGCGACCGACCGGCTTCCTCAAAGCCAACAGCATTCTGCATTTCCTCGTCGACCATTTTCCGGCCACCGTCTACAACCTCCCACCAACTCCTCACCACGCGACGGGAACACGCGAAGGCGCGTAGACCGCCGACGTTGCTCAACGCGAGGCGCAAGTCACACATGGCAGTGCTCACCGAAGCCCCCCTTACGTCCAGCAAGGAAACCATCGTTCTCGAGGGCGCCACGGTCCGTCTCGCCGGCGACTCAGGCGATGGGATGCAAATCGTGGGCGGACAGTTCACCAATACCTCAGCCCTGCACGGAAACGACGTGGCGACCTTCCCGGACTACCCGGCGGAGATACGCGCCCCCCGCGGCACCCTGGCCGGGGTCAGCGGGTTTCAGGTGCAATTCGCGTCGACCGACATCTTTACGCCCGGCGACACCCTCAACGCACTGGTAGCCATGAACCCGGCCGCCCTGGTGACCAACATTGGTGACCTGGAGAAGGGCGGCATCCTGATCGTCAACTCAGAGGCGTTCAAGCCGCGAGACCTGAAACTGGCCCGCCTCGAGACCAACCCGCTCGAAGACGGCACCGTCGCCGACTTTCGCCTGATTGAAGTGCGCCTGGATACGCTGAATCGAGAGGCGGTCAAGGATATCGAGGGTCTCAGCTCCAAGCTCCAAGATCGATGCAAGAACTTCTTCGCACTCGGACTGATCTACTGGTTGTTCGGCCGAGAGTTGGACGCCACGCTTCGGTTCGTGGACGCCAAGTTCGGCAACAAACCGGCGGTCAAAGCGGCGAACGAACGGTCGCTACGCGCCGGCTGGTACTACGGCGAGACGACCGAAGCGTTTGTTCACAACTACCAGGTCGAGCCGGCCCAACTGACGCCCGGCACCTACCGCAACATCATGGGCAACCAGGCGCTGTCCTGGGGGCTCGTCGCGGCCGCCCGACTGAGCGGGAAGGAACTGTTTTGCGGGTCGTATCCCATCACGCCAGCCAGTCCTATCCTGGAGGAGCTCAGCTCGCTCAAACACTTCGGGGTCCGCACGGTGCAGGCGGAGGACGAAATCGCGGCGATGTGTTCGACCATCGGCG
>JAPYUM010000029.1:0-15098 GCA_029940535.1 Vicinamibacterales bacterium
TGGAGCGGGAAACGGGATTCGAACCCGCGACTTCGACCTTGGCAAGGTCGCACTCTACCACTGAGTTATTCCCGCTCGATCAGCCGACGCAAGTTACGGTACCACAACGGGTTTGAACGCATCAAGACAGGCCCACCCGGGGTCAGCCGACGACAAAGGCGTTGACGACCACATCCAGCACCGGCGGGTCTCCATCGGCCAGCGTCACCCCGACGACGTCGAACCGGCACGGTGGCGAGGTCCGGCCGATCCCCATGAGATAGCTGCGGGCCATGTTGATGAGTCGGCGCTGTTTGTGAAACCCGACGGCGGCCGTGGCGCCGCCGAACGCGCTGCTGCGACGGGTTTTCACCTCCACGAACACGAGGGTGCCCTCATGGCGGGCGATGACGTCGATTTCGCCGAATCTGGTGCGATAGCGCCGCGCAACAATTGCGTACCCACGGCGACGCAGCTCGCAGCAGGCGAGGTCTTCCCCGTGTTTGCCGAGTGATTGTCTGGCATGGGTCATGGTCCTGCGTCAGCGAGACGCAAGACCGGGGCCAGCCGGGCCCGCTATTTCCGTTTCCAGCGCGTGCCGGCGGCGGTGTCTTCGAGGATGACACCGCGGGTGTCGAGGTCGTCTCGGATGCCGTCGGCGGCGGCGAAATCGCGTCGGGCGCGGGCGGCCTTCCGGTCGGCGATAAGCTGTTCAATCTCGTCGACGGGGACGTCGGGGGACGCCTCTTCGGCGCGCCGCAAGGCCATCACGCCAAGCACCGCGTCGAATCGCTCGAACACCGGGAGAGCGAGCTGGGCATCGGGCGGTCCGAGGTCGCCGTCGTCCATGGCGGTGTTCAGGTGGCGCACCAGCTCGAACATGACTCCGAGGGCCCCCGGCACGTTGAGGTCCTGCTCCAACTTGGCACCGAACGCCTGGCTCGCCTGCTCCAACCGCTCGGCCAGTTCGGGGTGCGGCTCGCCGTCCTGGCCCGCGGTCGTCGCGGCGATGCCTTCAATCCGGGTCAGGCAGGCCATCAGCCGCTTCAGCGCTTCGTCAGCCTGGTCGAGACTGGCCCAGGCGAACCGGAGCTGCTTGCGGTAGTGCACCGACAACAAGACATAACGCAGCGTCGACGCCCGATGCCCTCGCTCCAGCACCTCCGACACGGTAAAGACGTTGCCGAGCGACTTGGACATCTTGACTCCTTCGTCGAGGAGCAGATGTTCGCAGTGCACCCAGAAGCGAGAGAACGGCTTGCCGGTCGCACCCTCGGCCTGGGCAATCTCGTTCTCGTGATGCGGAAACACGAGGTCGACGCCGCCGGCGTGAATGTCGATCGGGGCCCCATCCAACAGTCGCAGCGCCATGGCCGAACACTCGATGTGCCAGCCGGGGCGCCCAGGGCCCACGCCAAAGTCCCAGGTCGGCTCGTGCTCGGTGGTCGCCTTCCAGAGCACGAAATCGCGCGCGTCGTCTTTCTCGTACTTGTCCGCGTCGACCCGGGCCCCTGACTGGATGCCGTCGTGGTCCAGACGGGCGAGCTTGCCGTAGTCCGGGAGGGTGGAGATCTTGAAATACACGGACCCGTCGCTGCGATACGTGTGGCCGTTGGCGTCCAGGGCCTGAATCATCTCGACCATCGACCGCAGGTTGTCTTCGTCGGTGGCCCGTGGCGTTTCTTCCACCGGTTCGAGGCCCAGCGCCTCGGCATCCTCCCGAAACGCGGCGATGTACTGGTTGGTGTAGTCCCTGAGTGAGACGCCCGCCTTTTGCGACTCGATGATGGTGCGGTCGTCCACGTCGGTGAAGTTCATTACCTGCCGCACCCCGAACCCCGACACCTCTCGGAGCGTCCGGCGCAGTACGTCCAGCGACACAAAGGTGCGGAAGTTGCCGATGTGTCCGCGGGCGTACACGGTCAGCCCGCACGTGTACATCCGCACCGTGTTGTCACGGAGCGGCACGAACGCGTCTTCCTGGCGGGTGAGGGTGTTGTAGAGGCGCATGGACTACCGAACGGCCGATGGTGATGGGACGTGTGGCCAGGAGGCGGTTACGCGAGGTCCGGGTCAGGGATCGGCAGGCAACGCTTTGGTCAGTTCACAATAGTCCACGCTGTCGTCCCCGGCCTCGCGGCCGACCACGACAGCCTTCATGGTGCGCTGCAGTCGCGCCATCGGCGTGTCCTCACCGTTCGAGCCCTCCGGTTGGGACAGCAGTTGCTCGATCGGGGTGAGACCGGCTCCGCTCGGCGCGCCGAGGTACCGGATGTGAACGAGCATGTCAGTGTCGGTGGTCGCCAGTTGCACCTCCACGTCGCGATAGGAGGTGCCGTCGTCGGCTTCGAACACGCCGCGCACAGCGGCGTGGATGGCCTGGACGACCTCGTCGCGCAGCGATTCGTGAAAGCCGAGGTAGTCGACCGTACGCACGGTCAACTTCGTGAGCAGCGGCAAGTACCGAGCCGCGCACGGCAGTGTCACATCGAGGCGCAGCGAGGACATCGGCACCTGGGGTTCCGCGTCTGACATACCTGGTCGAATTCTACAGTGAAATCTGGCGGAACAAGGCCCTGGCCTGTTCACAGTCGCGCGCAATCTGCGCCCGCAGGGCGTCTCCATCCGGGAACGCCATCTCGTCGCGTAACCGCTGGACGAAGGCCACCTTGATGTCGAGGCCGTACAGGTCGCGATCGAGATCGAAGATATGCGACTCCACCACCGGCCCGGGTGACACGCGCGCAAACGTCGGACGCAGGCCGACGTTGGTCACCGCGGGAAGAATGTCACCATCGATGAGCACCGCCGTGGCATACACGCCGTGGGGTGGAAACAGCTCGTTGTCGGTGTCGAGATTCGCGGTCGGAAATCCGAGTTGGCGGCCCCGATGCTCTCCATGCGCCACCGTTCCCGCGAGCATGTAGTGGTGCCCCAGCAACGCGCCGGCCTCGTCGACCCGCCCTTCGGTCACCAGTCGTCGCACCCGGGTGCTGCTCACGACGAACTCCCGGTATCTGACCGGGTCGATCTTCTCGGCCCGGAAGCCATACCGCCCACCGAGGTCCCGCAACCGCGAGAAGTTTCCGGCCCGATCGTGCCCGAACAGAAAATTGGCGCCCACCCAGACCTCGGCCACGCGCAGCCATTCCACGAGGACGGTGCGGACAAACATCTCGGGGTCCCAGCGCGAGAGCTCTTCGGTGAACCGGACCACCGCCACTCCGGCCATCCCGGCTTCGGCCAGCACATCGAGCTTCTGCCGGCTGGTCATCAGCAACGGTGGCGCCTTGTCGGGACGGACCACGCGGGACGGATGGGGATCGAAGGTCAGTACGGCCGCCGTGACGCCGCGCTCGTCGGCCCGGCGTCGTACACGGTCGATGATTTTCGCGTGCCCGCGATGGACACCGTCGAAGTTGCCCAGCGCAAGTACCGGCTGATGCCAGCCGTTGGGCAGGGTATCGTCCGGAAAGTGAATGATGTCGACCTGGTCCGGGTCGTGAGCGTGTTGTGTCATCGACAAACCCCTAATGATAGTTCACCTGCCCGAGACGCTGCGCTCGCCCGAGTCAGCAACGAGGCCAGATGAGACGCCCCGCCCCAAGAAACCAATCTGGGAGGCGGCTGAAAAAGTTCGATGATGCAGTAACGCCGCCAGACGGGCGCCTCGTCGGAAAACCGCTAGAGGTCGATGACGAGGCCGTCGTGGGCCAGCGTGACGCCCGGGGGGAGCGAGGCGCAGGTTTCAGCGTGCGGAAGGTCGTGGCACATGTGGGTGAAGTAGGTCTGTCTGGCGCCGATGAGGGCGGCCGTCTCGACCGCTTCGCTCAGCGAAAAGTGGGTCGGATGCGGACGGTGGCGCAGGGCGTCGAGCACGAGCACATCCACCCCTTCAAGCAACGCCATCGAGGTCTTCGGGATCCGGCTGCAGTCTGTCAGGTACGCGAAGTTGTTCACGCGGTACCCGAGTATCGGATGCCTGCCGTGGAAGAGCGGCACCGGCACCACGCGGGAGGGGCCGATCGAGAACGGGCCGGTGACCTCCACCAGGCGGAGCCGAGGCAACCCGCCGCCGCGAGGCGACGCGGGGTCCCACGCATAGGCGAACACCCGCCGGAGCGCGGCCAGCGTGGACGCGTCACCCAGGCAGGGAATCGCGGCCGGCTGCCGGAAGTTGAAGGGCCGGACGTCGTCGAGACCCATGATGTGGTCGGCGTGATAGTGCGTGAACAGAATCACGTCCAGACCGGTGATGCCGTAGGTGAGCGCCTGGGTGCGAAAATCCGGGGTCGTATCGACCAGGACCCGGGTGGCGTCGGACAACTCGAGATAGATCGACGGCCGCCAACGACGGTCGAGCGGGTCGTTCGACTGACAGGTCTCGCAGTCGCACCCCACGACCGGCACGCCCGATGATGTCCCGGTGCCAAGAAACCTGACCCGCATCTCGTGCCTTGCCGTTACGGCGTCACGATCGAGTCAGCCCCCGGGTCGGCCTTCTTGGCGTCAATGAACCGCATACGCAATTCGTAGAGCACTTGGGTCAGGAAGCGCTCTTCGTCCGGGGTCAGGTTGCCCTTGGTTTTCTCGGCCAGCACGCTCAGCAGATCGAGCATGTGCCCCGACGCCTCAAGATTGGGCGGCATTTTCTGGCCGGTGGTCGATTCGGCCACGTCACCGAGATGGACGGCGGCCGTCGTGGCGAGTGAGACGACCAGCGCGTTGAACGAGATTTCAGGGGGTGCTGCCATGCATTCTCCGCAAGCAAAGCCCGGATGCTAGCATACGTTCTCGACCGGCCGCTGGTACCATGACGAAACTCACGCCGCCTTCCGTGGCCACCCCTGACGAAACCTCCGGTGACCGTTTCGAGCGCCTCGTGCAACTGATGCGTACACTCCGCTCGCCCGACGGGTGCGCGTGGGACCGCGAGCAGACGTTGGAGACGCTGCGACCGTTTGTATTGGAAGAGGCCTACGAGGTGGTCGATGCGATCGACCGGGGTGACCCCACCGCCCTGTGTGACGAGCTGGGTGACTTGCTGCTCGAGGCGGTGTTTGTGGCGCAGATCTGTGCCGACGAGGGCCACTTTACGATTGCCGACGCCGCCGACGCGATCAACGCGAAGCTGGTGCGTCGACATCCCCATGTGTTCGGCGATGGTGTGACCACCGGCGGCTCGACTTTGTCCCCGCGCGAGGTCAAGGAGCAATGGGAGCAGATCAAGACGCGCGAGCGTGCCGGGAAGCCGACCCGCGAGACCCTGCTGGACGGGATTCCCGAGTCGTTGCCGGCCCTGCTGCGTGCTGCGCGTATTGGTGCCCGCACCGCCAACGTCGGGTTCGACTGGGACCAGGC
This sequence comes from Vicinamibacterales bacterium, assembly GCA_029940535.1. Classification (GTDB taxonomy): domain Bacteria; phylum Acidobacteriota; class Vicinamibacteria; order Vicinamibacterales; family UBA8438; genus UBA8438. Next base: position 5,341 of record JAPYUM010000029.1, read on the forward strand.
GGGCGACGTCTTAAAGAAGGTCGACGAAGAGATGACCGAGCTGAAGGAGGCGATGGCGGCCGCCGATGCCGTTCACGTTGAAGAGGAGCTGGGTGACCTGCTCTTCACCGTGGCCAACCTCGCTCGCAAGCTCCGGATCGACCCGGAGTCGGCGCTGCGCGCCGCGAACAACAAATTCACCCGCCGGTTCCGTGCGGTTGAGCAGCGACTCGCGGCCACCGGGCGGTCACTGCACGACGCCACCAGCGACGAGCTGGAGCGCGAGTGGCAAGCGGTGAAGCGGACACCACCGGCTGGCTCGACCCCGGACACACCCTGACGGGTTGTGTTCTTGCCGGTCGTGTCGAGACGCCGGGTGTTGCCAGACGAGGACGGACGTGGCGGTTGTTGCAATCGTCCCGGCCGGACGCCATGATGGTCTCAACAGTGTCCGTAGACCTTGGGAGGGGAACAGATGCACAGGTGGCGATGGACGATGGCCCTGGTGGTGTGTGCCCTTGCGTGGGGCGGCGTCGGGACGACGTCCGCCCAGACGGGACGCGGGTCGGTGCCGCGCACGGCTGACGGCCGGCCCGACTTGCAGGGGGTCTGGGACTTTCGAACCCTCACTCCGCTCCAGCGTCCGGCCGATCGGGGCGAGAAAGCGGTGCTGACAGCGGAAGAGGTGGCCGAGATCGAGGCGCGGGCGGTCCAGAGTGCCATCGACGCCGACCGGCCGAGTGAGGTGCGGACTGAGCCCCTCCCGGTGGGCGCCCCGGTGGGCGGCTACAACAACTTCTGGTTCGATCGTGGTGCCGGCGTAGTCGACGACAACCGGACCTCGCTGATCGTGTCACCCGAGAACGGCCGGGTGCCGCCGCTCCAACCGGCGTTGAATATGGTGGAGTTGTCGCTCGGCGAGGACATCCCCGGGTCTCGTCCGGTGCGGGTCCGCGCGGCCGGCATCGGGGCTGACAGCTGGGAAGATCGCGGGCTGGCGGAGCGCTGTCTCCTGGGGTTCAACTCCGGTCCGCCGGTCGTGCCGGCCGGATACAACCAAAATTTGCAGATTTTCCAGACGCCGGACCACGTCGTCATCCTCCACGAGATGGTGCACGACGCCCGGGTCGTGCCGCTCGACGGTCGCCCGCATCTGCCGGAGGGGGTCAGGCAGTGGATGGGCGATTCCCGGGGCTATTGGGACGGCGACACGTTGGTGGTCGAGTCGACGAACTATACCGACAAGACGGCAAGCTTCAGCCCCTCGGTCACGATGGCGGCCGGCGATGGGACGACGCTCAGCCTGACAGAGCGGTTTACCCGGGTCGCGGAAGATACGCTGCTGTACGAGTTCACCGTCGACGATGCGACGACGTTTACCGCGCCCATTACGGCTCAGATTCCGATGAAGCGTGGCGAGGCGATGTTCGAGTATGCCTGTCACGAGGGCAACTACGGACTTCCCAACATCCTGGCCGGCGCCCGCCAGGCAGAGAACGCGGCTCGATAACCCGCCGTCGTCCGCTGATCACCGAGTTCGGGCTCGCCAGGCCGATGGCGTGGCGGCGCTCACTCCGTCCCTCTCCCGGTCGGGAGAGGAGCGCAGCCGACACCACCCGCTCGGTACTCGAGGTGACGACCGGATGCGGTTCGCACCTGGATCGCAATGCCATCGGTCTCGACCGTGATGGCGCCGGCGCGGGCGGTCTCGAGCACCAGCGCGCCGGCCTCCCGGTACCGCCGCACGACGTCCGGGGCGGGATGCCCGAAGGAGTTCGTGCGGCCGGCGCTCACAATGGCCAGGCATGGTGCCAGCGCCGCGACGAATCCCGGGGTGCTCGACCCCGCGCTTCCGTGGTGAGGCACCTTGACGATACGAAACGGCGCCGGTCGTAGCGACGCTACCACCGACCCCTCGACGTCGCGGCCGATGTCACCCGGGAGGAGCACCGCGACTCCGCCATACCGAATATCGAGCACGACCGAGTCGTCGTTCCGTACGCGCACACGCTCCCAGTCTGGCGCCGGCGGATGCGCGATCGTGATCGACACGGGACCGAAACGGATCCGGTCGCCGAGTGCGACCTGTCGCCAGCGTATGCCGAGGCGGTCGGCTTGGATGCGCAGCGCGTCGAGCTCCTGGTGGTTCGGCACCGGTACGCCATCCCAGACTTCGTGGGGCCGGAAGTCCCGGAGCACGGCACCCAGACCGCCGGCGTGGTCCGGGTCACCGTGGCTGAGCGCCGCCACCGCGAGTCGTCGGACTCCAAGCGTCCACAACGCCGGTGCCACTACGCGGGACCCGATGTCGGACCGAGGACTCCGGGTGCCGCCCGCGTCGACAAGGAGCGCGGCGCGATCAGGGGTCTGCACCAGCGTGGCATCCGCCTGACCCACATCCAGGAACGTGACGCGCAACCGACCTGCCGGCGGTGGGCCGACGAGCGCGGGCCGCCACGGGGCCGACAGGATCCAGAGGGCGGTCGCCGCCCACAGGAGCCGGCTGAGCGCCCGCGCCAGTGCGCCGCGACCCGGCCAGAGCAGCGAGAGCAGCCCCGCATAGTAGACGACCATCGTCGACCAGGCCGGCGGCGGTACCCGAAAGGCCAGCCACGGGAACAGGTCGAGAAAGCGGGTCGACTCCACCAGGAGGGTCGCGGCGACATGGGCGACCCACCCGACGAAGGCCGACAGCGGCTCGCTTACCCCTGCCACCCCGGCGGCCAGCATGCCCGCGATCTGGGTGATGGTCATCAGGGGAATGGCCAGGAAATTGAGGAAGATCCCCGCCAGGCTGACCCGCCCGAACAGCACAGCGCCGACCGGCATCAGCGCTGCTTCGGCGCACAACGTCGCGGCCAGCAGCATCGCGGCCGGCGGGGCCCACCCGGGGACCGAGTCCCACCAACGGGCCGGTATGCGCTGCAGAACCTCGGACAGTGGCGCGACCCCCAGCACGATGCCGAGCGTCGCCCCGAAGGTCAGGATGAACCCGGCGTCGAACAGGCTCAACGGCGAGACGGTCAGGACGGCCAGGGCCACGACCGCCAGCACGTTAATCGACGGGGTGCGATGGTCGAGGAGGCCCGCGCTCAGCACGAGCACGGCGGCGGTCGTGGCGCGCGCGACCGAGGCATCCTCTCCGACCAGGTATGCGTAGGCCACCAAGGCCAGGATGACCCCGAGGGAGACATGACGCGGGCGCCACCCGGCGCCGCGACCGAGCAGCAGCAGCAGGCCGGTCAGAATCGCGATATTGCCGCCGGAAATCGCGATCACGTGATAGGTGCCGCCTTCTTGCAGCCGAATGATGGTGTCATCGTCGAGGGCCATGAGCGCGGCCCGGTCGCCGATGAGCACCGCGGTGACGATGGCGGCCGAGCGGCGTCCATGCCGGCCGACCGTGTGGTCCACCCCGCGGCGGACCCACGCTCGGACCCGCGCCGCCAGTTCTGCCGTCAGGGAGCCGCCGCGGACCACGTCGACGAGCAGTGCGCTCTTGACCGACCCGAGCAGTACGGTACCGGCCAGCGCCCGGCGTCGTTCTTGGTCTGGCTGACCCGGGTTTCGATAGACCGGTGGCGGGCGGAGCGTCGCCGAGACGCGGATGAGCCGTCCTGCGCGCCACTCGGCGATGCGGGTCGACGCCAGGTCACCTCCCACGGACAACCGGAGCCCACCGGACACGGAACGTCCCCGCCCCGGGCTTCCGACCCAGGTGGCGGCGAGAGCGAGGGCGGCGCCGTAGTCGGTCGGCGACGCGTCGGCGCGCAGACGCCCCTCAAGCCAGACCGGCCCGACGCGGCCGATGTCTGCGCCCGATTGCTCGGCGAACCAACGCGCCAGCGGGGTCTCGGTGGCCGCCTGGCTGCGGGTGGCGCCCAGCAGCACGCCGGACGTCCAGAACCCCGCGACCAGGAGACTGGCCACGACGGCCGGTCGTCCACCGCGCACGGCGACCGCAACCGCCAGCGCCCAGGCGGTCACTGCCGCCGTGCGCGCGATGAGGAGCGGCCACGGGAACCAGACACCGGTCCACACGCCAACGAGGGTGGCGATGGCGGCAGGAACGGCTGGAGCGACCACACGGCCGGTTCTGCAAACACCGTGTCACCCGGGCACTCCCGCAAAGCACGGTGTTCCTGACAGGAACTTGCGAATGCTGCCAGGGGCCGCAAGCATGAGCGTGGCAGTTCCTGCGGCAGTCGCACCGGAATCCAAGCGGCTTCCCGGACGCTCAGGAAGCGACGCCGAAGGCGGACGCTTCCCTGTCTCGCACGCCCAGGGGGTTTTCTGACGAGGCGTCTGTCTGGCTAGGCGCAAGGAGGGAGCATGCAGGCGGCATGTGACCGACGCAGCACCGCCAGACTGGCGCCTCGTCGGGAAACCTAGCGGGTGAGGGCGGCGTGGTAGTCCTGCAGCGGGCGAACGTCGAGCGACTCGTCCCGCATCGCGCGGATGGCGCTGACGGTGGCGGCGGCGCCGGTGAGCGTGGTGACGCAGGGGATACCGAGTACGGTCGAGATGCGCCGCAGCGCCTGGTCGTCGAAGAACGACTCGCGCCCGAGGGGGGTGTTGATCACCAGGTCGATTTCACGATTCTTGAGGCGGTCACCAATGTGCGGACGGCCTTCGTTTACCTTGTACACGAGCTCGACGTCGAGGCCGTGAGCCTGGAGGTATGCCGCCGTGCCGCTGGTGCCAAGAAGTGCAAAGCCCAGCTCGGCCAGGTCTCGTGCCACCGGCAGCACGTTGGCCTTGTCGTCGTTGTTGACGCTGATGAACGCGGTGCCCTTGTGCGGTAGTTGGTTCCCCGCCGCGAGCTGCGCCTTCGCGTAGGCCGAGCCGAAGGTATCGGCGCCGCCCATCACTTCGCCGGTCGACTTCATCTCCGGACCGAGAATGGTGTCGACGCCGGGGAAGCGCACGAACGGGAAGACGGGGGCCTTGACGAACACGCCGGAGACCTTGAGATCGTCCACCAGACCCAGGTCGGCCAGCGTCTTGCCGGTCATGACGCGCGCGGCCACTTTCGCCAGCGGCACGCCGGTCGCCTTCGACAGATAGGGGACCGTGCGCGACGCACGCGGGTTGATCTCGATCACGTAGACGGTTTCGTCCTTGATGGCGAACTGGCCGTTCACGAGCCCGACGACCTTGAGGGCCCGTGCGACCCGACGCATGTAGTCCCGGATGGTCGCCAGATGCCGTTCCTCGACGAGATACGGCGGCACCACGCAGGAGCTGTCACCGGAGTGGATACCAGCCTCCTCGATGTGCTCCATGACGCCGCCAATCACCACGGCGCCGGTGGCGTCGGCCACGGCGTCCACATCGAGCTCGAAGGCATCTTCGAGGAACTTGTCGATGAGGACTGGATGCTCTGGAGACGCATCCACCGCGTCGGTCATGTATCGGTCGAGGGCGCCCGCGTCGTAGACGATCGCCATCGCTCGTCCACCGAGCACATATGACGGACGCACGATGAGCGGGTAGCCGATGGTGGCCGCCACCTCGCGTGCCTCTTCGCGTGACGTGGCCAGTCCACTCGGCGCCTGCGGGATACCCAACTCCCACAGTAGCGCTGAGAACCGCTTCCGGTCCTCCGCGTGATCGATCGAATCTGGGGAGGTACCGAGAATCGTGACCCCGGCCTCCTGCAACGACAGCGCCAGCTTCAGCGGCGTCTGCCCACCAAACTGGACGATACAGGCGACCTCGCCGCCGGCCGAGCGCTCCTTCTCGATGACCGCCAGCACGTCTTCCAACGTGAGAGGCTCAAAATACAGTCGGTCCACCGAGTCATAGTCGGTCGACACCGTTTCTGGGTTGCAGTTGATCATCACGGTCTCGAGCCCTTCGTCCTTGAACGCGAAGGCCGCGTGACAACAGCAATAGTCGAACTCGATCCCCTGCCCGATCCGATTCGGTCCGGACCCGAGAATGACCACCTTCCGCCGGTCGTTCGGTTCCGATTCGCACTCCTGCTCGTAGGTGCCGTAGAGATACGGTGTGAAGGACTCAAACTCGGCCGCGCAGGTGTCGATGCGCTTGTAGACCGGTTGCACCCTCGCTTCCCGGTACCGCTCCCGGATGAGACCCTCCTCGGCTCCGAGTACACCGCTCAGCTCCGCGCTGCCAAATCCGGCCCGCTTCAGCTCGATCAGCAGCTCGCGCGACATCTCGCGCAACCCGACCACGTTGGCCGACCGTTGCAAGTCGACGAGCTCGGAGAACTGGGTCAGGAACCACCGGTCGATGCGAGTCACCTCATGCACCCGCTCGACACTCCACCCACGTTCGAGCGCCCGAAACACCGCGAACATACGCCGGTCGGTCGGCACCACGAGTTGGTGTTTCAGCGCCGTGTCGTCTTCGTCTGCCGGCGATGTTCCTGGCTGGCCGAACAGCCTGGCGTCCGACCCGATTTCGAGCGAGCGGATCCCCTTGAGAAATGCCTCCTTGAAGGTCCGTCCGATCGCCATCGCTTCCCCCACCGACTTCATCTGGGTCATCAGCGTGCGGTCGGCCTGGGGGAACTTTTCGAAGGTCCATCGCGGAATCTTGACCACGACGTAGTCGATAGTCGGTTCGAACGACGCCGGGGTCACTCGGGTGATGTCATTCTGAATCTCATCCAACCGATACCCGAGCGCCAGCTTGGCCGCGATCTTGGCGATGGGGAAGCCGGTCGCCTTCGAGGCCAGGGCGGACGACCGTGACACACGGGGGTTCATTTCGATCGCCACCATGCGCCCGTCGGTCGGGTCCACTGCGAACTGAATATTGGAGCCGCCCGTTTCGACCCCGACGCGGCGGATGATGCGCCGCGCCGCGTCCCGCATCCGCTGGTATTCCTTGTCCGTCAACGTCAGGGCCGGCGCCACGGTGATGCTGTCACCGGTGTGAACGCCCATGGGGTCGATGTTCTCGATGGAACAGACCACCACAAAGTTGTCGGCCACATCGCGCATCACCTCGAGCTCGAACTCTTTCCACCCGATGACCGATTCCTCGATCAGAATCTCGTGGACCGGGCTCAACTCGATGCCTCGGGCGACGACCTCGTGAAACTCTTCGATGTTGTACGCGATGCCGGCGCCGACACCGCCCAGCGTGAACGAGGGCCGGATGATGGCGGGGAACCCAAGTCGCTCGACGATGCCCAACGCCTCGTCCATCGAGGTGGCGTACTCGCTGGCCGGCAAATCGATGCCGATCGACTCCATGGCCTCACGGAACTTCAGCCGGTCTTCGGCCACGTTGATCGCCTCGATGGAGGCGCCAATCAGGGTGACGTTGAACTCCTCGAGCACGCCGTGCTTGTCGAGATCGATGGCGAGGTTCAGCGCGGTCTGGCCCCCGACCGTCGGTAACAGGGAATCGGGCCGCTCCTTCTCGATGATTGCCCGGACCACCTCCCACGTCAGGGGCTCGACGTAGGTGCGGTCAGACACCTCCGGGTCGGTCATGATGGTCGCCGGATTCGAGTTGACCAGCACGACCTCAAGCCCCTCGGCGCGCAGCGCCTTGCAGGCCTGTGTGCCCGAGTAGTCGAACTCGCAGGCCTGCCCGATCACGATCGGACCGGAGCCGACGACCAGAACCCGTTTGATATCCGTGCGGCGTGGCATGAAATCCGTCAGCAGGCCAGGGGGGCGGGGGCGCTAGACCGCCCGCCGGTCCATTTCCTCGAGAAACCGGGAGAAGAGATAGTCGGCGTCGTGTGGCCCCGGCGACGCCTCGGGATGGTACTGCACGCAGAAGGCAGGATGGCGGGTATGCCGGAGGCCTTCCACCGTGCCGTCGTACAAGTTGAGGTGGGTCACCTCGACCTCATCCGGGAGCGATGCCGGGTCGACCGCGAATCCATGGTTCTGACTCGTGATCTCGACCTGCCCGGTCGCGACCTGCTTGACCGGGTGGTTCGCTCCGCGATGTCCGAACTTCAGCTTGTAGGTGGCGCCACCCATCGCCTGGGCCAGCACCTGATGCCCCAGACAGATGCCAAAGACCGGGACGTCGGCTTCGAGCACGGCGCGCGCCGCGGTCACGGCGTAGGGCAGGGCGGCCGGGTCCCCCGGTCCATTGCTGAGAAAGACGCCGTCGGGTTCGATGGCCAAGAGTTCGTCAGCCAGGGCGGCGGCGGGAAAGACCTTGACCTCGCACCCGTGCGCCACGAGGCGTCGAAGGATGTTCCGCTTCAGCCCGAAATCGTACGCCGCGATACGAAGCGGGCGACCGGCGCGCCGCTGCGGCGGCAGCCGAAACCCCTCCGGTTCCAGACCAGAGCCGTCGGCGGACGGCCAGTCGAACGATTCGGTACAGCTCACCGTGCGCACCAGATCGAGCCCCGCCATCGGGGTCACGCGTCCCGCTTCGGCCACCAACTCGTCCGGATCCACATGCCCCGTACCGATGACGCCGCGCATGACCCCGGCCGTTCTCAAGACGCGGGTCAGCGCCCGGGTGTCGATACCGGTAATCGCGACCACGCCGTTGTCCGTGAGGTAATCGCGGAGGGTCCCGTCGGCCCGCCAGTTGCTGGCGATGCGCGACGCGTCGCGCATGACAAAGCCGGCCACCTGAGGTCCCTGCGACTCGACATCTTCGGCGGCCACGCCGTAGTTGCCGATCTGCGGCGATGTCATGGTGACGATCTGTCCGGCGTAGGACGGATCGGTCAAGACTTCCTGATAGCCGGTCATGCTCGTGTTGAATACGACCTCGCCGCGCGCGACACCAGTGGCGCCAGCCGCGGTCCCGCGATACCAGGTTCCGTTTTCGAGAGCGAGAACTGCGATCATCAGGGGGCGGGAGCAAGCGAGGCGGTCACGCGAGCCTGTGTCTCTGAGCCAACTTGCACGGTCGTCGCCCACTCGCGATAACCGTCGTGCTTGAACTCGACGTCATGGGAACCGGCCGCCACATCAGGTATGACCATCGGAGTGTCGCCGACGAATTCCTGGTCAAGCCACACCTGTACTCCGGGTGGCCGAGTGTCGACGAAAATGGATCCTACCCCAAGCGGCGCGATTCCAGCGACAGCGACCGCAGTGAGTTGGGCTTGGACCGCCGCGATCGGGTCGTCGGCCGATATCGTCAGACGGCGGTCCTCGGTCTCATGACCCTCGAACGTGAGCCTCACATCGTAGGCGGCATACTGCAGGTCGGAGAGCGCCAGCGGCGTTGTCCCCCGTGGCTCGCCGTTGACCGTGACCTGGGCGCCGGGTGGCGTGGACCGGATGAGGATCCGGCCGTCGCTCGCCGCCGGCGCGGGGCCTGGCGGTGGGGCGGGGGGCGGAGCCGGGCTGGGGGCTTCGACCCCCGCGACGGATGTCGGCGGGTCGGAGATGGTCGCCTCGCTGAACTCGCGACCGCCGGCATCGTCCGGGGTCACCGACGCCGCGTTCGTTCCCGGGTCCTCGACGCCAGTCGTCAGGCTCGCGTCGGCGGTCGTGTTCTCGCCGCCGCCGCTTGACAGCCAACCAAACCCGATCGCGAAGGCGCCGGCAATGACTCCCACGACGATCAACACCACCGGCAGCCGGCGCGTCGATGACGCCCACCCGGCCACGACCGGGCCGGCTTCGTCGTCTCTCGGTTCGTCCTCCTGGTCGTCGTCCTCGTAGTCGTACTCCGTCAGGTCAGTGGGTGTCGCAGGGCCCCTGCGGGACCGTACCGGTGCCCGGTGGTCCCCGTCTCGGGCCTGCAGACCGTTCGAGTTTTGATCCGGTTGGTCACTGAACCGGTCGGACGCGGCGGAGACCTCGTCGTCG
>JAPYUM010000029.1:15198-48982 GCA_029940535.1 Vicinamibacterales bacterium
CCTCGTCGTCGTACTCGTCAGCATCGTCCGGGTCGTCGCCCAGTCGATCGGCGAGATCGCTCAGCCGGACCGGCTCGTACGGGCCGGCGACCAGTGAATCCGGTGGCTCGGTCGCCACGCGTTCACCTTCCGCCTGAGCCCGGCCTGGTTCGATGATCAGAGTTTCGTCGTCCAATCCATCGTAGGACCCAGGGGCGTCATTCGGGTCCGCGCCGCGAAGCGGCATCGATATTCCCCCCAGGGTCTGCCGTGCCGCGGCTGGTTCGGCTGACGGCCCCGGCTCGGGCATCTCGACGTCATCGAACAGGGATACCGGCGGAGCGTCGACGCCGTCACCCTCGTCGACGTCTGGGTCGAGCGCGGCGGACAGATCCAGATCCCAGGACTCGGCGGCCGATGGTCGGTCATCCGGCCGGCTGCCGTCGACGCGCGAGGGAATGCCGATCGTCTCATCAAGGGCTTCATCCTTCGCCTGAGCCGCCGCCCGCGCCGCTGCCGCATCCTGCACCTGTCCCAGGGTCTGGTCCAGCGTGTAGTCCAGTCCGTCGTCCGTGTCGATCCCGTCCATACGGTTAGCCCGCGGAGCGTCTCGCTCCGGCTCGGGGGGGCGTTCGAACCCCGGCGGTGGACCAACGGGGCGCGGCTGGTACTCCTCGGTCTGACGCAGCTCCTCCGCCTCTCCACGATCCAAGCTGCGTTCGCTCCAGTCGAGCTCAGACTTCCGCTTCTCGTCGGGTCTGTCCCTGTTCGCCATGCCTGCTACCCCCTCGGTCTCTGCGACCGCGCCGGCGACCGAACTCTTCGCCGGATTCTCCGCATCAGCCTGGTCGATGGTCTCCGGCCCGTCCGAACGGGTCATCGCCTCCCGAACCGCTTCGGCGCCGGTCCAGCCCACGGCGTCGGCCAACTGGTCCGCGAAGAGTCGGGCCGACCCCGGGCGCTTTGTCGGTTCGATGGCCAGCGCCGCCGCAAACAGCGGTGCCAGCCGCGTCGCACTGCGCGTTCCCGACACCCCGTCCAGCCGTTCCGTCAACTGCTCCGCGGTGCCCGTGGCCCGGCGTCCTGTGAGCAGTTCGTAGACGATGGCCGCCAGGGCGAACCGATCCGCGCCCGGTCCCCACTCGCCGCTCGACAGCTGCTCCGGCGCGGTGTAGGGCCGCCGAAGCGGTCCACGCAACCCCACCCGCTCCAGTGCCGGGACCACGCCGAATCCGGTCATCCGGGCCAACTCCGGCGTGACAAAGATGTCGCGCAGATGCAGGGCGCCGTGCGTGAGGCCCCACGCGTGCGCGGTGTCGAGCCCATCCGCCAGCTGCACGATGAGCGGTAACGCGTCCTCGACCGGGGCGGGAGCGTAGTGCCGAATCGCGACGTCCAGCGACTCGGCGGCGACGTATTCCGCCGCCAGATATGGAACGTCGTCAGACAACCCGCCATTGAGCGCGGTGACGAGCGCCGGGTGTGAACCGCTAACTCGGGCGATAGCCTGCAGCGCCTCGGCCAGCGTGCGGGCACGTTCAGGGGTGAGATCGAGATGGAACGCCTTGAGCGCGACCAGTCGGTCGCCGTCCGGCTCGTAGGTGCGGAAGACCGGCCCGAGCACGCCGACCCCGATCTGGTGCATAACCCGATAGGGACCGAAAGTGCCCGGAGGGGCTATCGGGTTCTCGTCGTCGTGTGTCAGGGGGCCTGTACCTCCACCTGGGTTCGTAGAATAGCACGGAAGTGCACTATTTTCAGCACTATGGCGGCGATCCGGTAGCGCGACACGGTTGCTATCGGTGGCCGTCCTGGTCGACCCCGAAGACGACCCACTGTCTTGACACCCCCACGCCGGCTCTGCAACAGTGCTGCCCCGTGCCTGCGGACCCTGCCACCTCGTCTCTTCCTGACTCAGTTGCGGTCGATATCGGACGCTTTCCCGGTATCAAGCGCCTGGCGGCTGACTACTCGACGAACTTTGGCGCCGCGGCGCCGTTTTTCGCCGGCGACCCTGATGACGACGACGCCTGGCGAGCGGCCATCAGCGCTCGTCGGGCTTCGCCGCGACTGAAGCCCATGGCGGACATCGTAGCCGCGCAGCAACGCGCCCGCCACGCCCCGCCGGAGGCCATCGCCGCCGCGGAACGTCTGTCGAGTCTGGATACGGTCGCGATCGTGACCGGGCAACAAGCTGGACTGTTTGGGGGACCACTCTACACACTGCTCAAGGCGATCTCCGCCATCCGGCTGGCCCGACAGGTCGAGGCACGCCACGGCGTCCCGACGGTGGCCGTCTTCTGGGTCGATGCGGAGGATCACGACCTTGACGAGATCCACGCGTGTCACATCCTCGACGCCGAACAGTCCGTGGCGACCTTGGCGCTCTCGTTGCCACCGACCGCGGCGGGTACGCCGGCCGCCACGGTGCGGCTGGGCGACGACATTGTCGGGTTGCTCGACCAGTTGACGGACTCGCTGCCGCAGACTGACTTCACCGATGAGGTGGCGACCGGCCTGCGAGAGGCCTATGCGCAGGGACACGGGCTGGTGGAAGCTTTCGCGATCTGGATCGAGCAGCGTCTCGGACACCTTGGGCTGGTCGTGTTCGACGCATCCGATCCGGCCGCCAAACCCCTGGCCGCGCCGCTGTTCGAACGGGAGGTCCGCCAGCCCGGGGTGACCGCCACGTTAGCGGGCGCCGCCGGAGAGCGCCTGCGTGCGGCTGGATTCCATGCCCAGGTTGATGCGCAACCGGACTCGGTGGCGCTGTTCCAGCTCGGGGAGCGGCGTCTCCCGATTCGTCGAGATGGTGACCAGTTCCGGATCGGCGACGAGACGATCAGCGGCGAGGTGTTGCTGAGCCGGCTTCATGACGACCCGGCGGCGGTTGGTCCGAACGTGTTGCTACGTCCCGTGGTCCAGGACCGCCTGTTCCCGACCGTGTGCTACGTCGCAGGACCGAACGAGCTGGCCTATCTCGCGCAGCTGAAAGCGGTCTACGCGCACTTCGATGTCCCCATGCCACTCATGGCGTTGCGGATGACCGTCTCACTGGTCGACGCCGCCGTCATCAAGTTCGTCCGCCGCCATAACTTGGCGGTCGAGACGCTGCACCGCCGGGACGAGTCGCTCCTGAATGAGCTGCTGGGGGCACAACTGCCAGAGTCTGTAGACCAGGCGATGCGCGCGGCGGACGCGACGGTGCGTGAGCAGATGGAGGCCCTCGCCGTGGCGGTGACGGCCGTCGACCAGACCCTGGCCGGCGCGGCCGAGTCCACGCGGGGACGCATGGAGCGTGACCTCAAGAATCTGCGCAACAAGGTGGTGCAGGCGGCCAAGCGCCGCGATCAAACCCTGCGGCGCCAGTTCGCGCGGGCCCAGACCCAGCTGTTTCCATCCGGCACGCCCCAGGAACGGACCATCGCGGGGCTCTTTTTTCTCAACCGGTACGGACCCGCCCTGATCGACCGCCTCGTCACCGACCCGACGCTCGACACGCGCCACCACTGGGTAGTGGCCGTTTAGGGGTTTCCTGGCGAGGTGCCCGTCTGGCGGCGTTGCTGCGTCGGTCACATGCCGTCTGCATGCTCCCTCCTTGCGCCTTGCCAGCCGAACACCTCGCCAGGAAACCCGCTGGGGCGGGAGGGTTGACTGGCGGCGCTGCTGCTCGCGTTAGCCCGGGGGGTCGGGGGCTAGCCGTGTCTGAAGAGGTCGCATTGCTTCCTCGCTCCCACCGCCCAGGGGCGCACGTCCGCGGGGGCTCGTGGCGCGGCCCCATCTCGAGAAGTCCGTCCGTTCCGGTCTTGGGTGTCCTGCGCCTTCGACCGATAACGTGGGCGTGGCCGCCCCCCATCGCAATTCCACGCGCCAGACTCGCCGCCGGTCACCTCGCCGGAGGGCCCGGACGCGTTGGACCCGCGCCGTCGTCGGCCTGACCACGCTGCTGCTGGTCACGCTGGTCGTCGCGGGCGTCTGGACGTATCGGTCGCTGTCAGCGGAGATCGATGCGCGTCTCGCCGTCGAGTGGACGCCGGCGCCGACCCAGCTCTTCGCGACCGAGTTCGACATCTCGCCCGGCATAGCGCTCGACCGTCGCGACTTGGCCGGGTGGCTCGATGAGCTGGCCTACACCGAACGAGACCGAGCGCGGGGGGCGGGTGAGTTTGCGGTGGAGCCGGACGCCATCACCCTGATCGAGCGACAGGGTCCGCACCACGGTCGAACCGTGCGGGTGCGGTTTACCCGCGACGCCGCGGGACGCGACCGGGTGAGTGCCATCGCGATCCCGCCGGACGGAAAGGCCGCCCGGATCTCGCTGGGTAGGCCGCTGCTGTCGGTCCGGTCCGCGGCCGCACGGCGCAAGCATCGGATTGTCCCGCTCGCCGCGATTCCAGGTCGGGTGGTGCAAGCCGTCTTGGCGGCCGAGGATCACCGGTTCTTCGACCACCCCGGGATCGACCCGTTCCGCATCGCCGCCGCCGTTGTCACTAATCTGACCGGCGACCTCCCGTATCTCGTCGGGGCCAGCACCTTGACGCAACAGTTGGTCAAGAACACGATGCTGACGCCCGGACAAACCTTCACCCGGAAGCTCCACGAGCAAGCGCTCTCGCTTCTCCTCGAACGTCGGCTGCCCAAGTCGCGCATCGTGGAGCTCTACCTGAACGAGGTCTACCTCGGACAACACGGTTCGTTCGCGATTCATGGGGTCACCCAGGGCGCGCGGGCGCTGTTCGGCAAAGATCTGCACAACCTGTCGCTTGGCGAGGCTGCGACGTTGGCGGGGACCATCCAGGCTCCGCAGCGCAACACGCCGGCGCGCCACCCGACCCGGGCCCGGACCCGGCGCAACGCCGTGCTGCAGGCGATGGTCGAGCTGGACTTCATTACACCTGACGCTGCGATGGCGGCCTCGCGGGAACCGATCGAGGCGGGGGCAGCCCTCGTCGACGTCGAGGCGCCGTACTTCGCCGATCTGGTGGGCGGACAGCTCGAGTCGATGCTCAATGGCCCGGCGCCCGGCGTCCGCGTCGAGACGACGCTCGACGTCCGTCTCCAGCGGTTGGCGGAGATCGCCGTCCAGGACGGACTGCGCCATATTGCCGGACTCAGCGCTTCGAGTACCGCACCGGATCCGCAGATCGCCCTCGTCGCCGTGGATCCGCGGAGCGGAGCCATCCGTGCGCTTGTCGGCGGCAACTCGTACGACGGGTCCCAGTTCAATCGGGCGGCGCGGGCGCGCAGACAGCCGGGGTCGGTCATCAAGCCCTTCGTGTACCTGGCCGCGCTGGAGCGCGCGCGTTACGACCCCGACTTCGCGTTCACCCCGTCTTCGCTGATCGACGACGAGCCGACCACGTTCATGCACGACGGACGACCGTGGCGCCCGACGAATTTCGGACAGACGTACGACGGCGCCGTCACCGCGCGTCTGGCGTTGGCCCGGTCACGCAACGTGGCGGCAGTCAAGGTAGCGGAACGAGCCGGGCTCGCGGCGGTCGCCGAGCTCTGGGCCCACGCGTCGGGCGGCACGACCCCGCCTCCCTATCCGTCGCTGGCGCTTGGGACCTTCGAGGCCAGTCCTCTGGAGGTCGCCGCCGCCTACACGGTGCTGGCGAATGGGGGTGAGCGGGTGCCGCTTCACGCCGTGGCAGGGGTGAGCAGAAGGGACGGCATCGACGTCACCTTGCCTCCTGACCCACCAGTGCGGGTAGCCGGCGCCGACAGCGCCTTTCTGGTCACGCAGATGCTGCGGAGCACCTTTGAGGTCGGCACGGCCGCCGCCGCCCGCCAGCGCGGTTTCGATCGCGTCGCGGCCGGCAAGACCGGCACCACCGACGACCTGCGAGACGCCTGGTTCGCCGGATTTACCCCGACGCTGGTGACCGTGGTGTGGGTGGGCCATGACGACAACCGTCCGCTTGGCCTGACCGGGGCCCAGGCGGCGCTGCCGATCTGGACCGATTTCATGCGGCGTGCGCACGAGGGGCGTCAGCCGGCTGACTTCACTCAGCCCCCGGGGGTCACCCGCGTCGAGGTCGACCCGGTCTCCGGGCTGCTGGCCACGGCGCGGTGCCCCGCGCCCCTGTTGGAGGCGTTCCGCGACGGCACGGTGCCAGATGAGCGGTGTCCGCTTCACTGAGCCGGTACTGGACCGGAACTGTACCGGCGCCGGACCAACACCGAACCAGCGTGCCCTCCATCGGCGTCGCGAGTCACGCCACCGGGTATAATCGATCGATGCGCGCCTGGAGCCACACCGTCCGCTGCGTCGGGATCGTGAGCCTGAGCCTAGGGCTCGGGTGCGGCGCCCAGGACTCCGAGGTTCCCCCAGAAGCGGCGGTGGACCCGGCCAGCACCCTTGAACCGTTGCCCGTGGCCCCACCCTCGGCCGACCCGGTGCCGGAGACGCTCCCGGAGATCGTGGCGCGCGTGAACACGCACGATATTACGAATGAGGAACTCGAGCGGGCGGTCAGAAGCGCGGAGATCCAGGCTGGCCAGGCGCTCCCCACGCAGTTCCGTGACCAGGTGTATCGGTCGGTCCTGGACCGGCTCGTGTCATTCCATCTGTTGCTGCAGGAATCGGAGTCGCGGGGCATTGGCGTCGATGAGGCCGTGGTGGAGGAGCGCATCGAGAGCCTGAAGTCGAATTTTCCGACCGTCGAAGCGTTCGAGACCCAACTGAGTGACTGGAACACCACGCTTGAGATTCTTCGTGGGGAGACTCGCAGGGACCTGCTCGTCGAACTCGTGCTCGAGACGGCGGTCAGCCCAGACGTCGACATCGATGTGGAGACGACACGTGCGTTCTACGACCAGCACACGGATCAGTTCACCCAAGGCGGCGGGGCCCAGGCCCGACACATCTTGATCGGCCTGAGTCCGGATGCCGGGGAAGATGACAAGACCGCGGCCCGTTCGCGCGCCGAGAGCGTGGCGAGTGACCTCGCGGCGGGCGGTGATTTCGCGGAACTCGCACAAGCCCATTCCGAGGACCAAGGGTCGGCCGCCAACGGCGGTGAACTGGGCACCGTCGTCAAGGGGCAGACCGCCCCCGCGTTCGAGGCGGCGCTGTTCGCGCTCTCGCCAGGCGAGACCAGCGGAGTTGTGGAAACACCGTTCGGGTTTCACATCATCCAGATGACGGCGCTCGACGACGCGAGCACGGTTCCGTTCGCGCAGGCCAGCGTGCAGATCCGGGAGTTCCTCGTGCGACAGGAACAGCAGGCGCGCACCGAGGCGTTCGTGGCCGAGTTGCGAACCAACGGCGACATCGAGATTCTGATTTAGGCACCAATGAGAAACGAGGATGTATTCGAGGCGGTCGCCGACGCGCTGAAGCGTGGCGAACCTGCGGCGTTGGTGACCATCATCCGGGCGCAGGGGTCCACGCCTCAACGGGTAGGAGCCAAGATGTTGGTCTTCCCGGATGGGCGAATCGTGGGCACGATCGGGGGAGGGTGCTACGAGAACGAGGCATTCTGGAAGGCCAAGACCGCCATCGAGACACGCGAGCCGGTCATCGCCAAGTACGAGCTGGCGGATGACATCGCGGAAGATTCCGGGCTGATCTGTGGAGGCCAGATGGAGGTGTATATCGAACCCCTCGAACCGGCCCCGGCTCTCTACCTCGTCGGCGCGGGCCACGTGGCCTATCACCTGGGCCAGGCGGCCCAGACCGTTGGCTTCCGCCTGCACGTCATCGACGATCGCGAAAAATTTGCCAATGCCGAGCGGTTTCCCGAGGCGGAGGAAATCGTCGTGGATGCGATTCCCGAGTGGCTGACCCGGGCCGAGTTACCGTCGCACGCGTTCGCGGTCATCTTGACGCGAGGCCACCGCCACGATCTCGATGCGTTGCGGGCGCTGGCGCCGAAACAGTTGCGCTACCTCGGGTTAATCGGGAGCCGGGCGAAGGTGGCGCGAATCTACGAAGCGCTGGAAGCGGAAGGCATTCCGGCGGAGCAGCTCCGGCGTGTGCACGCGCCGGTTGGATTGAATCTGGGCGCGGTGACCCCGCAGGAAATCGCCGTGAGCATTCTCGCGGAACTGATCGCGGTCAAGTACGGCAAGATCGGCGGGGACGCGACCAGCAGCGATTTCCAGGACGCCGGATCTCTGCGCTGGACCCCACGTGGCGCCGCCGAGACGACCAGCGTGTAGCCGTCTGGCGAAAGGTATACTGGCATCTGTCATGCCTCGGCACTCCATGTCAGCGGGAAACACCGGCACCGGCCTATCGGCTCGGGCGCGCGGGGTGCTGGCCGCGCTCGTGCAGGAGTACATCGACCACGGCACGCCCGTCTCTTCGCGCTGGCTTGCGGAGCACGGCGGTTTCGGACTGTCCTCGGCCACCGTGCGGCACATCCTGGCCAGCCTCGAAGAGGCCGGATTGGTCTGGCAGCCGCACACCTCGTCGGGGCGGGTGCCGACCGACTTGGGATACCGCAGCTTCGTCGACCTGCTTCTCGAGCACCGGCTCGCGGCGCGATCGACATCGGCGGTCGAAGCGCGACTGCGCCAGGCGGGGTCGGTCAAGGGTGTGCTGTCGAACGTGTCGCACGAGCTCTCTCGGGTGTCGCATCATCTCGGATTCGCCCTGGCTCCGACCAACGAGGTGGTCGGATTCGACCACATCGAGTTCGTGCCGCTCGAAGGTACCCGCATTCTGGTGCTTGTCGCCGCCGAAGGACAGCAGGCGTGCCACAAGGTCGTGGACATCGGGGAACGGGTCCGACGGAGCGAGCTCGAGCAGGGCGCGCAATACCTGAATCGCGAATTCCGCGGGTTGACCCTCGGAGAAGTACGCACCCTCGTGATCGAGCACCTCCGGGAAGAGCAGGTGCTGTGCGATGCGTTGCTCTCCAGATCCCTGCGGCTGGCCAGTTCGACGCTGGAAGAGATGGTGCCACGCGACAACGTCTTCGTGGACGGGGCCACGGCCCTCTTCGACGAGGTCTCCGACGACGAGGGCCCCGTCCCGCTCGCTACGTTCCGAGCGCTTCTGGAAATGGTGCAGGAGAAGCACCGACTGGTGCGGTTGTTGAGCGAGTATCTCGACGTCGACCCCGGCAGCCTGACGGTGGTGATCGGGGCCGAACACACCGCCGTCGACCTGCAGCCGTTCAGCCTGATCGCGTCAACCTATTTTGATGGCCGACAGACCGGTACCGTCGGGGTGATCGGTCCTCGTCGGATGCGCTATTCACGAGCCATCGCGGCCGTAGACAGCGTGTCGCAGGCCGTCAGTCGAGTCTTGGTGAACCACAGTCCCCCGCCGGCAGACGATGCACGCCGAACGCCCTACGGATCAGTCTGAGCCCACCCCACAGACCCCGGAGCAGCCGGACACGGCGGCCCCGCGCGACGAGACCGCACCCGAGCCGGGCGGCAGTCCGCCGCCCGAAGCGGTTAGTGACTCCGGCTCCCGTGACGCCGCGGCCGGTGGAGGCACGGTCGGGGAGGACCTCGCGGAGGTCCGCCGACAGCGGGACGACCATTACCAGCGGCTCCTCCGGACCACGGCCGAGTTCGACAATTATCGCAAGCGCACGGACCGGGAGCGCCGTGATCTCGCCGAGTATGGCGCGACGGATCTGCTGACCGACCTCTTGCCCGTGGTAGACGACCTCGAGCGAGCGCTGGCGGCCGACACGACGGACGCCGAGGTCTACCGCCGCGGCGTCGAGATCATCCGCAAACAGTTAATGGACCTGCTCGAACGGCGCGGGGTCACCCCCATCGAAGCGCTGGGGGCCGATTTCGACCCCAATCTTCATCAAGCGGTAACCCAGGAAGCCAGCGATACCCACCGCGATGGTGAGGTCATCGAAGAGTTGCGCCGTGGCTACACCATGCGCGACCGCTTGCTCCGAGCGGCGATGGTCAAGGTGGCACAAGCGTGACCACGACGCGTGACTATTACGAGATTCTCGGCGTATCTCGCGACGCCGGCGAAGCGACGATCAAGAGCGCCTACCGGAAGATGGCGCTGAAGCACCACCCTGATCGGAACCCAGGCGACAAAGCGGCCGAAGATCTGTTCAAAGAATCGGCTGAGGCCTACGCGGTGCTCGCGGATGGCGAGAAGCGTGCGCGGTACGACCGCTTCGGACACGCCGGTGTCGGCGCGGGTAGCGGCGGGGCCGGCTACGACCCGACGATCTTCGCCGACTTCGGCGACATCCTGGGCGGTCTCGGCGATCTGTTCGGGGTCAGCGGTGGCGGTCGTCACGGCGGCGTCAGGCGTGGCGCCGACCTCCGGTACGACCTGGAGATCTCCTTCGCGGAGGCGGCGACCGGGACCGAGACCACGCTACAGCTTCCCCGCGAGGAACCGTGCGACACCTGTGGAGGCTCTGGCTCCGCCCCGGGGAGCACCCCGGAGAAGTGCGGCCAGTGCCAGGGACGCGGTCAGGTTCGGTTCCAGCAGGGGTTCCTGACCGTCGCCCGTACGTGTCCTGCCTGCGGCGGGATCGGCCGGGTGATCGCCAAGCCGTGTCAGTCCTGCCACGGCCAAGGCAAGATTGGCCGCGAGAGAAAGCTCACGGTGAAGATCCCCGCCGGGATCGGCACTGCGCAGCGACTGCGGCTGACCGGCGAGGGCGAACACGGTGGGCCAGGAGCCCCCCCGGGAGACCTCTATGTGGTCGTGCACGTGGGTGACCATGCGTTCTTTCAGCGAGACGGCGACGATCTGCTCTGCGACATGCCGGTGACGTTCCCCACGCTTGCCCTTGGCGGTGAGATCGAGATCCCGACGTTGACGGACCCGACCACCATCCAGATTCCGCACGGCACCCAGGCGGACACGCGCTTTCGGTTGCGCGGCAAGGGCATGCCGAATGTGAACGGCCGGGGTCACGGCGACCTCTACGTCCGGGTGCAGGTGGCGGTGCCAACAAAGCTGAGCCGGGACCAGAAGAGCCTCATCGAAGAGCTCGACGCCACGATGTCCAACCGGGTCCTTGAGCCCGTCCCCGCCGACACCGATGCCGACGAAGAGCGCCCGTTCTTCGACCGCGTCAAAGACATCTTTGGCTAGTCCGCACCCGGCGCTCGACGTCAGCGGACCTGACCGGGACGAGGGTGGGTTGACGTTGGCCGATCGCGTTGCCGCCCTTGTTGACGACTTCGCGCCTTCCGCAATTGAAGAAATAGACGAGAGAGGCGAGACGGACACCGCCCACCTCCGGGTGTTCTTCTCGTCCGCACCGGATCGTGATGCCGCCCAAGTGGCGGTGGCCACCGCGTGCGGGCCCGCCGTGCGGATATCGACCAGGTCGGTCGCCGACGACGGCTGGGCGGCGCGCTCGCAAGCCGACCTGCGCGCGATTCGGGTTGGCCGAGTCATCGTGGCCCCTCCGTGGGACCTCGCGACGACGATGGCCGCCGGCGCCGACGATGTCGTGGTGCAGATACGACCGGCGCTCGGCTTCGGCAGCGGTCATCATCCCACGACTCGGCTGGCGCTGCTGGGGTTGCAGCAGGTCCAGTTGGCCGGCCGGGATGTGCTGGATCTGGGCACGGGCTCAGGCGTGCTGGCCGTGGCTGCCGTCAAGCTCGGAGCTCGTGCCGCCGTCGGCATCGACCGGGACACGGATGCGCTCGGCTCGGCGGAGGAGTCCCTCGTCCTGAATGGCGTGGCCGACCAGGTTGAGCTGCGCAGCGGGTCTCTCGCGGACACGCGGGACACCGCCCCCATCGTCGTCGCGAATCTTACGGGAGCCACCCTGACCGCCCAGTGCCAGGCGATCTCGGCCCTCTCGCGCCCCGACGGATACCTGATACTCAGCGGGATCCTCGACACCGAGGCGCGAGCCGTGGCCGCGGCCTACGAACCCGGGGGACCGTGTATCTGGCGGGCGGCCGAGGACGAATGGGTGGGGATGATCTTTAGGAAGAAGGCGCCTGAGGGGCCGAAGCCCGAAGCCTGATGCCGCGGGGGGTGCGGGGCGAAGCCCCCTCTAATTAGAAGTCGCTCCGTCTACTTAGAAATCACCCCAGATATATTGCAGCACCGAGACGGCGGATACGACGACCGCGTCGGCGCGTAGGGTGCGTCGGCCAAGCGTGACCGCGATAAATCCAGCCGCGCGGGCGGCGTCGAGTTCGGCGTCGGTCCAACCGCCCTCCGGGCCGACCGCAAGCAGGGCCGTGGCCGGTGCCGGGCCCTCACGCACTTGCCGTAGTCCGGTGCCCGCGCCAACGGCGCTGGGTTCCACCAGGAGCAGCTTGAGTGCCGACCGGTCATGACACACGTCGTTGAATGAGATCGGAGTCCTGACGTCCGGCACGACCGCTCGGCGACACTGCTTCGCCGAGGCGACGGCCACTCGCGCCCACCGCTCCGTGTCGCGACTCCGACCCTCCGTGCGCGCCGTCAGCAGGGGTTGGACCGCCACCGCGCCGACCATCGTCACATCGCGTACGACGTCGTCGAACTTGCGGCCCTTCAGCAGCGCCTGCGCGACCGTCAACGCGACCACCGGTTCCGGCGTGGCCGGAATCGCCTCGCAGGGGCGAACGATGGTCACCCGCGACGTCGCTTCCTCAACCCGCGCCAGATACTCGGCGCCGCGCCCGTCGAACACGGCGACCATGTCGCCCTTTCCCAGCCGCAGCACCCGTCGCAGGTGCGTGGCCTCGTCCTCCGGCATCGGCACCGGCTGTCCGACCGCGGTCAATCCGGGAATAAAGAACCGTGGCGGCATCGGCGGATTATAACGACCCTCAGACGGGCTGCTATACTTTCGACTCTTCATGCTGTTCGCGGACCATACCCTCGGAAAATACAAAGTCGTTTCCACGCTCGGTAGCGGCGGATTCGGGACGGTCTATCTGGCCGAAGACACCTGGATCAACAAGAGAGTGGCCCTCAAGGTGCCACACCGGCAGAACCTGAACTTTAGCGAGCTCCTGCGGGAGCCGCGTCTACTGGCCTCACTCGACCACCCCAACATCGTCTCGGTCACGACGGCCGAGAAGCAAGACAACATCTTCTTCATCGTGATGGAGTATGTGCCCGGCGAGACGCTCGAGACGGTCATCGTTGAGGGGGGGCAGCTGGACATCGACCGCGCCATCGACTTTTCCCTCCAGATCGGTCGGGCGACGGAGCACGCCCACGGGCAGGGGATCATCCACCGGGACCTGCGTCCCGCCAACGTCCTCGTGTCGGAATCCGGGACGCTGAAAGTGGCCGACTTCGGGACGTCGCGTTTCCTCGAAATCGCTGCCCACGGGACCACGGTCATCGGGAGCCCACCCTACATGGCGCCTGAACAATTCCTGGGCGAAGCGGTGTTCGCGTCCGACCTGTATTCCCTCGGCATTACGATGTATCAGATGCTGACCGGCGTCCTCCCATACGACGCACCCGCACCTGGCGATCTCGACCGATTGCAACGCGGTGAGCTGGTGCGGTCGCCTCGGTTGCTCAACAGTGCGATTCCGACCGACCTCGCCGATGTGGTGCTCAAGGCGCTGGCTCCGGCCGTGACCGACCGCTATCAGCGCGCGACCGAGCTGATGGCCGATCTGGAGGACCTCCGCACCCGACGGCGGGTCACGCCGCCCCGGGGAATGCCGACGCACTCGTCGACCGCTGGCGACTCGGCGGCCACGTCCATGGCGCGCGACATCCACGCCCGTTTGCGGCCGCGGGCCACGCCGCCGGCCGGCTTCTGTTGGCACTGTCGCAAGCCGCTGCATGCCAGGGCCGACCGCTGTCCGTTCTGCCACGAAGCCCAATAGCTACGCCCGCGAGGTTCGCGCGGGAAATCTATTGCGTGGCGGCCGGGGTGAACACTACACTCTCGTAAGTGCTTGATAAGACGGCGGATGAGTAGGGCTAGTGATGAAACTTGAGGGTAGCGGCAAGATCTGGATGAACGGCAGGTTCGTGGAGTGGGCCGATGCGAATATTCACATCGCGTCCCACGTCGTCCACTATGGCAGCGGGGTGTTCGAGGGGGCTCGGTGTTACGAGACGCCCAACGGCTCTGCCTGCTTTCGCCTCGACGCGCATCTTCGACGCCTCTACGATTCGGCCAAGGTCTATCGGATGACCTACGATCTCGAGCTCTCCGCGTTTCACGATGCGGTGCTGGAGACGATCCGTGTCAACGACTACCAAGCGTGCTATATCCGCCCCTTGATCTATCGTGGCTACTACGAACTGGGTGTGAACCCATTCCAATGCCCGGTAGAAGCCGCGATTCTGTTGTGGAGTTGGGGTGCGTATCTGGGAGATGAGGCGCTCGAAAAAGGCGTCGACGTCCAGGTCAGTTCGTGGGCCCGCCCCGCGGCGAATACGTTCCCCGCGATGGCGAAATCGACAGCCAACTACGCCAACTCGCAGCTCATCAAGATGGAGGCGACGCTCAATGGCTACAGTGAGGGGATCGCGCTCGACCCATCCGGGCTCGTGAGCGAGGGCAGCGGCCAGAACATTTTCGTGGTCCGAGATGAGGTAATTTTCACGCCGACCGTTGGCGGGTCTGTGCTCCCGGGCATCACCCGGGAGGTCATCATGACGCTGGCCGGCGACCTGGGGCTGGAGGTGCGCGAGCGGCCCATTCCTCGCGAGATGCTCTATATCGCCGACGAGGTCTTCTTCACCGGCACCGCGGCCGAACTCTCGCCGATTCGCAGCATCGACAAGATCACGATCGGCAATGGCCGACGCGGTCCGGTGACCGCGGCCATTCAGCGCCGCTTCTTCGATGTCGTGAACGGCGTCATCCCGGACACCCACGGCTGGCTTACCTACGTGACTCCGACCCCGGCCGCGGCCGGGCAGGGGTGACGGCCACCCTGGCCGTGACATGGAGATCACCGAACTCCTCGGCATGGCGGTCGACGCGGGCGCGTCCGACTCGGTCATTACCCGTTTCGGCGACTCGTAGATCTTCCAGGTGTAGCCACGGTGCCTTCCCGCCCCAGGAGCGCCCACCAGGTCGCTCTGCGACTCCTCGCGCGGCGTGAATACTCGACCTCCCAAATTCGGGTGCGCCTCGCTCGGCGGGAGCTGCCAGAGCCAGAGGTCGACGCTGCCATCGCACGCCTGACCGACGCCGGCCTACTCGATGATGCCCGGGTGGCGCACGCCTGGGCTCGCCGGGCGGCTGAGATCAAACTGCGGGGACGCAGCCGGGCCAGGCGCGAAATCGAGGCGCTCGGCATTGCGCCCGATACCGCGAGACAGGCCGTCGATACGGTGTTCGACGAACTCGACGAGGAGGCCGTGCTTGAGCGCGCCATCGCGAAGCGGGTTGATGGCCCGATACGGGACCGGGCCCACTTTCGACGGGTGTATCAGGCGCTACTCCGCCAGGGATTTCCCCCCGACCGCGTCGCCGCGCGGCTCCTGGCCGGCACCGATGGCGCCCAGCCTTTTATGGAAGAATAGCCGGATGACGTCCAGCGAGGTCCGACAGAGTTTTCTCGACTATTTCGGTGGCCAGAACCACCAGATCGTGCGCAGTGCGCCGCTGGTGCCGGCCGATGACCCGACGTTGTTGTTCACCAACGCGGGCATGAACCAGTTCAAGGACCTCTTCCTCGGTCGCGAGCGCCGTTCCTACACGCGGGCCACCAGCTCTCAGAAGTGCATGCGGGTCAGTGGGAAACACAACGATCTGAACAATGTCGGTCCGTCCTGGCGTCATCACACGTTCTTCGAGATGCTCGGGAATTTCTCGTTCGGCGACTACTTCAAACCGGAGGCGATTCCGTTCGCCTGGACGCTCCTGACCGACGTGTGGGGACTCCCGGCGGACCGGTTGTACCCGACGATTTTCAGGGGCGAATCCGGTATTCCGCGAGACGATGAGGCGCACGCGATCTGGAGCGGACTGGTGCCCGCGGATCGCATCATTGAACTAGGCCTCGAGGAGAACTTCTGGGCCATGGGCGACACCGGTCCGTGCGGCCGATGTTCAGAGGTCCACTACCACCGGGGCGACGAGATCCCGTGCGGCGAACCGGTCTGTCTCGGCATCGACTGCAGTTGCGATCGCTACGTCGAGATCTGGAACAACGTCTTCATGGAATTCGACCGGGATGAGGGTGGGGCGTTGACCCCGCTGCCGGCCGCCTCGATCGACACCGGGATGGGGCTCGAGCGGATCGTGGCGGTGCTCCAGGGTAAGGTCTCGAACTACGACACCGACCTGTTTGACTCCCTACTGCGGGCCATCGGCGACCTTACCGGCCGCACCTACGGGCCGCACACGCCGCAGCCATCGCCCGGACCGCACGACGTGTCGATGCGGGTCGTTGCCGACCATCTCCGTGCGATGACGTTCTTGATCGCGGACGGCGTCATGCCCTCGAACGAGTGGCGCGGCTACGTGCTTCGCAAGATCATGCGTCGCGCGATGCGACACGGCAAGCGGCTGGGCACCACCGGCCCGTTCCTGCATGAGCTGGTGGATGTGCTGGTGACAGACATGGGACCGGCGTACCCGGAGCTCCCGGCCAATCGAGACACCGTGGTGCAGGTGGTGCACACCGAAGAGGAGCGGTTCGACGCCGTCCTGAACGATGGGCTGCCCAGACTGGAGTTGGCGCTGGCCGATGCCGCCCAACGCGGCGTGCTGGCGGGCCCGGACGTATTCCGACTGTATGACACGTACGGTCTGCCGCTCGACTTTGTGGAGGATCTCGCCAGCGAACGGGGCATCACCATCGACCGCGAGGGGTTCGACGTGGCTCTCGATGCCCAACGGCACCAATCGCGGGCCACGGCCAGCTTCGGCGCTGGCGGGGCGACCCAGTTCCAGTTCGCGTCGGATGATGAGCGGGGTTCGGTACTGGCCCGCCCGGATCACTTCGACGGCTACACCGCGACACAGATCTCTTCGACTGAGATCCTGGTGCTGTTCGACGAGACCCGCTCCGCGGTGGCGGAGCTTGGCTCGGGCGCCGGCGGGTACGCGGTCCTTGACCGCACGCCGTTCTATCTCGAGGCCGGTGGGCAGGTCTCGGATACCGGCCGGCTGACGGATACCGAGACCGGCCTGGTCGCCGCGGTGGCCGGGGTCGAGCGTCTGTCGCCAGGAGCACCACGGGCCCATCACGTGCAGGTGACCGAGGGCTGCCTCCGCACCGGGTCCCGGGTCACCGCCACGGTCGACCAGACGCGGCGCGATGCCATCCGACGCAACCATACCGCCACTCATCTGCTGCATGCTGCCCTGCGTGAACGGCTTGGTGCCCACGTCAAGCAGGCCGGCTCATTGGTGGCACCGGACCGCCTCCGGTTCGACTTTGCGCATGGCAGCCCGGTCAGCCAGACCGCGCTGGACGAGATCGAGCGGGACGTCACCGCGGCGGTGCTCGCCAACGGATCGGTCGAGACCCAGGTGCGACCGACGCAGGATGCGATCGACGCCGGGGCCATGGCGCTGTTCGGGGAGAAGTACGGGGAATCGGTGCGCGTGGTGTCTGTGCCTGGTGTCAGCATGGAACTCTGCGGTGGGACGCACTGTCGTGCCACCGGCGATATCGGACCGTTCACAATCACCCAGGAGAGTGGCGTGGCGTCCGGCGTCCGGCGGATCGAGGCGGTGACCGGTCATACCGCCGTCGATTACCTCCAAGGCCGACGCGCGGTGGTGCACGCCGTGATCGGAGCGCTGGGTGTACCTGAATCACAAGCGGTGGAGACGGTTGATCGCCTGCACACAGACGCGAAGCGGCTTGCGCGTGAGCTCGAACAACTCAAGTTGCAGACGGCGCTAGGGGGGACGACCGGCGGGGCCACCGACGACGCGGTCGAGATCGGTGATGCGCAGTTTGTCGCCAGACGGGTCGCGGGGCTGGAGAAGGGCTCGCTACGGGGCCTGGCGGACTCGCTGCGCGACCGCCTGTCGCGCGGCGTGGTGGTCTTGGCCTCGGAGAGTGACGGCAAGGTGTCGCTGGTCGTGTCGGTCAGCCAGGACCTCGTGGGCCGCGTGCACGCGGGCCAGATCGTCAAGACCCTGGCACCGATCATTGGCGGCGGTGGTGGTGGCCGAGCCGATTTCGCGCAGGCCGGTGGACGACAACCGGAGAAGATCGATGCGCTGCTGGCCAGCAGCCGCACCGTCGTCGGTGACATGCTCGCCGGGAAGCAACCGGCGACGGGCGTTACGGCGCCGGCTTGAAGTTCCGATAAGAGTACCGATGCGTCGAATATTCTCCAATAGATAGTGACTAGATTATTGGGTTTGCTCGCTCTGAAGACGGTTGTTGCCGTCACCGTCGCGCTTGTTCTGGGCGGCAGCGCGACCGCGCACGCCCAGATATTCACCTGGCGGGAGGCCGACGGTGTGCTCGTCGTGTCCGATACGCCGCGCACGCCAGGCCTCACCGCGGTCGCCGTTCGTGGCGCGACCGCCATTCGCGCAACCCGGGTCGCCCGGCCGCCCAACGGGCAGGATTTTTCCGCCATTATCCTGCGGGAGGCGACCCGACACGGGGTTCGGCCGGAGTTGGTACGGGCCGTCATTCAGGTCGAATCGGCGTTCGATCCGCGAGCGCGATCGCCGGTGGGCGCCATGGGACTGATGCAGCTGATGCCAGGCACCGCTGCGGATCTGCGGGTGACGGACCCGTATGATCCGGAGCAGAACATCCGTGGCGGGGTCACTTATCTCCGTGGTCTGCTTGACCGTTTCGACGGGAACGAGGAGTTGGCGCTGGCCGCCTACAACGCCGGCCCCGGGGCGGTGGCGCGTCATGGCAATCAGGTGCCGCCATACACCGAAACGCGGAACTATTTGGCCCGGGTTCGCTCCTCGGCTGGTTCGCCGCTGGCCAGCGGCCTCGCGGATGCGGCCCGCCACACGACCATCGCGGGACGGGGTCAGACCATCTACAAGAGCTACGAGGTGGTCAACGGCCGGCGAATCCCTTCCTTCTCGGACGTTCCGCCCCGGATCCCGCCCCCCGCGGATGACGCGGGCGAGGACCGGTGACCCCGGACGATGTCCCCGCCGGCCGCGTCAGGCTCGACGTCTGGCTCGACGTGACCTGTCTCTTCAAAACCCGGTCTGAAGCGCAGCGCGCCTGTCGGAACGGGAAGGTGGAGATAAATGCACAGCGCGCCAAGCCGCACCGCACCGTCGAGGTCGGCGACCGTCTCTCGGTCAGGCGCCCTCAGGGCCGGACCCAGCAAGTCGTGATCCTGGTCATTGCCGCCCAGCATCTCCCGAAGGCGGACGCCCGGATGCT
Source organism: Vicinamibacterales bacterium (assembly GCA_029940535.1). Classification (GTDB taxonomy): domain Bacteria; phylum Acidobacteriota; class Vicinamibacteria; order Vicinamibacterales; family UBA8438; genus UBA8438. Next base: position 34,405 of record JAPYUM010000029.1, read on the forward strand.
GTACGAGGACGTGACGCCGCCGCCGACACCGGAGGAGGTCGAATTCCGACGGATGGGTGGCGGGTCCAGCCGAGGGACCAGCGCCCCAGACAAACGACAGCGACGCGAGCTACAACGGCTGAAGAGATTGCAGGGGGCGTAGGCCGCACTCAGGCGTGTTAAACTGCCTGGTCGCTCGGTGAGCAGAATCGCGGCATCGACACCATCAGAAAAAAGGATCCGGAACGATTTGGCGAATCACAAGCACACGTTGAAGTCACAGCGGCAGGACATTGTCCGGCGAGAGCGCAATCGGGGCCTACGCACCCGCTTGCGACGGGCGTTGCGATCGCTACGCTCGGCCATCGATGCGGGCAAGACGGACGAAGCTCGGTCGGTGCTCAACGGCACCGTGTCGTTGATCGACAAGATGTCGGCCAAAGGCATCATTCACGACAACGCGGCGGCCCGATACAAGTCGCGGCTCGCCAAACGTCTTGCCGGCGCCGTCGCAGCTAGCTAGGACCGTCGCCCGCTCGGCGACACCGTGGCAGGGACATCACCCACGCCGCATAGCGCCATCACCAATCTCTCCAGCAGCACCCGGTGCTCACCGGCCGAGCTCTTGAGTTTGAGGTCTGTCTGGAACAGGGCGTCGACGGCGGCTGGCAGGCGGTGTGACGGGAGTTTCGTTCGCACCACCCAGGCCAGCTGGCCTAGCAGCATATAGGGCGCCGCGCCCGACTCCAGCACCAGGGCCAGTTCTCTCAGCGCCTCCGCCGCCTGACCGCGCTCGATGGCCCGGGCGACGGCCCAGTCGTCATGCGACGTGGCCGGACCGGCCACGGCCCGCACGTCGTCCAAGCCAATGGAGGACTGACCGGCCGCGAACAACAGAAGCCGGTCGACATCGCCCCGCAGACGAGTGAGATTCGGTCCGGCGGCCGCGGCCAGGAGTTTCGCGGCCGACGGCTGAATCGTCGAGCCTTCTTCCGACACCCGCCGTCGCACCCATCGCTCGGCGTCGGCCAGCGTCTCGAGCACGCCGCAGGTGACGACAACCGCCGCCGCGAGCAGTCGCGTCGTGAGGCGGCGACGCTTGTCGAGGTCTCCCGACACAAGCACGAGGGTGGCATGAGGCGAAGGCTCCGCCAGATAGGCCTCGAACGATTCCTGGTCGCGGGCCGTCGCCTTGGTCTCGCGCTTGGGCGCCAGGCAGCGTTCCGCGTGCGGCACGATGACCACCCGTCGCGACGCCATCATCGGCAACATCTGCGTCGCGTCGGTGACATGCCCCAGGGTCGTCTCCCCCCCGTGGAGTCGTTCAACGTTGAACGCGCGTAGCCCCTCGTCGACGACCTCCTCGAACGCGTCCGCCATCTCCGCCTTTTCCACCGCATCGTCGCCCAGCACGAGATAGATCGGCTCCAGATCACCGGACGCTATCTGCTCTCGGGCCGTACTGGGAGTGATGCTACGCACGTCGAGATTCTACCAGGGTGCCGAAAACCCACCGTGGGGCGGTGGGAGCGGGCCCTCAACCGCTAAAACGCTTCTAGGATCGAACTCACTACCGTGATGGCGAAATCGCGGGCCAATCGTTCGACGGCATTCGACTGCTGTCCGAAGAACGTATTGGCATCCAACTGGCCACCGCTGCCTGACGCGACTTCGTACTCGTCGCTGAAGGTCAGGGCCGGGTTTTCCCAGAGAATCTCGTCGGTCGTCAAGTCACGGAATTCGATGGCGACGCGGAGCGTAAAAATATACTGGGACGCCTGTTGCTGGGCGCTGAATGTCGCTGGCTGTATGTCGATGCTACTGATCGTGCCGGATAGCAAGGCGTCGACGCCGGTATCGGCCGACGATACGTTGTAGCTGCCTCGTCCGATGAACTGCGTGACGACCTGTTGGGTCAGGGTCTGCTCGACCTCGAACACCGTCGTTGCGTTCTCGAACAGCGGGATCCCGATAGTCTGGATGTAGTCCGGCAGGAATGACCCCTGCCCGGCCAGCGTGTAACCGCAGCCGCTGTTGGCCGCGGCCGTCAGGAGCGCACCAGCCAGAACCATCGCGCGATGTCGCCTGATCATCTGTCTTCTCCGGTCTCCGCGCGGCCGGCTACGCCTCGTCCTGGCCGCCCGCTAGGGCACTAGGTCACCACGATGTTCACGAGTTTGCGTCGAACCACCACCACTCGGGCGATCGTCTTGCCGTCGGTGTAGGACTGCACCGACGCGTTCGCGAGCGCGGCGGCCCGCAGGTCGTCGTCCGAGATGTCGGCCCCGACCGTGAGACGAGCGCGGAGTTTCCCGTTGATCTGAACCGGCACCACGAGCTCGTCGGCCCGCGCCACGTCCGGGTCGAAGGTGGGCCACGCCGCCGTGGTCAAACCGCCCGTGCGCCCCAGCCGCTCCCACAGCTCCTCGCAGAGGTGGGGCGTAAACGGTGACAGCATCAGGACGAGCGCGTCCACCGCTTCGGCCAGGACCCGGGCGGTATGGGCCGGCGCCTGGTCCGCCGCGTACGCGTCCGTTGTTCCGTGTGGTGCCAGTCCCTGCTGCTCACAGAACGCGTAGAGGTCGTTCACCAGTTCCATCAAGGCGGAGACCGCAGTGTTCAAGTGTACACGTGGGTCGAGGTCGGCCGATACCCGGCGAATCGAGTCGTGCGTCTTGCGACGCAGCGCGCGATGGGCGTCATCGAGCGTCGTCGAGTCCAAGTCGCCCGACGCTCCGGTGACCACGGGCCCGATGGTCGTCACGAGACGCCAGACCCGCGTCAGAAACCGGTAGCTCCCTTCCAGCCCCGAGTCGTTCCACTCGAGCTCCTTCTCCGGAGGCGCGACGAACATCTCATACAGACGCAGCGCGTCGGCGCCGAACTGGTCGATCATCTTGTCCGGGTCAACGACGTTGCCCTTCGATTTCGACATCACGTTGCCGTCACGCAGCACCATGCCCTGCGTCAGCAGCCGCGTAAACGGCTCGTCGTGGTCCACCTGTCCGAGATCCTTGAAGACGCGGCAGAAGAACCGCGAATAGATCAGATGCAAGATCGCGTGCTCGACACCACCGATGTAGAAATCGACGGGCGCCCAGTAGCGCACCCGCTCTGGGTCGAAGGCCTGACTGTCGTTGGTCGGATCGCAATAGCGATAGAAGTACCACGATGAATCGAAGAACGTGTCCATCGTGTCGGTCTCTCGGCGGGCCGGGCCCGCGCATGACGGACAGGCGACATTGACGAACTCCGGAATCTGCGCGAGTGGGGAATCGCCCCGGCCCGTGAACTCGGCCACGTGCGGCAACTCGACTGGCAGATCGTCGTACGGCACCGGCTGCAGCCCACAGACCTCACAATGGATGATCGGGATCGGCGTGCCCCAGTATCGCTGCCGCGAGACGCCCCAATCCTTGAGCCGGAACTGAACCGTGGGCTGTCCCACGTCCAGGGTCTCGGCCGCGCCGGCCATGAACGTGGCGGCGTCATCCGTTGAGCGCCCGGTGAATTCGCCTGAATTCACGAGTGTGCCGGGACCCGCGTAGGCGGCCTCCATGGTCGCTCCATCAAGCGGCGCCGTGGCCAGGTCATCGCCCTCAGCCGGCTGGATCACCACCTGCACCGGAAGGCCGTACTTGCGAGCGAACTCGAAGTCTCGCTGGTCGTGCGCCGGTACGGCCATCACCGCGCCCGTGCCGTAGTCGACCAGGACGAAATTCGCGATCCAGATCGGTACCGGGCGACCGGTGAACGGATTGACGGCGGTTCGTCCGGTGTCAAACCCCTCCTTTTCGACCGCCCCGGTCCGCCGGTCGGTGCGATCCTGCGCGCGGAATTGTTGCACCTGCCGGCGAAAGGCGTCCCCGTCTGGCGCCTCGTCGGCGAACCGGTCGACCAGCGGATGCTCTGGCGCGAGCAGCACGACGGTGGCGCCGAAGATGGTGTCGATCCGGGTGGTGAACACCTCGATATCGACCGGGTCGGCTTGTCCTGTCCCTACATCGACCGCGAATCGGACCAGCGCGCCCTCGGAGCGGCCGATCCAGTTGCGCTGCATCGTCAGCACTTTGTCGGGCCACTCATCCAGGCCGTCGATCCCCTCGAGGAGATCATCCGCATACTGCGTGATCCGCAAGAACCACTGCTCGAGATCGCTCGGCTCCACCGTGGACCCGCACCGCCAGCATCCGCCATCTACCACCTGCTCGTTGGCGAGCACGGTCGAGCAGCCCGGGCACCAGTTCACCGTCGACCGGCGCCGATACGCGATGTCCCGCTCGAACATCTGCAGGAACAACCACTGGTTCCACTTGTAGTAGCTGGGATCGCACGTGGCAAACTCACGCTCCCACGAGTAGCTGATCCCCAGACGCTGGAGCTGCCCCTTCATGTGGGCGATGTTCTCGCGGGTCCAGGTCTCCGGGTGCGACTTGTTCTTGATGGCGGCATTCTCGGCCGGCAACCCAAACGCGTCCCACCCGAACGGGTGCAGGACGTTGAACCCCCGCATCCGTTTCATGCGCGCGATGACGTCCCCGATCATGTAGTTGCGGACGTGCCCCACGTGCGCGTGACCGGACGGATACGCGAACATGACCAGGCAGTAGTACTTGGGACGATCGGGATCCTCCCGTACCTCGAAGGCACGCTGCTCGGTCCAGCGTCGTTGCCACTTCTGCTCGATGGACTGCGGCGTGTAATCGGGCACGATGCTCACTACCGAATGTCGGGTGGAAACGTGGACAAACCGCTCGAGGTGTGCGGCACTGGATGCGCCAATCATATCAGGCACCTCGCGGCCGCTCCGCGGCGACCCTCGTCGTGGTCCGCACGCGTCGCCGCCGGTTCGAGTCGGGCCTTGACGTCGGCCGTCTCGGTGGGCATCCTCGGCAGGACGCGCTCGCTTGGTAACCGGGGGAACTATCGATGCCTCAGATGAATCGCCGCATGTGCCTCAAGTCCATGGTGGGCGCGGGTACGTTTCTTGGGCTGGACGCCATGTTCACCGCCGAACGGTCCGACGCGGCCCAGATCGGTCCGAACGATCAGATCAAGGTCACCAAAATTGAGTCCTTTGTGCTGACCAATTCGTGGGTCTTCGTCAAGATCTCCACCGACGCCGGTATTACCGGCTGGGGGGAGATGCTCAAGGACGACGCCAAGGCCTGTGCGGCCGGCGCCCTCGAAGTCGCGGACTATCTGGTCGGTCTCGACCCGTTTCCGATCGTGCATCACTGGCAGGCGATCCATCGGGGAGCGTTCTATCGCGGTGGACCGATCAAGACCGCTATTCTGAGCGGCATCGATCAAGCGCTCTGGGACATCAAGGGCAAGGCCTACGGGGTTCCGGTCTACAAGCTACTCGGCGGTCCGGTGCGTGACCGTGCGCGCGTCTATGGCACCATCAGCGCCGACACCGGTGTCAACGCCATGAAGTTCCTGCTTCGGGGGGCAGAGGGCCGGCAGCCGACCAAGTATGTCGAAGGCAAGAGGTTTGTCGATTCGGTCGTGGAGCGTTTCGCGGCGCTGCGTGAAGAGCACGGCGACGAGGCCGACATCGGCGCGGAATTTCACGGAGCGGTGCAGCCGGCGACCGCCGCGCTGTTGATCAAGGCGCTGGAGCCCTACAATCCGTGGTTCTACGAAGAAGTCGTCCAGGCGCTCAACGTCGACGTCATGGCCGAACTGGCGAAGACGACGCATGTTCCCCTGGCCACCGGTGAACGTATTTTCACCAAGTGGGGCTTCCGGGAAGTGCTCGAGAAGGGAGCCGCCAAGATCCTGCAGCCGGACGTCGCGTACGCCGGGGGCATCACCGAGTTGCGGTTGATCGCCGGCATGGCCGAGGCCTACTACGTCCCGATCGCGCCACACAACCCCAACGGGCCGTGCTCGCTGGCGGCGAGCCTCCAACTCGCCGGGTGTGTCCCCAATTTCCTGATTCAAGAGCGGGGCGACCGCGAGCACGACCTGCTGGCCAAGCCGCTGCCGCCAGTCAAAGACGGCTACCGACCGTTGCCGACCGATCCCGGTCTGGGCATCACCATCGACGAAGACAAGCTCATGGCTCGGGTCGGTGAACCCAGGCCGTATCTGCCCCGGTTCGATGAAGATGACGGCTCGGTCATCGACTGGTAGACGCTCACCCTCGCGCTGGTGGCCGCCGTGGCCGGCCCGGAGTTCATCCGGATGGTCGGCCCGGGAGCTGACTCGGGATTCGGTCTGATCGGTGCCGTGGGCCCCTCATTTGGTGAGCGCGGGGTCTACGCGGTCGTGGGGGCGTCTGTGGCGGTCGGCATGGCGGCGTCTTTCGTCGTTCGATACGAGTTCATCGTACCAGACGTGCGTCTCGGCAGACTCCGCCAGAGGCGAAGCCCTACGCACGATTGACTTCCAGCAAGACGTGAAAGGAGGGCTATACTCTGGGCCGAATCGTTCTACGAAGGCAATCGGGGGAGTGCGAAATGACGCGTCGACCGACCGGCTCACTCCTGGGCCTCCTGGCGCTGGCCGTGGTGCTGTGGCCGGGTATCGCGCGCGCCCAGTATGGGGCGACCGGTGGCGAGTGGCCGACCTACGCCGGTGACCTGGGCGGTACGAAATACTCGCCGCTCGACCAAATAGACGCGTCGAATTTCTCGGATCTCGAGATCGCGTGGCGGTGGGAGTTGGCCGATGGGGCGCTGGATCTGGACGCTCTCCGCGAACGCCACCCCGAGATCGGCATCCGCAACTTCAAGACCACCCCGCTGATGGTCGGCGGCAGGGTCTATGTCTCGACCCCGCTGGCCTTGTCGGCCGCCCTCGATGCCGGGACTGGCGAGGTGCTCTGGCAATATGATCCACAGGCCTATCTGGCGGCCCCGTATCCGCATGCCAGCGTCCTCAGCTACAACACGCGTGGGCTCGCCTACTGGACCGATGGCGACTCGGAGCGCATCTTCTACGGGACGAATGACGGATATCTACTGGCGGTCGACGCGAACACCGGGCAGCCGGTGCGCAGCTTCGGAGACAACGGTCGGGTCGATCTGACCGAGGGGATTCCGCGCGCCACCCGTGGTACGACCGACCGACTTGGTTATAGCTGGCTCGGGGTGGCGTCGGCGCCGATCGTTGCCCACGACGTCGTCGTGACGCCGACCGTGATCTCCGATCTCCCGATTACGAAAGAGGCGCCGCCTGGGTGGGTCAAAGGCATCGATGCGCGCACCGGCGACACGAAGTGGACGTTCCGAACGGTGCCGCAGGGAGACGACTTCGGGTCCGACAGCTGGCAGAACGAGTCGTGGCGTTACTCGGGCAACACCAATGTCTGGTCGACGTTCGCCGTCGATGACGAGCTTGGCTACATCTACCTGCCGACCGGGACGCCGACCAGCGACTACTACGGTGGGCATCGGCTCGGCGATAACCTGTTCGCCGAGAGTCTGGTCGCCCTTGACATCGAAACCGGCCAGCGTATCTGGCATTTCCAGGCCGTGCACCACGGCGTGTGGGACTACGACTTTCCGACCCATCCGAACCTGCTCGACGTCACGGTCGACGGCCGCGCCATCAAGGCCATCGCGCAGATCAGCAAGCAGGGCTTCACCTATGTCTTCGACCGGGCGACCGGCGACCCGGTCTGGCCCATCGAGGAGCGCCCGGTCGAGACCGACACCGACCTGGAGGGTGACGTGTTGTCGCCCACCCAGCCGTTCCCGACGAAGCCACCCCCGTTTGAGGAACAAGGGGCCTCGATCGACCAACTGGTCGATTTCACGCCCGAGATTCGTGCGCTGGCGGTAGAGGCCGTGCGTGACCATCGGCTTGGCGGTCTGTTCACGCCACCGACGCTGTCAGTGGAGGGCGGCGCGCAGGGGACCATCCAACGGCCGGCGATCGGGGGCGGAGCGAACTGGAACGGTTCGGCGGTCGATCCTGAGACCGGTTTGCTCTACGTGCCGTCGAACAACGCCTTCTCGGTGATGCACTATTACACGCCCGACCCGGCGGACGGCGGCAACCTGAATCTCACGCAGGGCGGATTCGACACCGCACCGCTGATGCCACAGGGGCTCCCGCTCTTCAAGCCGCCCTACTCACGCATGACCGCGATCAACCTCAACACCGGCGACCACGCCTGGATGCAGCCGAACGGCGACGGCGACCGCTACCGGAGGCACCCGATGTTGCGGGGGCTGAACCTGCCGCCCCTCGGTGGCGAAGGACGAGGGGGTCCGGTCTTGACGAAGACGCTTCTGATTAGCGCGCTCACGGCCGGGGGGGGCACCGGTGGTCCCCGGCTCATCGCTCGCGACAAAGCGACCGGTACCATCGTCGGGTCTGTCGATCTGCCGGCCGGCGCGATCGGTACGCCGATGACCTACATGCAAGAGGGCACCCAGTACATTGCCCTGACAGTCGGCGGCGAAATTCCGGAGCTCATCGCGCTCGCGCTCCCGTGAACGCGCGCGCCGCGGGCCGGTCCGTCCTCATTCGGGAATGGCGACGATGACGAGCGTGACGTCGTCCTGCCCGATACAGAGACCCAAGCGGTCTCCACTCAACTCCAGCACGTCGTAGTAGTCGCCACCGACCGCCTTCGCCGGGTGCCAGCTGCAGGCGATGGCGATCCCGTGCCGCTGGGGGATCGTCGTGGGGAGCATGCGTCGCTGGGTCGCCGTCGCGTCATCCAGGTCCGTCTGTTGCGAGCGCAGGCGGAGGCTGGCCAGCCCGAGGCCGAGCTGGTCGGCGACGGTGGCGAGGAACTCTCGGTCGTCGTCGTCGTACGGCGCCTCTGAGACTTTGGCACCCAGGCTGATGAAGCCGACGGTGTCGTCTTTGGCCGTGAGGGGCACGACCAATCGGGTGCCGAGCGATTCGAGGATCCCGCGCTCCTCGGGCGGTAGCCCCTCGCGGTGGGGTTCGAACGGCAAGGTGCGACCACGGAGCATGACACCGTCCGACGGAAATCGCCGGTTGGTCGCCTCGACTGAGCCGCCCTGCATCGCCGAGACGCCATAGCCGGGATTGGTGTCTGACCGGGTGCACAGCGCCACCGGCCGCGCGCCGGTGGCCTCGTGGAGCCAGTCAACGACGATGGTGGCCAGAGTGCCGAGGTGGTCGGCCTCGGCGACTTCCCGGGCCAGTTGACGGGCAATCTCGGCGTAGCGATTCCACGTGTGCGTCTTGCGCCCGGCGCCGGTCGTGGCCGGCTCTTGAGACAGCTGCTCACCGAGAGCCTGCTGCTGTCAGTGCTGGGCGGCGTCGCCGGGGTTGTCCTGGCGTTCTGACTGGTTGGCGTGCTTGACGGGTTCGTGCCGGTGGCGGCCCCCCCTCGACTTCGACTTTGCGATGGAGGAGCATTGGGGCACGGGAGCGCTGGGGCTGGCGCCGACTCGATTCCTTTCCGCGCTCACGACTGGATTCGCCATCATCGCGTTGTTGCTCGCCTCGGTCGGACTCTACGGGGTGATGGCCCACTCGGTTAGTCGGCGCGAACGAGAGCTGGGTATCCGGATGGCCCTCGGAGCACGCTGGGCCACCGTCATGATGTCGGTGCTCGGCCAGGGACTGGGCTTGACCGGGATAGGAACAGCGCTCGGCCTGTTGGGTGCCTTCGGCCTTGCACGCCTTGCGGCGAGTGCGGTCCCCGACATGCAGCTCGACCTGGCCACGTTCGTTGCCGTCCCAGCCATCTTGCTGAGCATTGTCCTGGTCGCCTGCTACATTCCGGCCCGCCGCGCGACCCGTGTCGACCCGATGGAGACGTTGCGCCACGAGTAGACGGCCCGCGCGGCGTCGTGCGGGCCGACTCCCTCAGGCCGGCCCGCCCACCTCCGCCCCGAACCACTCGGCCTGAACCCATGCGATACTGACCGATGTGACACACACGCGCGGTCTCGGGTCTGCCAGCCAGGTCCGAAATGCCAGGAGAAGCAGTACATGACTCGAACCCTCGTAGCGTCGGCGGTCGGTATGGTCCTGTTGACGGGCAATCTTTCGGCGGGACAGGAGGTCTTCAAGTCGGCCCTCCACGACTTTCGGCTGACGACGGTGGCAGATGGCCTGGTGAACCCCTGGTCGATGGCCTGGCTGCCGGATGGCGACATGCTGATTGGGGAGCGGCCCGGGCGTCTCCGCATCGTGCGCGACGGGAGCCTGCTGCCCGATCCGGTGCCTGGCGTCCCCGCCGTCTTTGCCGAGGGCCAGGGCGGGCTGTTCGACGTGTTACCCCATCCTGAGTTCGCCTCGAACCGGCTCCTCTACTTGAGCTACGCGCGCCCCAAGGGCGACGGCTCGACCACCGCGGTCATCCGCGGGCGGTTCGAGAACGACCGCCTGACAGACATCGAGGAGGTGTTTGAAGCGAAGACCGCGGGCCGCGGACATTACGGGGGGCGTCTGGCGTGGGACCGAGACGGTTTCCTCTTCCTCACCGTGGGCGAGCGCATGGTGCCGTCCACCGGTGACCTTTCGGCGCATCCCGCGCAGGATCTGTCGAACCATCATGGCGTCACCATCCGGTTGCACGATGATGGGCGCGTCCCCGCTGACAACCCGTTCGTGGGGCAGGAGGGGGCCCTCCCGGGGATCTGGAGCTACGGGCACCGCAATCCGCAAGGACTCGCTATTCATCCGGACACGGGCGATGTCTGGATCCACGAACATGGGCCACAGGGGGGCGACGAGCTCAACCTCGTCCAGCCCGGGCTGAACTACGGCTGGCCGGTCATCGGGTACGGCGTGAACTACGGGTCGGGGTCCGCCATTCACGAGGGGACGCTCCGCGACGATATCGAACCGCCGACCCATTTCTGGGTGCCGTCGATCGCGACCTCGGGACTGCTGATCTACTCGGGCGACCGTTTCCCCGAGTGGAGGGGCAGCGTCTTCGTCGGGGGGCTGTCGGGAGAGCAACTGGCCCGGTTGACGCCGAGTATCGATCGGCCGCGGCGGTTCGAGCAGGAAGAGACCCTCGCCTACGGGATAGGACGGGTGCGCGACGTCCGACAGGGTCCGGACGGCTACATCTATCTCGCTATCGAAGACCGTGGCGGCGCCCCAACCGCCGTCGTAAGGCTGGAACCGGCCCCCTAGGGTTTCCGAGCGAGGCCCTGTGGCGCAGGCCTTCAGGCCTGCGATCGCACGGCTGAAGCCGTGCGCCACAAGGCGATCTGTGCCGAGCCGGTACGCGGCGAGAAGCGGTCGCGATCCACGCGGCGGCGGTTCGGCTGTCGCCGGAGTGGCGAGCCCCTACGCGTTTGACCGCGGCCGAGGAGCGGTGTACGGTCGGCCTCCATGAGTACCCCAACCCGTATGACGCCCAGCGAGGCGTTTGTTGAGACGCTGGTCGCGCACGGCGTGACCACGGTCTTCGGCATCGCCGGCTCGGCCTACATGGATGCGATGGATCTGTTCCCGTTGGCGGGCATCCGTCTGGTGTCGGTCGCGCACGAGCAGAACGCGGCTCATATGGCCGACGGCTACTCGCGCGTGACGAACCGTCACGGTGTGTGTATCGCGCAGAACGGTCCCGGCGTGACCAATTTCGTGACCGCAATCGCGGCCGCGTATTGGGCCCATTCGCCCGTCGTTGCCATCACCCCTGAGGCCGGTAGCACCACGGCCGGACTCGGGGGTTTTCAGGAGACGGACCAGATGCCGATCTTCTCGAAGATCACCCGGTATCAGGTCCATGTGAATTCGCCCGCCCGGATCGCGGAACTGACCCATCGGGCCTTGACCATCGCCCTCGATGAGCGAGGGCCGGTGCAGATCAATATTCCGCGAGACTATTTCTACGGGGAGCTCGAGACCACCATCGCCACGCCCAGACCCACCGAGCGCAGCGCCGGTGGGAGCGAGTCGCTCGACCGCGCGGCCGAGTTGCTGGCCGGGGCTCGCTGCCCCGTGATCATCGCTGGTGGCGGCCTGGTGATGGGTGACGGCGTGGATGCGGCGCGGCGGTTGGCCGAATATCTCTCCTGCCCGGTCGTGACGAGTTACTTGCACAACGATGCCTTCCCGGCGAGCCACGAGCTGGCGTGTGGGCCGCTCGGGTATCAGGGGTCCAAGGCGGCGATGCGGATGATCGAACAGGCCGACGTGGTGCTGGCGCTGGGGAGCCGGCTCGGGCCGTTCGGGACTCTCCCGCAACACGGGATCGACTACTGGCCGGTCGAGGCTCAGGTGGTGCAGGTCGACACCGACACGCGCATGCTCGGACTGGTGAAACCGATTGCCGTGGGCATTTGCGGCGACGCCGGACTGGCCGCCGAGGCCGTGCTGGCACGGCTGCGGGTCTTGACCCCGGCGCCCGCGCGCGACGAGGCCCGTGTGGCCACGATCGCGGATGAGAAGGCCGCCTGGGCCGCCGAGTTGGCCGGGTTGGCGACGCCGTCGGCGACCGGGCGAATCAGCCCGCGGGCCGCGCTGATGGAACTGGCCCGGGCGATGCCGGCCGACGCGGTCGTCTCGACCGACATCGGCAACGTCTGTTCCACGGCCAACAGCTATCTCGCGTTCGATCGGCCACAGAGCTTCCTGGCCGCGATGAGTTGGGGCAACTGCGGCTACGCATTCCCCGCCGCGATCGGGGCCAAAGTGGCGAGACCCGACCGGCCGGCCATCGCCTACGTTGGCGAGGGGGCGTGGGGCATGAGCCTCACCGAGACGATGACCTGTGTCCGCGAGCAGATCCCGGTGGTGGCCATCGTCTTTGACAATCGGCAGTGGGGCGCCGAGCGACGGAATCAGCTCGATTTCTTTGATGGACGGACCGTCGCGACGAATCTCGAAAATCCCGACTTTTCGGCCGTCGCCCGAGCCATGGGCGCCGAAGGCACACTCGTGGAGGAGGTCGACCAGATCGGCGACGCGCTTCGATCGGCGGTGGCGTCGAATCGGCCGACGGTGCTGACGCTGCGCCTCAACCAGGAGTTGGCCGATCCGTTCCGACGCGATGCGTTCAAGCCGACGCCGACCCGGTTGCTCGAGAAATACCGCTCACTCAGCGGATAACAGCGCGCGTGGACACCGTGTACGAGCGGTCGATGTAGCCGGCACCAACCCATCCAGAGCCTATGTCGGATCGCCAAGCGCTTGACCCGACCTTGAAGCCGCTGCAGGTCGGCGCCTTGGCGGTGGGCTGCATCATCGGGTTCGGGTGTTTCGTTCTGCCGGGGGACTTCCTGGTCACCGCCGGGCCCCTTGGCGCCACGCTGGGTGTCCTGCTCGGCGGGGCGGCGATGCTCATCATCGCTCGGAGCTACGGCGTGATGGTGCGGGCGTTTCCTGTCGCCGGCGCCGAGTTCGCCTACGCCTATCATGCCTGCGGGCGGTATCACGCGTATGTCTGCGGCTGGTTTCTGGCGCTGGGGTATCTGAGCATTGTCCCGCTCAACGCCACGGCGCTTGGCGTGCTCGGCACCTTCGTGGCGCCTCAGCTCTTCGCGCGCGGCTACCTGTACACGGTGGCCGGCTTTGACGTGTTCATCGGCGAGATCCTACTGGCCAGCACGGCCATCGTCGGTATCGGTCTGCTGCACGTGCGCGGCGTGCGCGGCGTCGGCCATCTGCAGGTCGGTCTGACGGTGCTCCTGATCGCGGGCGTCGTGGTGGTGGGCCTCGGGACGCCCCTGTCCGAGACGGCCGCCGCGGTGCACTTGCAGCCCTATTTTTCTCCGGACCGCAGCCCACTCGCTGGCGTGCTGGCCATGCTGGCGATTGCCCCGTGGCTCTACGTCGGATTCGACACCGTGCCGCAGGCGGCCGAGGAGTTCGATTTCTCGCCGAGGCACGGTCTCCGGCTCATGGTGCTCGCCATTGGCGCCGGGGCCGTCATGTATGCGGTGGTGATTCTGGCCACGGCCTCGGTAAGGCCGTGGCGGGACCTGGTCGCGGCCGAGCCCCTATGGGCCACGGGCGCCACCGTGCGCGAGAGCCTGGGCGGCCCGGGGCTGGCGATCCTCGCCGTAGCGGTCATGATGGCGGTCTTCACCGGGATCAACGGCTTCTTCCTGGCCTCGAGCCGACTCCTGTTCGGGATGGGCCGGGCACAGCTCCTGCCGCCGTGGTTTGCCCGGGTCCATCCGACGCACCGCACCCCGGCCAACGCCATTCTGTTCGTCGGCGGTGTGTCCCTCGTCGGTCCATGGTTTGGCCGTGAGGCGATTGTCTGGGTGGTGGACATGGCGGCGCTGGGGACCGCCTTCGGCTACGGGTATACCTGTCTTGCCGCCGCGAGGTTGGCGCGAGCCGGCGCGCACGACACCGGTTCGACGGACCGGCGACGGGGGTTGGTCGGGGTGGGACTGTCAGTCGGATTCATCGTGTTGCTGTGCACGCCCGGTTTACCTGGCTTCATGGCCAGGCCTTCCTGGTTCGCGCTGGCCGCCTGGGTCGGTCTGGGCCTGGCGTTCTTTGCCAGCCGGGCCGGCGAGTACCGTGCGTTACCGGCGGCGGAACTGGACCGGTTGATTCTGCAGAGGTGAGAGGTGGCCCTTCGTTAGAGCGAACTATTCCCCGGTTCGTCGCGAAATCCAGCCCCCAAGAGTCACCGCGAACGCCCCTCACCGAGCACGATCGGGTGCTGCTCTCCCGGTCTCTT
>JAPYUM010000030.1:0-29751 GCA_029940535.1 Vicinamibacterales bacterium
TCACAGGACTTATTATTAGGTCTAATGACCTATTAATAAAATCACCGCAGCACTCTGGCGCTGGGCTCGGCATCTCGTTCCGCCTAGGAGCCAACCCAGCTCGACCGGCCCACAGATCTCATTGTGGCGCACGGCTTTAGCCGTGCGACCGCAGGCCTAGAGTTCGTGCGCCACAGGTCCACGGCAGGAAACCGACTAGGTGCGTACCGTGAGAAGTAGGTAGATGGCGGAGCCGCCGAATAGGATGTTGGGGGCCCAGGCGGCGAGGATCGGCGCGAGCAGCCCGGCGCTGCCGAAGGCGGCGAACACGCTGATCACCACCCAGTAGGAGATAGCGAGCATGATCCCGATCCCGACGCCGTAGAGGGTGCCGTGCCGGCCCGTGGAAACCGCGAACGGGACGGCGATCAAGGTGAGGATGAGGGTCACGAGCGGGAAGGACAGTTTGCGTTCGAGGGAGACGCGGAGCGGTACGACGTTGACACCACTGCCCGCCAACTCGCCGATGTACCGATCGAGCTCCTGATAGTTCATGCGCAGGGCGTCCGGTGGCTCGGCGGCAAAATACTCGGGGGCTTCCATGGTGAACTCACGCTGGTCGCTGGCCACGAAGGTGCTCTCAGAGTCGTCATCGGAGAATTGGCGCACCCAGGCGTCGTGACCTTGCCAGGCCTGCGCGGTCGTGTCATAGACGGCACGCGCGAAAAACGCCCGTTCCGCGATTCTCCACCGGTTCGGGTCGAATCGATAGACCGTGAGCCCGTGCAGGGCCTCCCCGCCCAGATCGAACGACCCGTAGTTGTACATCGCGCCGTCCGGGCTGGTGATCCACGTGCGGTTCAGGGCATCGAACGTCGGTCTGGCGCGCCCTCGAATCTCGTCGTCGAGTTCGTTGGCCACCCGATTGGCCTCGGCCAGGAAGGTCTCGCTCATACCGAACAACGCCGCGCTCCACACCAAGGAGAACAGCAGGAGCGGCAGAGAGGCGCGATACAAGCTGATCCCGCAGGCCTTCATCACCGTGAGCTCGCTGGTCCTGGTCAGCACGCCGATGGTGATGAGGCTGGCGACGAGCGTCGATATCGGTAATACGAAATACACCCACTGCGGCGTCTGATACCAGAAATACTCGCCGATCATGAGGAGCGTGGCCTCACCTTTGAAGACCTTGTCCGACAGATCGACGAACGTGGAGAGGTAGAAGATACCGAGCAGACCAATAAAGGACAGCGCGACGACACGCAGATACTGCACTGCGACATACCGGTCCAAGATGCCGACTACCGACCAGCGGGAAGGGGAGACGTGGGTTTGGACGAGAGTCGACATCGCGGCCGGCGCTGCCTCGTCGGCGGTTGGTGAAGCTTGGTCTGGGGTGGGAGCACCCGTCGGCCAGACAAAAGGCAGGCGGAACGAGACCGGTCGTTCCGCCGAGCGGGTCCGCCGGACCAACAGGACAACGCCGACCCCTCCGATAACGATGTTTGGCAACCACATGGCCAAGTGCGGTGAGATCAGCGCACCCTTCACCATCGCCTGGCCCCCATACAAGAGGATGTAGTACGCGAAGATGACCCCGATGCCCAGCGCGAAACTGGCGAGTTTCCCGTCTTTGCGGTTGGTGACACCCAGCGCGAGCGCGATCAGGGCGAAGGCAAGGCAGGCCGAAGGAAGGGAGAACCGCTTATGGATCTCCATGATCGCGTTGTGGGGGGACCCGCCGGCGGCCACGATCTGCACCATTTGCTCCTCGAGTTCGGGGAGGCTCATTTCGCCAAATCCTCGAGGTGGTCCACCGCCGTCGTCGAAAATCGTTTCCGCATCGAATGGGACCAAGGTTGTGGTGAATTTGGTCTGGGTGTAGGAAGCAGGGTCGTTTGGCGGCACGCGGTGGATCGACCCATGTCTCAGCTCGATGTCTACCGTTTGAGCGTCATAGTCGACGATGATCCGGCCCTGTTCCGCGACATACAAGATGGGCTGACCCTCGTCCTGGGTAATCGCCAGGAGGACGTCAGTCCATTTGGTGCCCTGTTCTTCGACGCCTCTGACGTACAAGTTCACGCCTGGAAGGCTCCGGTCAAACACTTGTGGCTCGACCTGGTCGGCCGTGTATGAGGCGAGCTGGCGGAAGACGATCTCGCGAAACGCCTGATTGGAGTCGGGAAGCGCGACGATGGTCACATAGGTGGTCGCGGCAGTCGCAAGCAGCGCAAGGACGGCAACCGGGCGCAGCATGCGCCCGATGCTGATGCCACAGGCTTGCATCGCGACCGTCTCCCTGTCTCCTGACAAGCGACCTAACCCCATCAACAGTCCGATCAGGACGGCCATCGGAATGGTGACCCCCAACCCCTGAGGGATCAGGAGCCCCATCAGGGTCGCCACTGTCGCGAAATCGACACCCTTGGTGAGGAGCTGCTGAGCCTGGTCCATGATCGGGGGGATCATGAGCATGAACGTCAGTACCAGCAGGCTGAGAAACACCATCGGCAGTGTTTCTCGAATGATGTAGCGGTCGATGGTGCGCAGCATGATGACGTTCGAATTCTACCATCCGTTCTATCGGCGCGAGAGTGGTGGGAAGGAGCGCCCCTGCGGATTTCCACGATGTCTGCCAGGGTTCGGCCATCGCTCGAACCGGCGCCGTCAGATTCCGTCGGACCACAGCGCCAGAGGCGCCTTTTATTTTCGGTGCTGGCCTCGGCCTCGCACTGAAACGCCCGGCGTCATTCCGCCGATTTTCCGTTAACTTTTTCGAGAGAATTTCAATTTTCACCACTCTCGAGACCATATGTTTTGGGTCCGATAAGGGGTGTTATGTTAACTTAGCGTTCAAAATTCCAAATTTGAGGAAGCGCTTCTAGTGGTGGGAAAGGCGAATGATTTCCGGCATTCCGGTGGGCGCCACGCCGAGGCGAGTGCGTCCTTAGGAGGAAATACGAATCAGCTGATGGCGAGTTTGGAGATGTCACCCTGATAACGCGCGCGGACCGCAGCGCTATCCGGCGTGCTTCAAATTTTCGATGATCTCGGTGAGTGCCGTGATGATCTCGTCGCGGTTGACCTTTGACTTCCTGAACCGCAGGCTGAGATTAAAGCTCTTCTGGGGCGGGACGTACTTGAAGGTGAACGCCTTGGGGCGTCCGGGTCTGGCCTTGGCGGTTGCCGCTCGGGCCTGTGCCCGCGTGGAGGGGCCTGAATCGCGAGCCAGCGTCTCCACGAGCGCGATCATTTTCTGAACGTCGCCTCTCCTAACAACCTGTAATAGCAATGATTTAGAACAAATGTCGGCCAGCCGACAAAGTTCTCTGACCTCGTCAGGCATGCCGGCGAGGCTGAGCGACTCGGTGACCGATGTCCGTGATTTTCCGAGCCGGCGGGCGAGGTCCTCATGTTTGAGGGCGTGTTCCTGGACGAGGGTCTGGAGGGCTTCAGCCTCTTCGAACGGGCTCAGGTCCTTCCGCTGAATATTTTCGATCAGTGCGATCTCGATGAGCTCCGCGTCATCGACGTCACGGATGACCGCCGGAACTTCTAGGAGACCCACCTGAACGGCGGCCTGGTACCGGCGCTCCCCAGCCACGATCTGATACCGACCACGGCGTTGTCTCACGATGATCGGTTCGACGATGCCTTTCTCGGCAATAGAGGCCATCAGTTCCGACAGGTCACCCATCACCTGCCTGGGCTGGTCAGGATTCGGGTCAATCTCGTCGATCGGAACCAGGCGACCGATCGGGCTTCCAGGCGATGCTGCAAGCGCCTCGACGTAGTGCTCGTCGTGACGCATGGAGACCGCTGTCGGGAGTCCGCGTCTAGGCACGGTCCATCACCTCCTCGCACAGGCTGTAGTAGTCGGAGGCGCCCTTGGAGTTTGGAGCAAAGGAAAAGATAGACTCTCGATAGGCGGGACTCTCCTCCAGTCTGACGTTCTTCGAGATGATCGTCTTGAACACTTTTGCGCCAAAGACTTTGTTGATCTCAGATTGGATATCTCGGCCCAGGGATGTTCGCCGGTCGTGCATCGTGATGAGCACGCCGAGAATATCGAGCGCCGGATTGGCTCGCGCCCTGACCTTCTCGACTGTTTCCAACAAGTCGTCGGTGCCCTCGAGCGCGAAGTAAGACGACTGTATCGGAATGAGCAAATGGGTCGAGGCGACCAGGGCGTTGACGGTGAGCAATCCCAGAGTGGGCGGACAGTCGATGACGACGTACGGATACTTCTCTGTCAGTGGGGCCAGCAGGTCCTTGAGTCGAAAGTGCGCGTCGATCTCGCCGACGAGCCTGGCCTCGAGTTTGGCCAGCGAAATGCGGGCTGGCACCACCGACAGGTTTTCTTGCCGGTCGGATGGCACGATCACGTCACTGAGCGAGCAGTCGGGGTTGGCGAATGCCTCGTAGACGGAGAACTCGACTGTCTCTCGATCGACGAACGACAGGGTGCTGTTACCTTGCGGGTCCAGGTCGATCAGCAGCGTCGACTTGCCACGAAGTGAGAGCGCGGCGGCCAGATTGATGGCGGTCGTGGTCTTCCCCACTCCGCCTTTCTGGTTCGCGATTGTGACGACCATCTTGAACGGCACGGACGAGCATTTCTCCAGGGATAGTCAGCCAGCGTTGACTGGTCGTGTGCTACGCAGCGCCATTCTAGCGTCCGGCTGGCGGATTCGCAAACCCGCGCTACATCTTGTACTTGCCGAGCTCGTCTGGGTCCAGGTTCTCGAGCCACTGTTGCAGGCGTTCAGAGTCCCCTGCGTCTGGCGTGATGTTCAGCGACTTCGCGCCATCGATGACGGCGTCCTCGGCGAAGATCGGAGCGCGCACGCGCAACGCCAGCGCGATAGCGTCGCTGGGCCTGGCATCAATCGTGACGACCTGCCCGCCTACCAACACGTGGAGGACCGCGTAGAACGTGTTGTCATGGAGATCGCTCACCACAATTTTCTGCACATCGCCATTGAGGTTCTGAATCACGTCGCGCAGCAGGTCGTGGGTCATCGGTCTTGGGGTCGAGACGTTCTCGATCTGCAGGGCGATCGCGTTGGCCTCGAAGACGCCCACCCAGATCGGGAGGACGCGTTTCCCGTCGCTGTCATGCAAGATGACGATTGGCATGTTCGTCACCGGGTCGACCATCAGTCCCTTGATTGACATCTCAACCTGCATGGTGCGTTCCTCCATGGGGCTGTGGGGCTCGAGCAAGCTGACCGCGCAGGCTGAACGGCCCCGCCTCCGTGATCCGGACACGTACCAGTTGGCCAAGCAGGCTCTCGGGAGCCTTGAAGTTGACGACGGTGTTCCCGGCTGTTCGTCCCGCCAGCTCAGACTGACGGCGCCGACTAGTCGAGTCGACCAGCACCTCCACCTCGCGACCGACCTGCCGCCGGTGAAGCTTCTCCTGGATGCCTTTTTGGACGTCCTGCAGTTCGACGATCCGGCTCGTCTTGTCGGCGGCCGCGACATCGTCCGGGAACCGTTGGGTGGCGAGGGTGTTGGGACGTTCCGAATACTTGAACGAGAACATGCTGTGGTAGCCCACCGTCCTCACCAGACTCAGCGTCTCCTCGAAATCTCGTGCCGTCTCGCCAGGAAACCCTACGATCATGTCGGTCGAAAGCGCGATGTCCGGCATGGCGGTCCGTATGCGCTCGACGAGCGTCAGATAGTCTTCGCGAGAATGGCGGCGGCGCATCCGTGTCAGTACCTCAGTCGAGCCGGACTGCACCGGCAGATGCAGATGGCGACAGACTTTCGGCAGCCTCTGCATGACGCCGAGCATACGCGCCGTGACATGTCGTGGGTGGGGGCTTGCGAAACGGATGCGTTCGACGCCGGGCACCTCGTTGACCAGTTCCAGCAGCGCCGCGAAGTCGCAGTCCGGTCGATCAGGGGCTGCGTAGTGATTGACGATTTGCCCGAGCAGCTGGATCTCGCGATGCCCCTGGGAGGCGGCGAGGCGCACCTCCTCGACAATTTCGCGTGAGGGGCGCATGCGTTCGTGACCCCGGGTGTAGGGGACAACGCAGAACGCACAGAAGTCGTTGCACCCCTCAATGATTGTGACGGATGCCTTGACCGGGTCCGTACGCTTCGTGATGCCGAACGGGAACGACACATTGTCGTAGGGGTTGATGTCAACCCGTTCTGGCCGGCTCTGCTCGAGCTCGTCCACCATCTTCGGCAGCCGCGTCAGCGCTTGTGTTCCTACGACCAGATCCACACGGCGACCACGCTGGAGCAGCGCACTTCCCTCCTGTTGAGCCACGCACCCGGTCACGGCGACAATTGGCCGTCTCCCGGACGTGTTCTCCGGTACCTGACCCAACTCCGTATACAGTCGATCCTCGGCCCGCTCTCTGACGCTGCAGGTGTTGATAACCACGAGATCGGCCTCGTTCGGTGCTGCCGCCGCCTCATAGCCCGCCTGATCGAGGAGGCCGGCCAGACGCTCGGAGTCGTGGACGTTCATCTGACAACCGAACGTTTCAATGAAGTACTTCCTGGGCACCGTTGTTCCTTGCCTCTGGCTCGAGATAACTCCGGCGATTCCGAACGGACTGCGCCAGGACCTGGCGCGCAATCGCCCACGCATCCAGCATCCGTGATCTATTGATGTTCGCCTTCCAGTAGCTCCCGTGCGGTTTGCAACACGGTATCAGACACCCGTGTCCCGATCATCATCCGGGCGACTTCTGCGGCACGCGCCTCGTCATCGAGCCGGTCGACTGTCGCCGTGGTACGGCCGTTGACGATGATTTTTTTTACTCGGTAATGAGTGGTGCCATATGTGGCAATTTGTGGCAAATGGGTCACGCACAGAACCTGGGCTTGACGTGAAAGTCCCCGCAGCCTGGCCCCGACGCGGTCGGCCGCTTCCCCGCCAATCCCGGCGTCAACCTCATCGAACACGAGCGTTTTCCCCGGTGCCTCCGTGGCGGTGATGGTGCGGAGGGCTAACATCACACGGGACAGTTCTCCGCCGGACGCAATGCGCGCCAGCGGCTTCACGGTCTCGCCGGGATTCGCCGAGAAGTAGAACTCGGCTCGGTCGGTACCTCGGTCGGTCCAGTCGCTCTCGCTGGTGGGCGACTCGTCGAAGCTGACTTCGAACCGACAATGGGACATGGCCAGATCGGCCAGACCCACCTCCAACGCCGTGGCGAGCGCGCCGGCATGATGGCGACGCCGTTCCGACAGCGTGGTCGCCGCGGACACATACGCCGCACGTGTCGCGGTCACCCGTTCAACCAGCGCCGTCGATCGCACCACGCCGGTGTCGAGCTGGCTGGATTCCTCGCGGAGTTCCGCACGGCGGCGTACGACATCGGCCAGCGTCGGACCATACCGTCGTTTGATCCGTTCGAGTCGGGCCAGCCGGTCCTCCACCGTCTGGAGCCGTTCGGGAGACGCTTCGACCCCGCTGGCGTGCGGGCGGAGGGCAAACGCGAGTTCTTCGAGTTGGGATACCACCGCGTCCCTGGTGTCGAGGTGCGGCGCGAATGATGGGTCGAGCGTGGAGAGCTCAGCGACACGTTTCCAAATCCGTTCCAAGGCTCCCAGGGCAGCCTCGTCGCCCTCGTAGAGTTCGGCATAGCTCTCAGCCGCCAGCCGGTGTATGTGATCCGCATTCGCGAGAATCTGTTGTTCGGCGGTCAGGCGGACGTCCTCGTCCTCCTCAGGATCGGTGTCGTCGATCTCTTGGAGCTGAAACGCCACAATCTCGGCCTGTTCGGACTGACTCGCGGCCCGCTGCTCCAGATCGGCGAGAGCCGTCGCCGCGGCGCGCCACGCGTCGTAGGCGACCCGGACGGCGTCCCGGTTCACGCCCAGGTCGGCATAGCGGTCGAGCAGATCGAGGTGCGTGGCCGGGTCGAGCAAGACCTGATGTTCGTGCTGTCCGTGAAGGTCGATCAACCGGGCGCCGATCTCGCGTAACGTGGTAGTCGACACGACATGATCATCAACAAACGCGCGGCTACGCCCGTGGGCCGAGACTTCGCGGCGAAGGATCTGCTCGGTGCCGTCCGGCGTTTCAATGACCGCCGCGATGACCGCTTTATCGGCTCCGGTGCGCACCAGGTCGGCGGACGCACGGCCGCCACGGAGCAGGGCGAGTGCGCCAACGACGATCGACTTGCCGGCACCCGTCTCGCCCGTGAGGACATTGAGACCGGTCCCGAGCTCGAGTTCGAGGATGTCGATGACGGCCAGGTCGTGAATGCTAAGGAAGCGGATCATGGACCGGCAGGAACGAGAAGTGCCATCGTATCATACATTTGACAGCACTTATGCTGCGTGCTACCCTTAGGTGTCGGCGCTTTCCCAGCGGCGCGCTTTTGTAGTCAACGGAGGGCTAGTGCGTACCCTTGGTTACTACGCCATCGCCTTGCAAGCACAGGCGATTGGCGCGTCGGAGACAGGTGCGGGTGGAAGCGTTGTCGAATGGGTCGCTCGTTCGACGCCGCTGTCCAAAACCGTTCTCCTCATTCTATTCCTCTTCTCAGTCGCGTCTTGGGGCATCGCTCTCCACAAGTTGTGGGAATACCGGCGTCTGGAACGCCAGACGTCGAGCTTTCTCGACGTGTTCAGACGCAGTAAGAAGTTTTCTGAAGTGCAGTCCGTGTGCCGGTCGCTCGTCCACAGTCCGTTGGTCGGGGTGTTTCAGGCGGGATACGCGGAACTCAACACGCAGCTCCACCACGATGCCGACGGCGGCGACCCAGCGGCCGGGTCGCCGCGTCCGACGCTCCGGAGCTTCGACGCGCTTGACCGGGCGCTGCTTCGAGCCTCGTCGGTCGAGGCCAACAAGCTCGAGCACCGGGTCTATCTGTTGGCGACGACGGCCAGCCTCACGCCGTTCATCGGTCTGTTTGGCACGGTCATGGGTATCGTCGGCGCGTTCCAGGCCATCGGCACCACCGGGTCGACAGAACTGTCGGTGATAGCCACGCCTATCGGTGAATCGCTCATCGCGACGGCGGCCGGGCTGTTCGCCGCGATTCCGGCAGTCTATTTCTACAATCACTTGACGAATAGGATAAAGATTCACCTCTCGACGATGGAGGATTTTTCTTTGGAGTTTCTCAATATCGCTGAGCGGAACTTCACCTAGAGGCACTGACGTCTAGGGAATGTATGCAGGAATATGCCCAAGCTTGAAGAACAGGGTGAGGCAGGCGTTTCGGGTAGCCGAGGCCGCCGCGGAAGACGCCGCGTCGTGACGTCACTCTCAGAGATCAACGTCGTACCGTTGGTCGACGTCATGCTCGTCTTGCTCATCGTCTTTATGGTGGCGGCGCCGTTGATGCAGCGCGGCCTGGATGTCAGCCTACCGGTGGCTCGACGCGGCAACCCGGTATCGGAGGACCGCCTCGTGGTGACCGTACCGATCTCATTTCGTACGGATCAGATCGTGCAAGTGGATGGCGAGGCGATTCGGGTGGAAGTGCTGGACGAACGGATGCGCCAGGAACTGTCTGGGCGGTCGGATCAGAACGTCTTCCTACGTGGCGATCAAGAGGTCACGTATCAAGAGTTGGTGACAGTCATGGACGAGTTGTTGGAGGCCGGGGTCGTAAACGTGCTGCTGGTCACTGACTTCGCGGCGGAACTCTAGGGTTGTCGTGCCAAACATGGAGTCGACGACCGATGTTCTCAGGGCGCGTGCCGCTGGCCACGAGAGCCTGGCTCGAACGTATCTCGTCTCCCTAGGGGGACATGTCCTGCTGGTTGCTGTCCTCCTTTTCTTCCCGACCGGGTTCTTCTCAGGTGCCGACCCCGAAATCAGGGCCGACGTCATGACCATCAGCCTCGGGGGGGCGCTGGGCCCGAGTCAGGGGGGAGAGACCGCGCTGGCGGCGCAGCCGGTGCAAGAGGTGATACCGGTCGACGAGGCGGACCAAGATGTGTGGGTCCAGCCCCCGGCGCCGGCGCCCCCCGAGGAGACAATTGCTGTCCCCGACGCACCACGTATGCCGTCGCGAGACATTCCGGTCGAGTCGGCGCCGGAGGAAGCCCGTGGGTCGACCCCGACCAAGGGGCCTGAGTTGCGCCAGGGCACTGCGCTGGCGGATACGGGCGCTCGCGGCTTGGGAACGGGCCTGTCGGCCGGTGGGCTCGGATTCGGCGGTGATCTCGACATTGGCGATTTCTGCTGTCCGGAATACTTGAGCGTGATGTCGAATCTGATCCGTCGGCGCTGGAACGACCAGCAGCAGCAACGTGGCGCGGTGGTCATGAAGTTCACGGTGCAGCGTGACGGCACCCTCACCGACATCGTGCGCCAGACTGGCAGCGGCTATCTGGCTCTGGACCTGAGTGCCGAGCGTGCGCTGCGCGCGACCGCTCGCGTCCCGCCGCTTCCGAACAAATTCGCCGGAGACCACCTGCCCGTGAACCTCACGTTCGAATACCACTGATTATGATGAACAGCATCCTTCGTCGGGTCTCGTGGCTCTCCTTGGTAGTCGCCGTGGCCCTCCTGTTCGTGGCGAGCGGGCAGGCGCGGCAACAGGATGGGGTCGACTTGGTGATCGGTGGTGATGTCGGGAGGCCACCGAACTTCGCGGTGCCGGACTGTTTGGCGCTGACGCCTGACGCGGCGACGGCCGCGGCCGCTCGCACCATCGCGGAGGTGCTGTGGGCCGATCTGGAGTTCGAGCGTGAATTCCGGATGATCCCGCGTGACGTCTACCGCACGATTCCGCCCGCCCGCTCGATTGGCGACCTGTCGTTTGACCGGTGGGCGGAGTTGGACGCCGATGGGGTCGTGAATTGCACCGTCAGGGCGTTGAGCGACACCCAGGTGGAGATCACGGCCAGATTGTTTGACATCCGGTCTTTCGACAATAAGTTCAGCGTGCAATACACCGGGACGAACACGAACCTCCGGCGATATGCGCATCAGCTCTCTGACGAAATTCACCGGCAGCAACGCGGCGTCGAGGGGGTGGCCCGGACGCGGATCGCGTTTGTCAGCGATCGGGATGGTGAGTCAGTCCTCGGGCTCGTGGAGGACCGCCCGGTCAAGGAGGTGTATTTTGCCGACTACGACGGGGCCAACATCCAGCGATTGACGGTGACGCGGATTCTCAACCTCTTTCCGGCGTGGTCTCCAGACGGTCGCTCCATTGGTTACACCTCATATCTGTCCGGCTACCCGGATATTGTCGTGTCGCATCTGTTCGAAGGGCGGATGACGACCCCGGCGAATGGCACGGTGCAGATCCACAATTCGCTGTCCGCGTTTTCACCAGACGGCCTCCGGGTGGCGTTTAACTCGAACCGAGACAACAGTAGCGACATCTATGTGGCCGATGTGGATGGCACCAACGTGCAACGGTTGACCAGCAACCCGGCCATCGACACCAGTCCAACGTGGTCGCCCAACGGTCAGCAGATCGCGTTTACGTCCGACCGGGCCGGGCAACCGCAAATCTACGTGATGGGCGTCGATGGGACCGGTCTGCGGCGGTTGACGTATGACACCTACAGCGATCGGCCCACGTGGTCGCCGGCCCCATTCAACGAGATCGCGTATTCATCCAAGACCGGGCCCGGGCATGACATCAAGGTGCTGGACCTGTCGACGAGCGAGGTGCGCCAGGTGACCTTTGGACTCGGGTCGAACGAGAGTCCAAACTACTCGCCTAACGGGCGGCACATCGCGTTTACGTCGAGCCGCGGAAGTGGACGGAAGCAGATTTACACGGTCGACCGCGACGGCAAGAACCTGCGCCGCCTGACGTCGACCGGGAACAACGAGATGCCGAGTTGGTCGCGATAGAGAATGAGAGCCGTCGCCATCATACGGGTCGACTATCTGGAAAGGGACTAGGGATGCAAGTGCGAGGAACTCTTTCATGGACCGCTGTTGCCGCCTGTATCGTAGCAACGATGGCGCTGCAATCGTGCGCCCGACGACCGCCACCGGTAGCGCCGGAGACGTCTCCCCCGCCGCCTGCGGCAGAGGAGCGCGCGCCGGCGCCGCGCTCGGTGCCGCCGCCGCCGCCGGCGCCGCCCCCGGTCGTGCCGCCAGAACTGCCGCCGGAAGACGAGTTCGCGAGACGAACGCTCGAGGAGTTGAACCGAGAGTCGCCGCTCGAGGTGGTGTTCTTCGGGCTGGATAGCTCCGAACTCGACGATCAGGGCCGGAGCGCGGCTGAGGCGAACGCCGACCTCCTCATGCGCTACCCGACATGGGTGGTGACCATCGAGGGGCACTGTGATGAGCGAGGGACGCCCGAATACAACCTGGGACTCGGCGAGCGACGCGCGTTGGCCGCCCAGCAGTATATGGTCCAACTCGGACTGGGCGCGAGCCGGGTTCGTACGGTGAGTTATGGGAAGGAATTTCCGTTCGATCCGGGACACGACGACGCGGCGTGGGCGGAGAATCGGCGCGCGCACTTCGTGATCACGTCGAAATAGCCGCCACCGCGTCCAGCCCGTTGGGATCGCGATAGAATAGATGCGTGAAATCACGCCACAGAAGAAGAGGTTTGTCATGAGACGGCTGCTCCCCTCGCTCGTGTGCAGTTGGGTCTGTGTCCTGACGGTCGTTGCGCCAGTGTCGGGCGCCGACCGTGAACATCAGCAGATGATGGCGGATATCCGCATGCTGCAAGAACAGACCATGCGGCTGAACGTGATGCTGGGCTCGCTGGATACGACGCTCCAGACTTTGTTGACGCGGCTCGACTCGCAGGATGAGGCCTCGCGTCGCGCCTTTGCGGACCAAAAGCTGCTGGTCGACAACCTGGCCGGCGGGGTCAGGATTGTTCGCGAGAAAGTGGACGAGACGAACGTGCGGGTCTCGTCGTTGTCGCAGGAGGTGGAGGCGATACGACTCGGTATGTCAAAGTTGCGCGCGCCGCGGCTGACCCAGCTGGCCGTGGATCCAGAGACGGGGTTACCGACCGCATCAGCGGTGGCGATTCAGAGGCCTGGCGGGGTCGCTCCGGTTGATCCTGGCGTCTCACCCCAGCGTATGTTCGAGACCGCCTGGGGCGACTACGCGACCGGACAGTGGGCCTTGTCGATTCAGGGCTTCGAGGCGTATATCAGTGCGTTCCCGCGCTCGGAATTGTCGGACGACGCGCAGTTCTGGATCGGGGACAACCACTACGCCAACGGGCAGTTTCGGGAGGCGCTTGACGCCTATGAGCAGGTGATTGCCAGCTATCCCGATGGCGACAAAGTGGCCGAGTCCCTCTACAAGCGTGGGCTCACGCTTGGTCGGCTCGCTGAGCCGGAGCTGGCCCGCCAGGCGTTCGAGCAGGTTGTGCGGAATCACCCCGACAACAACATGGCGAATCTGGCTCAACAGGCTCTCGTCCGGCTCGAGCAAGAGCTGCCCTAGCTGGGGTTGCGAGCCGCGCATCGAGCGGGCGTCGGTTGGTCGTCGTGAGTGAGTTAGTTCGTTCAGGGTTCTTGGGGAGAAGAATGGGAACGGTCAACAAGGTCATCATCGTCGGCAACTTGGGTCGGGACGCTGAAATCCGGTACACACCAGGCGGGGCGGCGGTGTCCACCCTCAGCCTGGCCACGACGGACGTCTGGAACGACAAGGCGGGACAGCGTCAGGAGAAGACCGAGTGGCACCGCGTCGTGGTGTGGGGCAAGCAGGCCGAGACGCTGAAGGACTACCTGACGAAAGGGCGCCAGATCTACGTCGAGGGACGCTTGCAGACCAGACAGTGGGATGACAAGGACGGGAACAAGCGATACACCACCGAGATTCGGTCAGACCGCATTGTGCTGCTCGGCGGCCGCGGGCAGGGCGGAGAGGGTGGCGGCGGCGGCGGCGACTACGGCAGCCCCCGCAGTAGTGGCTCGTCTTCGTCGTCGTCAACGGCCGGCGGACCCCCGGGACCTCCCGAGCTAACCGAAGACGACATCCCCTTCTAGGTTTCCTGGCGAGGTGTCCGTCTGGCGGCGTTGCCGCGTCGGTCACATGCCACCTGCATGCACCCTCCTTGCGCCTTGCCAGCCGAACACCTCGCCAGGAAACCGGTCCTGCGAGGGGGTGGGGTCTTGCGAAGGTGCTTCGTCGGTCACCGCCCACCAGGCTGCTCCCCTCCCGCCGGGCCCGAGGGGCCTTGGACGGGGCTACGCCCCGGACCCCACGTGACGGCTCCTACGTCTCCTCAGGAGACGAACGCCTCGCCCGGAAACGGCGTTGCAGCATTGGTCACGCCTAGGCGCGCACGTGCGCGCCTCGCGGACGCGGAGTGGGGCTTACGGGGTCCCCGCGTAGCGTTCGCGTGGGGTTCGGGGCGTAGCCCAGCCTGAAGAGGTCCGGTTCCCGGACCGAGATGGCCGCTCCCGCCGCACGAGAGTACCAGCGCGTCTAGTCCGTCGGGTTAGTCGGCTTTCGCGCGGCCATATCGATCATCGAGTCGGACGACATCTTCGAGTTCGGGGGTCGAGACTTCGAAGATATCGCTGTCTTCGACGGCCGTCATCCGGTGCACCGTGCCGGGTGTGATGTGGACACTCTCGCCCGGCGTCATCTCACGCGTGACGCGCTTGCCGTTCTCTTCGATCTCGAACTGAATTCTTCCCGTCCAGAGCAAAATCGTTTCGTCCTTGACGTTGTGATACTGCAGGCTCAGGGCGTGTCCGGCGTCGACGTGGATGACCTTGCCGACATACCGGTCCGTGGTGGCCCAGCGCAGCTCGTATCCCCAGGGTTTGTCTACTCGCATCGTGTGTCCTGTCCGTGTCCCTCGACGTGGCACCGGCTCACACGAGCGCGACGTCGCGATGGCGCAGGCGCCACCGCGCGCCGGTGATGCCGTCCAACATGACTTTGAGCCGTTCCACCACCGCCACCGAGCGATGCCGCCCGCCCGTGCAGCCGACACCGATCGTCAGATAGCTCTTTCCTTCCGCCATGTAGTGCGGAATCAGGAACGTGAGCAGATCGAACGTCTTGTCCAGAAAGGGCTGTGTGGTCTCCGTCGCAGCGACGTAGTCCTGCACCGGTTGGTCCCGGCCGGTGAGGTCACGGAGGCCGGTGACGAAATAGGGATTAGGGAGGAAGCGGACATCGAACAACAGATCCGCCTCGACGGGTACTCCGTACTTGTAGCCAAAACTGACCAGCGTCACCGTCAATCGAGTCTGGGTGCCCTCTCCTTCCGACAATTCGCGGAACGCCCGACGCAGTTCGTGCACCGTGAGGTCCGAGGTGTCCAGCACCCGGTCTGACATCTTCTTGATCGGACCCAGACGCCCGCGTTCAACCAGAATACCCTCGATGACGGAGGCCGTCGGGGCGAGTGGATGCGGGCGACGCGTTTCGCTGAACCGACGCAGCAATGCTTCGTCCGTTGCTTCGAGAAAAATCAGCCACACCGCGAGGTCACGGCGTGCGCGAAGCCCGTCGAACACGGCCGGAAAGCGGTCCAGGAACGAACGGTCCCGCGCATCAACGACCACCGCCACGGATTCATGGGTGCCGCCCTCGCCGAGCGTGAGGTCAGCCAAGGTGGGAATCAGGACCGTCGGCAGATTGTCGACACAGAGGTAGCCGAGGTCTTCCAGGGCGTGAATCGCAGCCGACTTGCCGGCGCCGGCCAGCCCGGTGACTATGACAAATCTGGCCGCGCGGTCAGTGGGCGGCGGCGCGACGCGGCTGGTGATCATCGGTTTCGAGCGCGGCGGTCAGCGGGCTTCGCCATTCACAGGCAGTTGTGCCCGGGGTCAGTCTTCGGGTGTCGTCTCGTCCGGTGTGGCCGCCAGGTCCGACCCCTCTCCCGGCATCGATTCTGAATGGCGGCGGCGGGTCTGGCACTTCCCTTTCAGGGTCAGGGTCTGATGCATCACCTTGTCCACGGCCGCGCCCACGCGATCTGCCAGCTGTCGCCGTCGCCGACCCCGTGCGGTCGGTGGTCGCCCCGCGCGTGGACCACGAACTCAGTCTGGTAGTGGTTCCGCTCCGAACTCAGCGCCATGTCGGCCGAAACGACCGTGTCGCCCAGGAGGCGCTCCAATGGAGTCAGTCGTCGCGCGACGAGGTCTCGCAACTCGTCGGTCACCTTGACGTGTCGTCCGGTCAACCTGCAGTCCATTAGAACAACGCCTTGCGCTGACTCGAGGTGGGGATCTTGAGTTCCTCACGGTATTTGGCGATCGTGCGACGCGCCAGCACCAATCCCTCATCCTGCAGGAGACGGACGATACGCGAGTCACTGAGCGGTTTTTTCGGATCCTCGTCCTCGATGATCTTACGAATGCGCTGCTTGATGGTGACCGACGAGATGCTTTCGCCGTACATGCTGCTGATCCCGCTGTGAAAAAAATATTTCATCTCGAACACCCCTTGCGGGGTGTGCATGTATTTGTTGTTGACGACGCGGCTCACGGTGGATTCATGCATCCCAATGTCGGTGGCGACGTCGCGTAGGACAAGCGGACGCAGATACTCGATGCCCCCGTCGAGAAAGTCGGTCTGAAAGGTGATGATGCTCGTGGCGACCTTGTGAATCGTTTTTTGCCGCTGGTCGACCGACTTGATGAGCCAGAGCGCCGAGCGAAATTTCTCTTTCACGTAGGCGCGGGTCTCGTCGTCGTTCTCTCTTTTCTTGTCGAGCAGGCGCCGGTACACCGGGCTGATGCGGAGCTGCGGCATGCCATCCTCGTTCAACGCCGCGACGTAGCCGTCCTCGGTCTTGAGGATATACACGTCGGGGATGACGTATTGCGACGAGGTAGGATTGAAACGGCTGCCGGGCTTCGGGTCGAGTTGCCGGATGACCTCGATGTGATGTTTCAGCTCATCAATCGAGATGTCGAGCTGTCGGGCCAGCTCATGCCCTTGATGATTCTGCAGGAGCTTCAGATGATCGCGGACGATGGTTTCGCTGGCCGTGCCCTGGAGACCAAGCCGATCGATCTGTAACAGCAGGCACTCCTGCAGGCCCCGCGCCGCCACCCCGATCGGGTCGAAGTCCTGCAAGACGCGCAGGACCCGCTCCACGTCCGGCAGCGACCAACTGCTCATCGCCGCAATCTCGTCGACCGAGGCCACGAGATACCCATCGTCGTCGAGATTCCCGATGATGGCCGAGCCGATCTCGCGGACCAACGGGTCGTCGTCGTCGGTCTGGAGCGACAACTGCCACATCATGTGGTCCGCCAGCGAGGTCTGCGTGGAGAGCGTGTTCTCGATCGGCGGAAGCTCTTTGACCTCACGGGGGGCCCGAGGACGGTAGCCGTCGTCCAGGTAGTCCCCGAAGAAATACTCGTAGTCGGCGTCCTCCCACGAGTCCTTGCTGTCCTTGTCCTTGTCGGGCGCCGGGGGCTCCGGCTTTTCCTCTTGCGCGGCCGCTTCCGGCGGCTGGAGATCCTCCGTCGGCACCTCTTCCAGCATCGGGTTCTCGACGACTTCCTGATTGAGCATGTCGACGAGCTCCAGCGTCGACATCGGCAGTAGCTTGATCGCCTGCTGCAGCGCTGGCGTCAGGATGAGCTTCTGCGAGAGGCGTGTCTGGAGTCGTTGTTGAAGCGCCATGGACTTTGTCATCGACGCCGCGTGCGCGGCAGACGACTGTTTCGATTTTAGTCCAAACGAAAATCGGTACCTAAGTAGATCCGCTTGACGTCATCGTCATTGGCCAGGTCGGCCGGTGTTCCGCTTCGAAATATTGCGCCATCGTGCACGATGTAGGCGCGGTCTGTGATCCGCAAAGTCTCACGCACATTGTGGTCCGTGATGAGGACACCGATGCCGCGTGACTTCAAATGCACGATGATGTCTTGGATGTCAGTGACCGCAATCGGGTCGATCCCGGCGAACGGTTCATCGAGCAACATGAAGGATGGTGACATCACCAGCGCACGTGTGATCTCCGCCCGTCGTCGCTCCCCACCCGACAAGGTGTGCGCGGCCGCCTTGGCCAGCGGCGTGAGATTGAGTTCTTCGAGCAGTTCGCTGACGCGCTGGTGACGTGCCTTTCGGGACAGCCCCAGGTTTTCGACAATGGCCAGGATGTTCTGTTCGACGGTCAACCCACGGAAGATGGATGGCTCCTGGGGCAGATACCCGATGCCCTTGCGCGCACGCAGATACATCGGATCGTCGGTGACATCCTCGCCGTTCAGAGTGACATGTCCCTGGTCCGGCCCGGTGAGCCCGACGACGAGGTAGAACGTGGTCGTCTTGCCGGCGCCGTTGGGGCCGAGCAGACCGACCACCTCGCCGGACGCGACCTTGAGACTGACGTCGCGTACGACCGTGCGGCCGCCATAAGACTTGGTGAGGTGGTGCGTCCGGAGCGTCGCCATACGCAATGAGAATCGGTCGGGTGGTGGGCGTCCCGGAGGGCTAGAAACTCGGCGGCGCGCAGTTGCCGCTCTTCGACTCCGTGCGGAGCACCTGCTGACCGTCGACCGTGACAGTGTCGTCTGTTCGATAGAACGTCAGCTTGCGTCCCTCCATCGTACTGCAGGATGGCACGAGTGGGGGTGCACCCCGTCGCGGCGGCGGGGCCGCCACGGTGGGGGCTTCGGGTTCGACCTCCTCGACGATCTGGACCGGCGCGCCCTCCATGTCGTAGCGTCCGGTCAATTCGTCGTAGACGAGCAGCTCGCCGGTGGCCCAGCGATCATCGAGCAGCAGTTGCACGTTGCCGGTCGCCTCCAGCCGGTCCAGTGTCCGGCCGTCGGCCTGCAAGAATACGTCGATACGATCGGCCTTCATGTTGCCAGCATCCGACAGCAATATCGCTTTGCCGTCATAGGTGGCTTGCCGGGCCGCGTCGTCATAGACGAATTCGTCAGCCGCAACGCGGGTCAGCGAGACGGCCGACTCGCCGGTGCTCTCGTCGAACCGGACGAGTTGGATCGTGGTGGTCACCGTGCCGGTGGCGAACAGCCCGCCGGTCTGGTCATCGAGCGACAACGTGTCACCCGCGAAGAAGGTTGCTCCCTGCCAGAGCCGCGCGCCCCCGGTATAGGCAGCCTGCCCGGTGTCTGGATCGTATTGGAGGCCCCCAGCGGTCACGAACGTCTGTTGCGCCGCATCGAGGAGTGCCGGCAGGGTTGACTCGGTGGCACCGGCCGCCCCGTCGGTCGGCACTGTCTCCGGCGTGAGCTCGCTTCGCACATCGCCGGTTGCCTCGATAGCCGAGCCATCGACGGACAGGGTGAGGGTCGACGCGTTGATCCGGATGCCGTCGTCGGTGACCGTCGGGCCCAGGCCCGCCTCCCCCGCCGTGTTGAGCGTGACGAGCCCGGCCGCGACGTCGTAGACGACGTCATCGGCCGTGGCCGTACGGTCATCCTCCTCGAATCGGACGTTGCCCAGGAACTGGGCCGTGAGCAGCCCGCTCAGCCCCGGCGTGACCCCCGCCTCCAACCGGTCGGCCCGGATGACTCGACTGACGGCGCGGTCGGTCGCGGTGGCCGCACGTTGCTCGCGGTACTCGACCGCCTCGGTGAATTGCACTTCGTTGAGCCCGGTCTCCGGCGTGCCCTGGCTGGCGAAACCGGTCGCGCTGATCGCCTGGCTGGCACCGTCAGCCGTCATCGGAAGCGCCAGGACGACACCGTCGCGCGCCACCAACTCGGCCACGTCGGTCCCGTCCGGTGACATCGTCACGTCCATCACCGCCGCACGAATGTGGCCTCCCGTGGCGGTGTCGACGCCGGTCAGCTCGATGACCGTGTCGCCAGCCAGGGTGGCCTGCTCCAGCACCCGGGTCGTGTCCTCGAACAACAGCGTCATGTCCTGCGCGAGCATTTCCCGCAGGGCGCCAGGTTCTGGGGTCGGGGTGTAGATGCGGGCGTGCCCGTGCAGTTCCAATCGCTCGAGTGCCGTCTCGTCCACCCCGAAGTGGGCCGTGGTGTGATCCGCTTCGATGAACTGGGTGCCGGTGCTGACCCGTGTCTCGCCGTCAAAATTCATGTAGCCGTCGTCATGCGCCAGAACGGCCAGGTCCGACCAGATGTCGACCGTGGCGCGACCTTCGTCACCGGTCAAGCTGACGTGCGCTTCGCCGTCCAGCGTGGCGAGCGACCGGGTGGTGTCGACCGTGACCGGGTGGCCGAATGCGGTCATCCCCATGCGCCGCAGGGTCGTGGCCTCTGGCATGTTGACGGTGCCGTCTTGTCTCGAATAGATGGCGGTGTCGGTCTCGGCCCCCAGGCCGTCAGACACCGTGACCAGGACGGGGGCGGTGGGGTCGCCGACGGCATCGTCACTCGCCGACTCGGACCGGGTAATGACGAAACGATCTTGGTCGGCATCCACCTCCGCTTCGCCGCCGGTGACCAGGAAGCCGTCTCGGTCCGCCTGCGCCGGGACCTCGAGTCGGAATCCGTTCGAGAACCGGAGCGATTCGTCCTCGTACGGCTGCTGGAGCCCCGCATTAATCGTGTAGTCCCTCAACTCCCCCGCGGCCTGGGTAACCTGCGCGCCACGAATTTCCGCGAGCGCTGTCGGGTCGTCCCGGTCGACCCCGATCGCCGCCGCCGGTTCGACGCGCTCGCGGACACCGAGTGACACCACCGTCCCGAACGCGACGAGGCCGAGTACGAGGATGAGACGCGTCAGGCCCTGCCAACGCACGCGTCGCCAGATGGGGCGACGCCGAACGTGATGCTCGCGCGCAGCATTGACAGCGCGTTGGGTCTCTGGCACGCTTTTCACTTTACCGGGCTTGCCGAATGTCGGCAACGGATAACTCGATCGTGTGCTCGCCGCGGTAGCGGTTTTCCGTCAGATTGAAGGCCACATCGAGGGCGCTACGGTGCTGCGTGACAAAATCGGCGCGGTCTGCCATCCGCCACGCCACGGCCCGAAACACGCGCGCGTCCTGTCGCACCGACATGGACAGGTGTTTCGTCTTCATGATGCGGGGGCCGTTCGCCAATTCGACCGCTCCGGTATAGAACACGGGGCGCGGGTTGCCGGCGCCAAACGGTTCCAGGGTGCGGAGTCCCTCGACCACGGCCGGCGTGATCGCGCTCAACGGCAGATGCCCGTCGACTCTGAGCCGCGGCGCTAAATCCTCGGGCCCGAGTCGCGTGTCGGCGTAGTCGGTCAGACGCCGTCGCAGTTCTTTGAGGCGTCCCGCTTCCATGGTGAGCCCGGCCGCGTGCCGATGCCCACCGAATTTCGTGAACAGGTCCCCGCAGGCCTCGAGTGAGCCGAGCAGATCGAAGCGGGAGATGCTACGACCGGAGCCATACGCGGTGTCTCCATCCACGGCGATCACGATAGCCGGTCGGTGATAGGCGTCGACCAGCTTCGATGCCACGATCCCGATCACGCCTCGGTGCCAGTCCTCGCCCCAGACCACCAGCATCGCGTGCGCTCCGATGTCGGGGTCCGTGTCGACCTTGCGACGGGCGGCGGTCAGGATCTCCGCTTCCTCCTGCCGCCGGCGGAGGTTCTCCGCTTCCAGCTGCTCCGCCAGACCCATGGCCTCGGCGTGCCGAGCGTCGTCGGTCAGGAGCAGCAGGCGGGTCGCCAGATCAGGCGTGCTCATTCGGCCGGCGGCGTTGATACGCGGCGCCAGTCTGAACGCGACATGGGAACTCGTCACCGCTTGACCCAGCACGCCGGCGGTGTCGAGCAGCGCTCGCAAACCGGTGGTGTGACGGCCCTGAGAAAGCTGCTCCAGTCCAAGCTTGGCGATGACACGGTTCTCGCCACGCAATGGGACAACGTCAGCGACCGTGCCCAACGCGGCCAACTTGATGAAGCCCGGGAGCCATCGGGTATGTTCCGTCCGCTGGCACAGCGCCTGCACGAGTTTGAGCGCGACCCCAACCCCGGCCAGATCCTTGTCCGGATACGGACAGTCCGGGCGTTTCGGGTTGATCACCGCGAGTGCGGACGGTAGGGCGGCGTCCGGTTCGTGGTGGTCGGTGATGATGAGATCGACCCCGAGCTCGCGCGCACGGATCGCCGCCGCGGCGCTGCGAATACCGCAATCAACCGACACGATGACGTTGACATCCTGCCCGGCGAGTCGTTCGATGGCGGCCGGCTCGAGTCCGTAACCGTCCCGGAGACGATCGGGAATGAAGTGCACCACATCGGCGCCGAGCAACTCGAGCAGCCGACGGAGCATGACGGTCGAGGTGACCCCGTCCACGTCGTAGTCGCCGTGGACCGCGATCCGTTCGCCACGAGCGATCGCGCCCAGGAGTCGGTCGACGGCCACGGGAAGATCGGTCAGCGAGAATGGGTCGTGGAGCTGGTCGAGCGCCGGGGTCAAGAACCGCGTCGCCTCATCCGGGGTCGTGATGCCGCGGAGCACCAGCAACCTCGCAATGACCGGGTCGATGTCACAGGCGTCGGCCAGCGCCGTGGCCGCCGCCTCGTCTCCGGCGGCCTGATCCCAGATGAGCGGGGTATCCATGGTCGGGGCGATTGTCACCGGTGCCGTGGGTCAGACGCCGTCGATCCCGGCGAGACCGAGTCGGCGAATTCTTGCGTGCCGCCGGTCCACTCTCGTGTCCGATGACGTGCTGGCGAGCTGATCGAGCGTGGACCGAAGCGGCTGCGCCAGCCGCTTGGTGGCGGCGAGCGGATCGGCATGCGCTCCGCCGAGCGGTTCGGGCACGACCTCGTCGATCACGCCGAGCCTCACCAGGTCAGACGCCGTGATCTTGAGGGCGTCGGCCGCCTCCGGCGTGTGCGCCGCGTCGCCCCACAACATCTGGGCGCCGCTCTCGACCGGCACCACGCCGTAGACCGCGTACTCGAGCATCAGAATGTGGTCGCCCACGCCAAGCGCCAACGTCCCACCGCCCGTGCTTTCGCCGGTTACGACGACGATCACCGGCACCGCCAGCATCGTCATCTCCCGCAGACTGTAGGCAATGGCGTTGGCCATGCCCCGCTCCTCCGAGCCCACATCCGGTGACGTGCCGGCGCTGTCGACGAACGTAATGATCGGCCGGTTGAACTTCTCGGCCAGCTTCATGCACCGCAGTGCCTTACGGTAGCCCTCAGGGCGAGTGCCGCCGGCGAACGTGGGGCCGGGTCTCTGATGCCCCGCGACAAGCACCACATCGTCGCCCAATCGAGCGAATCCGGCGACCACGCCCGGATCATCGCCGAACCGTCGGTCACCATGTAGCTCCGTGAAGTCAGAGAACAGTCGCGACAGATAGTCACGCGTGCGCGGACGTCGTGGGTGACGAGCCACCAACACCCGCTGCCATGGCGTGAGCCGGCTGTAGATCTCCTGTCGGAGTTCGGTGACCCGCGAGCGCAGCCCCTCGAGCTCGCGCTGTCTGTCGTCGGTGCTCGGCATGAGACTCAACGTCTCGATCTCACTGAGCAGCAATTCAATCGGCTCGTCGAACTCGAGGAAGGCCGTGGTTCTGGGCACGTTACAACCAGGACACCGTGCCTTCGCCACAGATCTTCTCGACCGCGAGCACCAGATGTTCAGATGCCCGAACCCGAGCCTCGGTCAGACGGGCCTGCACGCGCAGTGCCGGCGTGCGCTCGGTCAAATCGAGTTGGACGCGGACCGGACCGGGGCCGCGGTGGGTGCTGAACAGGTTCGCCAGGGCCTCCAGCGTGCCGCGGTCGTGCCGAGGCGACGAGAGGTGAATCGAGAGGGTGCGTCCCACCGAGGTGTCGAGACTCTCGATCGGGCGGATGTCGTCCGCCATGATCCGGGCGGTCTCCTCGTCCTTGTCGAGCTTCCCGGTCACCAGGACCAGTCGGTCCGCCGCCAGCACTGTCGCGCAGCGCTCGTAGGTCTTCGGAAACACGACCACCTCGAGGCTACCCCCACGGTCTTCGAGGGTCAGGACCGCCATCGGCGCACCGCGTTTGGTTTTGAGCGGACGGTAGCCGCAGATAATGCCTCCCACCAGCGCCTGACCCTTGCCCGCGGCCAGCGCGTTGATCGCGGAGGCCCCGGCCGCTTCCAGTTGGCCACGGTACCCGTCGATGGGGTGACCGCTCAAATACAGGCCAAGCGCCTCTTTCTCGCTCGCAAGCTGCTCGGCGTCGCTCCAGGGTTCGACATCCGGCAGCGCGACATCCCCATCCGCGTCGTCGTCGAGCGCCTCGAAGAGCTGCGTCTGCCCCCGGTCGCGGTCCCGCTGTAACCGTCCGCCATGCTCCAGGCTGCGATCGACGATGGCCGTGAGCTGCGCCCGACGCAGGTGGGTCCGGTGGACCCGCTCTGCCACGCTCGAGTCGAACGCCCCGGCCTTGACGAGGCTCTCGATCACGCGCTTGTTCACCAGACGCAGATCCACGTCCTCACACAACCGGTACAGCGAATCAATCCGTCCGAGCGCCGCCCGGCGTTTCAGAATCGATGTGATCGCCCCTTCCCCGACATTCTTCACCGCGGCCAACCCGAATCGAACCCCGTCCGGTGTGACCTTGAATGCCACGTCGCTTTCGTTGACATCCGGAGCGAGGATCGTGACGCCCATGTCGCGACACTCACCCAGGTAGAGAGCGAGCTTGTCCGTGTTCTGCGACTCGATGGTGAGCAGCGCCGCCATGAAATGGCGTGGATAGTTCGCCTTCAGATAGGCCGTCTGGTACGCGATGAGCGCGTAGGCGGTCGAGTGCGACTTGTTGAAGCCATACCCGGCGAAGAATGCCATGAGGTCAAAAATCTTGGTGGCCTGTTTCTTGGTGACCTTCCGGGCCACCGCGCCTTCCACGAACTTCTGCCGCTGCGCCTTCATCACCTCTTCGCTCTTCTTGCCCATCGCCTTCCGCAGCACGTCGGCGTCGCCCATGGTGAAGCCGGCCAGATCGCTGGCGATCCGCATGACCTGTTCCTGAAACGCGATGACCCCGTAGCTGTCCTGCAGGATGGGCTCGAGCGCCGGTAGCTCGTATTCGATCTCGACCTTCCCGTGGCGTCGCGCAATGTAGTCGTCGACAACCCCGCCCCGCAGCGGCCCCGGACGGTAGAGCGCGTTCAACGAGATGAGATCCTCGAAACGATCCGGCTTGGCCTTCCGGAGCGTGTCTCGCATCCCGGAACTCTCGAACTGGAAAATACCGAGCGTGCGGCCGTCGCTGAAGAGCTGGTAGGTCTTCGCGTCGTCCATGGGGAGCCCGTCGAGCCGGATCGCCTCCCCTTCCGTCTCGGCGATGTGCTTGATCGCGTCGTCGAGCAAGGTCAGCGTGCTGAGTCCGAGAAAGTCCATCTTCAGCAGCCCCATGCGCTCGACTTCCTTCATGGGCCACTGTGTCGTGATCTCGTCCTTCTGGCTCTTGTAGACCGGCGCAAAGTCCGTCACGGCGGCCGGGGCGATGACGACGCCAGCGGCATGGACCGACGCATGCCGGGTGATGCCCTCCAGCCGCTTGGCCACCTCCAGGAGCTCGCTGACCTGCGGATCCTGCTGTTCGAGCGCCTTCAGCGCCGGGTTCTCCGCGAGGGCCTTGTCGAGGGTCATGTCGAGAGCCGGCGGGATCTGCTTCGCCACCTTGTCGACATCGGCATACGACAGGCCCATCGTCCGGCCTACGTCCCGTATGACCGCGCGCGCCTTCATGGTGCCGAAGGTGATGATCTGCGCGACGTTGTCGCGGCCATACTTCTGGGTGACGTAATCGATCACCTCACTCCGGCGGCGTTCGCAGAAGTCGATGTCGATGTCCGGCAACGACACACGCTCCGGGTTCAGGAAGCGCTCGAAGATCAAATCGAACTGCATCGGGTCGACGTCGGTGATCTTCTGGCAATACGCCACCAGACTGCCGGCGGCGGACCCGCGACCGGGGCCCACCGGAATCCCCTGCTCTCGGGCGTACCGAACGAAGTCCCAGACAATCAGGAAATAGCCGGGATAGCGCATCTTCACGATGATCTCGATCTCGTGCGCCAGTCGCTTTTCGTAGGCTTCGATCGGGTGTTTGAGGCGCCCCTCCGCCGCGAGCGCACGCCACGAGACGAGGCGCTCGGCGAACCCCTCCCGGGTGACGTGCTCGAAGTAGCCCTCGAGGGTATAGGGCTCCGGAACGTCAAAATGCGGCAGGTGACTGCCGGGATTCGACAGGTCGACGTCGCACCGCTCGGCGATAGCGACCGTGTTGGCCATGGCTTGTGGCCAGTCGCCGAACACCGCGCGCATCTCCTCGCCGGTCTTCAGATAAAATTGGTCGCCGTGGTACCGCAGCCGCTTCTCATCGTTGACGTTCTTCCCGGTCCCGATGCACAACAGGACGTCATGCGGGCGATGATCCCCGAACTTCAGATAGTGCACGTCGTTCGTGCACACGAGCGGCAAACCGAGGTCGCGCGCCAGCGGCTGGAGACCGGTGTTGACGATGCGTTGCTCCTCGATGCCCTGGTATTGCATTTCGAGGAAGAAATTACCGGTCCCGAGAATGTCCCGGAACGTGCCGGCCGCCTCCAGCGCTTTCCGGGGTTGCTCGGTGCGGAGCCCGGTGGCCACCTCCCCCTTCAGGCAGCTGCTGAGCCCGATGAGCCCCTCGGCGTGCTCGGCCAGCAGCTCCTTGTCTATTCGCGGCTTGTAGTAGAACCCCTCGGTGTATCCGGCCGAGACCAGCTTGATCAGGTTGTGATAGCCGGTCAGATTCTCGGCGAGCAGGACCAGGTGATTGTTGGTATCGCCCGGCGTGCCGCTGCGGGCGTGCCGGCTGCCGTTGGCGACATACACTTCGCAGCCCAGAATCGGCTTGACGCCGCGTTTACGGGCTTCGTCGTGAAAGATGACGCTCGAGAAGAGGTTGCCGTGTTCGGTGACGGCCAGCGCCGGGGCGCCGGACTGTTGCGCGTGGTCCAGTAATTCGCCGATGCGGCAGGCGCCATCCAGCAGCGAGTATTCGGTGTGCAGGTGGAGATGCACGAACTCGGTCGGCGGCATGTCTTACCTTAGACGGGGGCTACGCCCCCGAACCCATTCGGTCCGTGACTCGGTCTCGTCGGGCAGATTACTCCCACTCGATTGTCGACGGGGGCTTGCTGCTGATGTCGTAGACGACTCGGTTCACCCCGCGGACTTCATTGACGATACGCGACGAGATGACGGCCAGCAGGTCGTCCGGGAGGCGCGCCCAGTCGGCCGTCATGCCGTCGCGGCTTTCGACCGCCCGGAGCGCGATCACATACTCGTAGGTGCGTTCGTCCCCCATGACCCCGACGGTCCGGATCGGGAGGAGCACGGCGAACGATTGCCACAATCGGCGGTACCACCCGAACCGGCGCACCTCGTCGGCGACGATCGCATCCGCGGACCGGAGGATCGCGAGACGAGGCTCGGTCACTTCCCCGAGAATCCGGACCGCGAGGCCAGGGCCGGGGAACGGCTGTCGCCAGACGAACAGTTCGTCGAGCCCGAGCTCTTCGCCCAGTCGGCGCACTTCGTCCTTGAACAGGGCGCGCAGCGGCTCGACCAGCTCGAAGCTGAGTCGTTCAGGAAGTCCACCCACGTTGTGATGACTCTTGATCGGGACGGACGGCCCCACCACCGAGACGCTTTCGATGACATCCGGGTACAAGGTGCCCTGGGCGAGGAAATCGAAGTGTCCCAGTCGGCCCGCGACCTCTTCGAATACGTCGATGAAGATGCCGCCGATGATCTTTCGCTTTTTCTCCGGGTCGACGACACCGGCCAGCCCGCCCAGGAACCGGTCCGTGGCGTTCTCGCAGACGACGGTGAGCGCGAGCTGTTCGGCGTATCGACCTTCGATCTGCGCCGCTTCGTTCAATCGCAGTAACCCATTGTCGACAAAAATACAGGTCAGTCGGTCGCCGATGGCGCGCTGGATGAGCATCGCGGCGACGGTCGAGTCGACGCCCCCGCTGAGCCCGCAGACGACGCGCCCATCGCCCACCTGCTCGGCGACCCGTGCCGTTGCTTCGTCGAGAAACGAAGTCATGGTCCAGTCGCCGTCGCAACCGCACACGGTGCCCGCGAACTGATCCAGGATGTCGACGCCGCGCTCCGTGTGTGCCACTTCCGGGTGAAACAGCAGCGCGTAGCATTGGCGCTCCGCGTTCTCCATAGCGGCCACTGGCGCGTTCTCGCTCGTGCCGACGGTTCGAAAGCCGGGCGGCAGGCTCGCGACCAGGTCGCCATGGCTGGCCCAGACCCGCACGGCCTCCGGCAGGGGCGCGAACAGGGAGCTGCTGGTGTCCACCTGGACGGTGGCGTGGCCGAACTCGCGTTCGGGCGCCGGCTCCACCACGCCGCCCAGCATGTCCGCCATGAGCTGCATGCCGTAACAGATGCCGAGCACGGGTACGCCGAGTTCGAAGACCGCCGCGTCGCATCGCGGTGCGCCGTCGTCACGGACGCTCGATGGGCCACCGGACAGGATGATCCCGACCGGGCGTCGCTCGGCGATCTCGCTGCCGGGGGTCTGAAACGGCAGGATTTCAGCGTACATCTTCAACTCACGCAGACGTCGAGCGATGAGCTGCGTGTATTGGGAGCCGAAATCCAGCACTAGAATCGTTTGATGTGCCACGCGGGACCGATAACTATAGGGGTGAATGACGATGTACCGCCGGGGTGCAGACACCCCGATCAATACAGGCTATTATATCGAGGTGATGCGGTCTCGCACCACAATATCTTGTAGTCCACTCATGATTGGTCCCATCAGGTGCGGTGTGGCGGCGTTGATGGCCGGGGTGCTGGCGATCGCGGCCGTGGCCCGAGCCGAGCCGCAACATCCCCCCTCGACGCTGTTGCCACTGGAAACGCTGTGGAACGGCGCGTTGCTGGCGGCACCGGCCTGGGCCCCCGTGCACTCGCAGGGCCGGTTGTTCGTCGCGTTGCGCAACGGTCACGTGGCCGCTGTGAATCTGGCGGACGGTCAGGTGGCGTGGGACGTCGAGCAAACGGCCGTGGCCCAGCCCGCCGTTGGCGAGCGCTTGCTGTTCGTGGCTGGCGAGGACGAACTGGTGGCGCTGGAGACCGCGACCGGCACCGCGATTTGGTCCATCCCGCTCGACGCGCCCCTCTCGGCTCCACTCGTGTGGAACCGGCAGTGGCTCATCGCGACGCTCGAGGTCGGCACCGTCATGGCGCTTCGCGGAGCCGACGGGGGTGCCGTGTGGCGCAGCACGCTGGATGCGGGCATCGAGGTGGCCCCCGCGCTGGCCGGTGATCGCATGTATGTGTCGTTGATGGACGGGGGCCTGGTGGCGCTGTCGCTTGTCAGCGGTGAGCCGCTGTGGGAGCAAAAGCTCGAGGGAGCGCCCCAGCAGGTGTTGCCGCTCGATGATCTGTTTGTCGGCGCCGCCGACAATAATTTCTACCGTCTGTCCCAGCTCGACGGGGCCGAACAGTGGCGTTGGCCGACGGGCGGTGACATCGTGGGAGTGGCCGCCGTCGACGAAGAGCGCGTCTTTTTCTCGTCGCTGGACAACTTCGTGTGGGCGCTCGACCGCGCCAGCGGCGTGCAGCAGTGGCGGGAGCCGTTGGGCGCGCGGCCGACCGCCGGACCGTCCTACGTGGGAGACCTGCTGGTGTTCGGAGGTCTGAGCCAGCAAATCAACTTCTATGACCCGAGCGATGGCACGTCGTACGGCAGCGTGCGGCTCCCCACGGAGCTTGCGTTTCCACCCGTGCATCTGCCCGGCGCGGTCGGCGATCCGACGCTGGTGTTTGTCACCGGAGATGGTCGGTTGCAGGCGTTCGGTCCGGCTAGCGTGCCGCGTCTGCTCGAGCCGGCGCTGACCTCGATTTTCGGTAAGGCTCCGGCCAAAGCGACGTTGGCCGGTGACGATGCGGAAGATGACGACGCGGAAGACGACGCGG
>JAPYUM010000030.1:29851-47919 GCA_029940535.1 Vicinamibacterales bacterium
CCCATACTGGAGCCCTCGCTCACCCCGGCGCCTGCGCTTGCTGCCGTGACGGCGGATGCCGATGCCGCAC
This sequence comes from Vicinamibacterales bacterium, assembly GCA_029940535.1. Classification (GTDB taxonomy): domain Bacteria; phylum Acidobacteriota; class Vicinamibacteria; order Vicinamibacterales; family UBA8438; genus UBA8438. The sequence continues at coordinate 29,922 of JAPYUM010000030.1, forward strand.
CGCCAGTACGAGCGTCTGTCGGCGGCGAGTACGCGGTGCAGGTCGGCGCGTTTGATAGTGAGGAAACTGGGACCACCCTCGCGGAGCGGCTGATCGATGCTGGCTTCCCCGCGTACGTGGTGGAGGCGCAGTCTGGCGACCGGTCGATCTATCGCGTGCGGATCGGAGATTTTCCTGATCGCGCGTCGGCCGAAGGCGCAGGGCAGCGAGCCGAGGACGACTTCGCGCTCGATTGGTTTATCGCGGTATTGCCCTGACCAACCAGATCTGGCGTATTCCCCGTCTTCTCTTTTCTCAACCCTGTTCGGCTCGGAGTCACGCCCTGGGGCTACGGGCCCGGCACCTTCCTTGCACGGTGAGTTCACGGAAGCATGGGGCGACCGGTACTGAAACCCTGGTGCCCGTGAAGCGGTGATTCGTCTGTCTGTCACGGGTCTTACAAACGGATGACAGCTGTCCTCAACTGGCGTCGCTTTCTCGGGCTCGCGTTTGGAGCGGCCGGCGCGGTGGTCGTGTTGGGTGCGGTCGGCGAGCGTGTATTCGTCGGGTGGACGGATGAGGGCGCGATGCGGCGCGTGGAGCGCGAGCTCACCACGCGTGTCCAATCCCTCGACGCGACGCTCAGCCGGGTCGCCCAGTCCCTCGCCGGACGGGTCGAGGTGCGACGCGCGTTGGCGGACGACCGGGCGGTGGCCCGTGGCCTGTTCGAGCTGCTGGAAGCCTCGACGGAGGCGGAGGCGGCGCCGGGGCTGGCCATCACCATCTATGACCCACGCGGCGAACCGCGCGCTTGGAGCGGGCGACCCCGGGAACTGAGTCGCAATCTCGAGCTTCGGACCGCCGTGGGGTTCGCCGAGGTGAACGCCGGTGGACTGCGTCTGGTGCGGGTGGCTCCGGTGGTCGCCGCGGCCGAGCGCGGCGGGCCTGCCAGAAGCTTGGGCGCCGTCGTGGTGGAACGGGTGCTCGCCGCACCAAGCACGACGACCGTTCCCTATCTCGGCTTCAGTCTCGAGACCGCGGTCGGGCGCGCGGATATCTATACTGCTGGTGACGCCGGGGGCGGCGCGGTCACGATAGACGCGCCGACGGGTCTTGGGGTCCATCGCTTCGAGGTCGCCGACGCGAGTGGTCAGCCGCTGGTCACCGCCGCCATTCGCCTTGACGACATTGCGGACCTGCGGACCCGGTGGCGCACGCGTGTCTTCGCGCTGGTGCTCGCGGTGCTGGGGCTCACGGCGCTGTTCGCCGGAAGCCGAGCCCGGGCGTCTCGCGCTGAATTCGGCTATCTCCGCACGTTCGGCTGGGCCGTCGCCGGGGCGTTGGTGGCCCGCGGTCTCTTTTGGCTCGCCGGCACGCCGGAGCTGTTCGACCTCTCCCTGATCTCGTCCGACGCCTACCGGTCTGTCCGATGGGGCGCTCTGCTGCGGAGCCCACTCGACCTGTTGTTGACAGCGGCGCTGTTCTGCATCGTGGTGGCGCTGTGTGCCGAGGCGGTCAACCGGCGGCGCTGGTCGAGTCGGGCGGAGCGATCGCGCCCGGCGTCGACGAGGAGTCTCGCGCTGTGGCACCTGGGGGCCCTTGGCCTTGCGATCCTGGCGCTCGCGGCTCAGCAGGCGATGTTGCGCGACACCGTTGACGGGGCTGGCGTCGACCTGATGCATACCGCGCTGCAACCGTTCGACACCTCCCGGGTGGCCCTGCAGTTGGCGCTGGTGTTGTGGAGCGCGGCCACCGTGTGGGTGATCGGCGTGGCGATGGCGGCCGGTTTGGCCCGATGGCCGGTCGACATCCGTCGCCGGTGGCAGTGGATGGTCGCCCCGTCCGCCGTGCTGCCGACCGGGTTGGTCATCGCGACCGGGTGGGCGCCATCCGGGTCGTCACTGCTGATCGTCGGCATGGCGGTGGCGCTGGCCCTCCACTGGCGACGCCTGTGGACCTGGTTTCGGCATACCGACCCGCTGGCGCGGGGCGTCGCAACCCTCGGCGCAATCCTGCTTCCGGCGCTACCGCTGTATCTCGCACTCGTCGAGCTCACCGACGACGCCCGACGTCGGATGGTTGAAACGGACTACGCCGTCCAGGCGGCCGAGCATACCGACGTGCTGCGGCAGCTTCTCGCCGAGACTCAGGAGGAAGTGGACCGTATTCCCGACCTGGCCCGAATGGCGGCGCCCCCCCCGGGCGCGGACGAGGGCGCCCTTGACACGGATCGGGCGTTCAACATCTGGCGTCGGACCACCCTTGCCGCGTCCCGCGTGAGCTCGGCGGTGGAGCTGTACAGCGCCGATGGAACGTTGAACAGCCGGTTCGCATTCAACCTGCCGGAGTATGGCCTCGGAGCGATACCGTGGGCCGGCACCGGGTGTGAATGGGCCGATCTGTTTGGGCATGTCAAGCCGTTCGGGTCAGAGGAGCTGCGGCTGCTCCACACCGAGCGTGGCCTCTGCGAACCTGATGCCGGCGACGCCGGGGTGCCGTCCGGGGCCGTGGTGCTGCACGTTGCACAGGTGGACTACGAGTCGTTGCCGTTCATCGCGTCGCAAAGTCCGTATGCCGCGCTGTTCGAAGGCGCGGCGGCGGCGCCCCTGCCGGGCGAGCTCGGACACGCCGTCGAGTTGGTCATCTACGGCTGGGGGCTGCAGCCGACGTTCGTGTCCGGCCGCTCCGCGTGGGCCATCAACCCGTTGTTCGACCAGGTGTATGGATCACGCGTGCCGTTCTGGACGCAACTCGTCAAGGACTCTACGCGCTATGACGTGTTCATCACCAACGCGCGTTCCGGGATCTACGCGCTGGGGTATCCCAGCCATACGCCGTTCGACCATCTGCTCCATCTCTCCGAGCTCGCGCTGCTCATCATCGCGACGTCGCTCGTTGCGCTCATCGGGGTCGGGCTTGGCGGCGTGCTGTTCCCGCCGCTTCGCGGTCTGCTGGTCGTGCGTGAGGTGCGCGCACGGTTCACGCTCAAACTCGAGTTGTGGTTCGTGGGCGTCGCCACCGTGCCGGTGGTCGTGGTGGCGGTGTTGAGTCAGGGGTATCTCGCGGCCCAGTTGCGTGCGGACGTGGAGGCCGGGGCCGCCCGCGCCGCCGCCGTGGCCCGGAGCGTGATCGAAGAGTCCGCGGTGTTGCCGCCACTGGACGGACAGGTGACCAGCCCCTATACCGATGAAGCCCTGGTGTGGCTCAGCCAGGTCGTGGGACAGGGTGTCAATATCTTTGATGGGCCGCAGCTGGTGGCGACGAGCGAGCGCGACCTCTACGCGTCTGGGCTGTTGCCGACGCGCACCCCGGACATGGTGTATCGGGCCATCACGATCGACCAGGCGCCCAGCTTCGTCGGCGAGGACACGATCGGGTCCCGCAGCTATCAACTCGCCGCGACGCCGGTGCGGGTGGGTGACCGTGAAGTGATTTTGACCCTCCCGTTGGCGTCTCGGCAGCAGGAAATCGAGAGCCAGATCGACGAACTCAATCGACGGGTCTGGGGGTCGGCGCTCTTCTTTGCCGCGGTCGTGGGCTTCATTGGCTGGGGGATTGCCCGCAGTATCGCGGATCCGGTCAGGCGCCTGACGCGGGGCACTAGCCGGGTCGCACGGGGCGAGTTTCTCGCGCCGGTGTCGCGACGCACGGAGTTGCTCCAGCGCCGCGTCGCGGACAAGTCGGCCGACGAGCTCGAGGTACTGGAGGCCGATTTCAGCAAGATGGCGGTTGAGCTCGATGCGCAACGCCGCGAGCTCGAGCGCACCCATCGGTTAGAGGCCTGGAGCGAGATGGCTCGTCAGGTCGCGCACGAAATCAAGAACCCGCTGACACCGGTGCAACTGAACGCGGAACACTTGCGGCGGGTGCATGCCGACCGCGGGTCGCCGCTGTCACCGGTGCTCGAGGGGTGCGTCGCCGCCATTCTGACGCAGGTCCGGATTTTGCGTCAGATCGCGTCCGAATTTTCGAGCTACGCCTCGTCCCCGGTGGCGGACCTGGCGCCGACGTCGCTGGAGACCCTGCTCGAGGAGATCATCGAACCGTATCGCACCGGACTGGAGGGACGCGTTGCGATCGCGGTGCTCTATCCGCCCGAGTTACCACCGTTGCAGCTGGACCGGGTGCTCATGCAACGGGCGCTGACGAACATCATTGAAAACGCTCTCCATGCGATGCCCGGCGACGGCTCCCTCTCGATCGCGGTGGTCCCCGATGGAGGGCAGCAGGTCAGGCTTGTCGCGACCGACACGGGAGTCGGGGTCGAGCCGGACGTCTTGGCCCGCATCTTCGAGCCGTACTTCTCGACCAAGGTCACCGGCACAGGCCTCGGCATGGCGATCGCGAAACGTAACGTCGAGCTCAATGGCGGCACCATCGAGGTGGCGAGCGGTCGGGGCCAGGGCACCACGGTGACGATCACGCTGCCCGTCGTACTCGAACGAGACTGACGACCTAGCAAGTTGCGAAAAAACGTCCAAGGGGGTTTCCTGGCAAGCCGTTCGTCTGGGTAGGCGCGAGGAGGGAGCAGGCAGGCCGCCTGTGACCGACGAAGCAACGCCGCCAAGCGGACGGATCGCCAGGAAACCTGTCGGTCACCCGGTCTTGGCGGTGGGGGCGGCCGTCGCTCCGGTGCCCTCGTCGGAATCGCTGCCGCGCCCCACGGCGGAGGACGCGCGGAGACGGCGGAGAGCTAGACCAATCAGTCCCGACGCGAGGTAGCTGTAGGCCATAATGAACAGCACCGGCTGGGGCTGGACGACGATGGCCGCGATGAGGACGGCAAACTGCAACAGGACCAGTGATGACCGGCGCGGCTTGAGGGTGAGGGCCCCAAAGCTGCGGAAACGGATGTTACTGACCATCATGAAGGCGGGGACCAACACCATGGCGAGGGCGACGATCGGCGCCTGGGGAATGGGGAGCCCGCCGGGCCACGCGAAGACCGTCGAGGCCAGGACGCCGGCCGAGGCCGGACTGGGCATGCCGAGGAAATAGCGTTTGTCGCTGCTGTTGGGCTGGACATTGAACCGGGCGAGGCGCAGGGCAGCCGCCGTGACGTAGAGGAACCCGATGGCCCAGCCGAGGCGTCCCAGGGGCTCGAGGCCCCAGGCGAACACCAGGATGGCTGGCGCCACGCCAAACGAGACGACGTCGGCGAGCGAATCGAACTCGCCCCCGAATTCGCTCGTGGCGCCGGCGAGCCGGGCGATACGCCCGTCCAGCAGGTCGAGCACCGTCGCCACCCCGATGAAACCCGCCGCGGTCGCGTAGTCCGCCCGCATGGCGTAGACGATGCATGCGTAGCCACAGAACAGGTTCGCCACCGTGAACATGCCCGGCAGCAGGTAGACGCTCCGTTGAAAGCGGGGCGAGTGGCGCTTGTCCCGCAGAACCGCGAGCACTTTGGCCATGGGAAATATTTCTGGGAACTGAGAGTCGTACGACGCCTCAAGACGCCATCAGAGAGACCGTGCCGTCATCAGAACCGTACCATACGGTCCGAGGATGGTTCAAGACGCTGCCGTCCCCTACCCAGATGGCAATCCGGTCGGGGCCACCGGATGGTCGGACTCGTGACGCCAGTAAATGAGCGCGTCGTCCTTCGGGTCCGTATAGTAGCCCGGTCGTACGCCGCCCGGCGTGAATCCGGCACCCTCGTAGAGCTGTCGAGCGGCGCCAGTCGCTCGCCGCCCCGCCACGGTGGCTGACCTGACCCCCAACGCCACCGCCTCGCGCAGGACCGTCTGGAGCAGCCGGCGAGCCAGGCCGGCGCGCCGCCAGGCCGGCCCCACCGCGAGCGTGTGAATGTGCAACTCGTCGACCACGAGCTGACCGATACAGTAGGCCCTTACGGCCTGGTTCGACCGGGCGACGTAGGCGTGTCCCCGCCGCTCCGGATCGAGCGCCGCCAGCAACATGTCCTTCCTTGGTCCAGGGCGACGGAACACCGCTGCCTCAATGGCCACCACGGCGTCGAGGTCACGGTCCGGCCGGAGACGACCGATGGCGCACGGGGCCGGTTCGGTCGTGTTCATTCAGCCGCCGGTGGCCCTGGCGTCGGATGGGCGTCGGGCGGTGCCCCGCCAGCGGTGGCGGTCTGTTGCTTGGCCCGGGCGAGGTCGGCGTAGTGGCGACGGACATAGACGGGGCGAAGCGCGTGGGGCGTGCTCGCCTGCTCACACCAGGGGCGGACGCCGGCCATACGCGCCATCACGCCGGCCAGCGGGGGCAGTCGGTCGACGGTCCGTGAGCCCGGTCCGAGCCGCGACTCGAGCAGGGTGCGCGTGCCAGAGACCCCGTCCCCGATGAACAGCGTGCGCCGAGACGCCAGCGCGGCGCCCCAGCGATCAAGGAGCGGTTCGGGTTCGACGGCGACCGGGCCGTCGACGACCCGCCAGGTGGTGCCAGGTCGGACTTCCGTGGTGCGTTCCCCTTGAGCAGGCTCATAGATCGCGGCGAAGACCTCACCACGTTTGGCGTCGACCCACGGAACGATGACGTCGGGTATGTCGCCGAGGTCGGCGAGACCAAGGAGGTCCGCTCCACGATCAGTGGCGGCGAATCGCTGGGCCACGACGTCGACCAGCGCGTCGAGCACCGACAGACCCACGACGGGCCGACCGTGTACCAGGGCGAGCGCTTGGATGGTCGCGATGCCCACGCGAAGCCCAGTGAACGAGCCGGGACCGAGGGCCACCGCGTAGCGATCCACCGATCCGGTCGTGAGCCCGTGTCTGGCCAGCAACGACTCAATGTCGCCGGGTAGCCGTTGCCCCTGCCGCACGGCGGGGTCTCCGATGTGCTCGTCGAGCAGCCGCCCGTCTCGCGCGATCGCGACGCTTCCGTCGGCCGTCGTCGTGTCGAGCGCGAGAATCAACATGTCTCTGTCTTGACGGCGGTCGGAGGCGCTTTCTATACTCACACAAATTCACCGGTCGCCGCATTCCGGCCCTTCCGTCGCGCGTGCCGCGCGCCGGTCTTCCACAAAGACCTGCAGTGACCCGATCTTCGACGAGCCGTTCCTCGCCTGTCCGGGCTCCCACACCCGCGATGCGTCAGTACCTGGACGCGAAGCGGCAGTACCGAGACGCGATTGTCTTCTTTCGGATGGGCGATTTCTACGAGATGTTCTACGAAGACGCCGTCACCGCGTCACGGGCGCTGGATCTGACTCTGACGTCGCGCTCAAAGGACGCCTCCGGGAGCGGGATTCCGATGTGTGGCTTGCCCCATCACGCGGCCGACGGCTATTTGGCCAGGCTCGTGGAGAAGGGGTTTCGGGTGGCGATTTGTGAGCAGGTGGAGGACCCCAAGAAGGCGAAGGGCATCGTGCGTCGCGAGGTGGTGCGGGTGGTCTCACCTGGCACATTTACCCAGACGGGCTATCTCGACGACCGCGCCCCGACGTTTCTCATGGGCGTCGTGCTCCAGGCCCAGCCCGCAACGTCCCGCGAACACGATCGGTACGGCATGGCCGTGCTCGACCTCTCGACGGGCGAATTTACGACGGCGGAGTACGCGGGAGACACCGGGCGGCAGGCCTTGCAGGACGACATGGCGATGCTCCGCCCGCGGGAAGTCCTGCTGTCGTCCGAGGACGATCTTCGTCCGCTGCTCCCCGATGCGCCCGAGCCGGCCGTCACCACCGTCGAGTCCTGGACATTCGATGTCGACCGGGCTCGCGACGCGCTGACCGAGCAGCTCGGCACCACGGGACTCGACGGCTTTGGACTCGGCGATCGGCCGGCCGCCATCGCAGCGGCGGGGGCCGTGGTGCACTACCTGCGCGACACGCAGAAAGCGCAGCTGCAGCACGTACGGAGCATCACCTTTCGGCACACCGCCGACGCGATGATCATCGACCCGTCGACGATGAAACATCTCGAGGTCGTGGTCTCCAGCGAAGGGACGCGCAAAGGCTCCTTGCTGGCCGAGCTCGACCACACTGTCACCGTCATGGGCAGCCGCTTGTTGCGTGCGTGGCTGCTGCGTCCGCTGTGCCGGCTCGACGAGGTGCACGACCGACTCGACGCGGTCGAGGACCTGGCGTTCCGGTCGGTGGAGCGGGGAAAACTGCGTGAGGTGTTCAAGTCGGTGCACGACCTCGAGCGACTGGTCGCGCGAGCGGCGATGGGCACGGCTGGGCCCCGTGACCTGCTCGGTCTGCAGCGTTCGCTGGCCACCATTCCGCGTCTACGCGCCGTGCTCGGTCCCCTCGAGCCGCCGTTGCTCCAGAGCGTGTGCGCCCAGCTCGACGCAGTGCCCGAGATTCGGGATGCGATCGAAGCCACCCTGGTCAGCGAGCCGCCGGCGCTGGCCCGGGATGGCGGTGCCATTCGCGAGGGTGTCGATGCCGAGCTCGATGAGCTCCGAGGCATCAGCCGCGGTGGAAAAGAACAGATCGCCGCCATGGAGGCGGCCGAGCGCACCCGCACCGGGATCGGGTCCCTCAAGATTCGATTCAATCGCGTGTTCGGCTACTACATCGAGGTGTCCAAGGCGAACCTGCACGCGGTGCCGGACGACTACCACCGCAAGCAGACGATTGCCGGCGGCGAGCGGTTCATTACCCCCGCCCTGAAGGAGTTCGAGCGGAAAGTCCTCGGCGCGGACGAACGGATTCTCGAGCGTGAGGTCGGGCTGTTTGACGCGCTGCGGGACACCGTCGGGGCGGCGGCCGAGCGTATCCAGGAGACCGCTCGTGCGCTGGCTCGGCTCGACGTGCTGACCGGGCTGGCGGAGACGGCGGCCGTGTACGACTACACAAAGCCGCACGTGCACGACGGGGACGAGCTCCTGATCACGGAGGGGCGTCACCCGGTGGTCGAACGGCAGGCGGCCCATGCCTTTGTGCCGAATGACGTCACCCTCAACGCGACGACCCACCAGGTAATTTTGCTCACCGGCCCCAACATGGGTGGGAAATCGACCTACCTTCGCCAGACCGCGTTGATCGTGCTCATGGCGCAGATCGGGTCGTTCGTCCCGGCGAATCGGGCCAAGGTGCCGATGACCGACCGCATCTTCGCGCGCGTCGGGGCCTCCGACAACATCGCGCGCGGCCAGTCGACCTTCATGGTCGAGATGCAGGAAACCGCGAACATCCTCCATATGGCGACCTCCCGCAGTCTGGTGCTGCTCGACGAGATCGGACGCGGAACGGCCACCTACGACGGTCTGAGCATTGCGTGGGCGGTGGCGGAGCATCTGGCCACCGATGCTTGCGCCCGGCCGAAAACACTCTTCGCGACGCACTACCACGAGCTCACCGACATCGCCGACGCCCTCCCGAGCGTGGCGAACTATCAGGTGGTGGCCCGGGAGTGGGAGGATGAGATTCACTTTCTTCGGAAAGTCGAACCGGGGCGATCCGACCGGAGCTACGGTATCCAGGTGGCTCGGCTGGCTGGACTCCCCACCCAGACGGTGACCCGCGCCAAGCAGATTCTGGCCGGTCTCGAGCGAGACGAGTTGTCGCGGGGCGGGCGCCCCACGCTGACGAGCGCCGTGTCCGATCCACAGACCCAGCTTGGGCTCTTCGCAGCTCCTCCGGCGGCCGAGAGCGTGGTCGAGGCCCGCCTGCGGGAGCTCGATCTCGACCGAATGACGCCGCTCGACGCACTGACGCTGTTGGCAGAGTTGAAACGCGCGTCCAAGCCGGAGTGAGCACCGTGGCGGCGCAGATCGGCATCGTCGGTGGCGGGTTCAGCGGTCTGCTCTCGGCCTGGCTCCTCGAGCGGTTGCTTGGGGACGAGGCCGAGATCGTCGTGCTGGAGGCCGGTGATCAGGTAGGCGGGCGGGTGCGGACCACGCGCGTGCCTGAGGCTGGCGTCAGCTACGAGGCTGGGGTCGCCGAGTTCTACGACATTGCCGGGAACCCACAGCTGCGCCATCTCGTCCGTCACCTCGGGCTCGAGACGCGCCCGCTGACGGGCACGCCGTCGTTCGCCATCGATGGCCGTGTCGTGCATGACGATGCCGAGTTGGCGGGATGGCTCGGGCAGCGTGGGATCGACCAGGTTCGTCGGTTCTGGGAGCGAGGGACGGCCCTGCGCCCGCCCGCCGACTACGCGCTCGCTGGACGCCTCCAGGACAATGAGCATCCCTGGCTACACCGCACGTTCGAGGACGTTCTCGGCGAGATCGACGACGCGCGGGGCGCGTGGTTCACCGCCATGCAGTGTCACAGCGACTTGGCCACGGAGCCCGCCCGCACCAGTGGGTTGTTCGGGATGGACAATCTGTTGATCGACCACCCCGGCTATTGCACGATGTATACCCTGACCGGGGGAAACGACGGGCTCGTCCGCGCCTTGGCGGCCCAGCTCACCTCCCCGGTGCTGCGCTCGGCCCCGGTCACCTCCGTGCGGGCCGATGACACCCACGGCATTCAGGCGAGCTGCACGACATCCGGGGGGGCGCAGACGCGGGACTTCGATGCGTTGATTTTCACCCTCCCGCCTCCGGGACTCCGTTCGGTCCGGTGGGCCGACACGACCCTCTCGAGCGCGGTTGACGCGCACATCCGACACCACGACCACGGGACCGTCTACCTTCGCGTGACGCTGCTGTTCCGTCGGCGGTTCTGGCGCGATCTGTTTCCCGAGGACTACTTCGTCAGCGACGCCTTCGGCGGCGTAACGGTGTATGACCAGTCTCCCGATGTCGGCGCGGACGGCGTGGGCGTGCAGAGCTGGTTGATCGCGGGCACCGACGCATTGGCGCTGGCTGGTCGACCGGACGCGGATGTTGTCGCGGCGGTGCTGGGAGCGATGCCCGCGGGGGTGACGGTGCCCGACGGAGCGTTGATCACAGGATGTGTCGACCGTTGGACCGGCGTGGCCGGGGTGTCCGGTTTGCCAGGCGGCGTGCCCCTGCTCCCGTTGGACCGGCGGCACGCGCCGGACCCCCGATGGCCGCAACTCTTGTTCGTCGGCGATTATCTGTATGACAGCACGTTGTGCGGCGCGCTCGACGCGGTGCTGCACGTCGTGACTCGACTCGCGGGGCGGTTGACCGATCGCCCGCTGGCGCCCAACGCCGCGCTCGCCCTGTTCGCCCCACCCTCCGGCGTCATCGCCGCTCCGCCGGACCCGGTGCCACACGCCGCGTTCTTTCTCGACGAGCGCCGCCGCTCCTGACCGCCAGCGGTCCGTAGCCGCGGGCCTTTAGACCCGCCCCCCGCCGCCGCACTCAACCGCCGGCCGCCGGTTCCTGCAGCGTCGCGCAGTGGATCGTGCCCAGGCCGAGCACCAGATCCACGGCGTGTACTCCGACGACCTCTCGGGTCGGGAACAGCTCGGCCAGGATCTCCAGGGCGACCCGGTCCGCCGGGTCGTTGAACGTCGGCACCAGCACCAGCGTGTTCGCCACGTAGAAATTCAGGTAGCTGGCCGGAAGACGTTGCCTCCCGTACCAGAGCGGTCTTGGCATCGGGAGGGGGACGACGGTCAGTCGGCGTCCGTTGATTCTGGCCGCGCGCAGGCGAGCCAGGTTGTCGGCGAGCGGACCGTGGTTCGCGTCGCGACGGTCCGGCTCGACTGCGGCCGCTACCGTCCTGGGGCCGACGAACCGGGCGATGTCATCGACATGCCCGTGGGTGTCGTCGCCCGCAATCCCCTCCCCCAGCCAGACCACGCTCGTGACACCGAGATAGTCCTGCAGGACACGCTCCATGCCGGACCGTCCGAGACCTGGATTGCGCACCTGAATGTCCGGGTGTAGCAGACATTGCTCTGTGGCGAGGGCGACGCCTTCACCGTTGACATCGACACTGCCGCCTTCGAACACCACTGGCCCGTCTAGCTCCGAGGCCACCGGGACGATGCGAGGCAACTGTCGGGCGTCGGCGACCCGCCCCGGTACCTGGTCGTCGTCGACCCAATCGTCGTACGCCGCCCATGCGTTGAAGTGCCAGTCGATCAGCGTCGGTGACGAGGTGTCGCCGGAGGACGCGGTGTTGACAAACGTGCCTCCCGAGTCGCGGAGCCACGAGCGGTTGGTGGGAAATCGATGACACTCCAGCGCGGCGGGATCGACACCGGCGCGGGTCAAGCGACCCATCGCCCGACGCTCGTCCCGCTGAGAACGGAAGATGATGGCGACCCGTTCCGATGTCACCAATCGTCTGACCATCTCGACGTAGACCCAGTGCACGGCGGCCAACTTGCCCGGCCAGTCGCGCCCGTTGTGCGGCCAGGCGATCCAGGTGGCGCGGTGTGGCGCCCACTCCGCCGGCATGACGGGATGGGCGGTGGTGGGGGCGACGGTGTGCGTGCGCCTGGTCATCGCTCAGATGGCCATTGGCCAGTCATTGATCGGTGCGTGGCGCGTCGAGCCATCTCGACGACAGGCCCTCGTAGCTGTCGATCCGCCGGTCGCGCAGGAATGGCCAACCACGCCGTTGCCGCTCGATATGGGTCCGGTCGCAAACCGCGATGACGATGTCGTCCGTCTCGGCCGAACCCGTCGCGAGCACACATCCGGCGGGGTCACAGACGAACGACTGTCCCCAGAAGTCGAGACCCTCATCGGCGGGTCCTTCGTGCCCGACGCGGTTCACCGCGGCGACGAAGACCCCGTTCGCGATGGCGTGCCCGCGTTGCATCGTGCGCCAGGCGTCGTGCTGCGTGTCTCCCTCGGTCGACCGCTCGTCGGGATGCCATCCGATAGCACTCGGATACACCAGCAGCTCCGCGCCGGCGAGGGCGCTGAGTCGTGCCGCCTCTGGAAACCACTGGTCCCAGCAGATGAGTGGCCCAACCCGTGCGAACCGGGTGTCGAACACCGGGTAGCCCAGGTCGCCGGGGGTGAAGTAGAACTTCTCGTAGTACAGCGGGTCGTCCGGGATGTGGGTCTTGCGATAGCGTCCCAGCAACGTGCCGTCGGCGTCCAGCAGGACCACGGTGTTGTGATACAGACCGGACCCCCGGCGCTCGAACACGGGAACGACGAGCACCACGCCAAGGCGGCGCGCAAGCGCGGCATACCGGGTCGTAATGGGGCCCGGGACCGGCTCAGCCAGGTCGAACTGGCTCGCGTCCTCAGATTGACAGAAGTAGTGCGACGCGAACAGTTCCTGGAGACAGATCACCTGGGCGCCCTGCTCGGCGGCGCGCTCGATGAGTGCGGTGGCTTTGTCGAGATTCGACGAGACCTGCCGGGTGCAGGTCATCTGGATGAGACCGACCGTGAACTGGTCCGTCGACGTGCCAGCGTCGGACATGGGCTGTGTCCGCCTGCTCTCGCCGTTACCCCTGTGCCTGCAGCGCTTCGAGCTCGCGCTCGGCGTTGGCGGAGTACAGCGACAGGGGGAACTCGTCGAGCACCCGCTGGAACGTTGCACGGGCGTCGTCTGGCCGACCCGCGAGGTCGTACGCTTGCCCGAGGCGCATCAGGACGCCATCGACGGGCAGATGTTCCGCCGCCTCGAGACCGGACGACTCGACCAGCAGTACGATCGCGGAATCGTAGCTGCCTCGCGCCAGCTCCACATCCGCCAGACCCAGGGTCGCCATGCGGGCGTAGACGCCGGCGTCGTCCTGCTCGATGACCTGCCGGTATTGATCAGCCGATTCGTCGTGGCGCCCGAGGGCCGCCAGTCCGGTGGCGGCCCGGTACCGCGCCGTGACGCCCGCCTGTGTCTCGGGATAGGCGTCGGCCGCTTCCAATAATTTGGGTAACGCGTCGGTCATCTTCGCCGCCACGGTGGGATAGGTGCCGGCCGGCTGCACGAATGGAGCGGGGGGCGTGGCGGTCGGCGGCGGGACCGGTTCGCCGTCAGCCTCAATCGAGATTGGGACGGGCGGGGTGGGTGGCGGTGGCGGGACGACCGGCGCGTCGGCCACGACCAAGGCACCGGCCAGCAGCGCCCCGGCCTGTGACGTCGTGCGGTCGGACCACATCGAGTAGCCCCCGAACAGGAGCAGCGCCACGACGCCCAGCGCCACGCCGATCCCAAACGCAGGACCGGAACCCTGGAGCTGATCACGGAGCCCCACGAGGGCCACCGCAACTGCGTTTTCCTTCAGATGATGTCGCTCACTCCGCCTCATGAATCCCTAATTCTCTCTTTCTGCCGAGTCCGTCCAATATCATAAGTTTACCAGAAGATGGGCGCGCGGCTCTTCCGCGGATCTCCCGCGACACCGACTCGTCGTGTCACCAGGGGTGAACGACGAAGTCCACGCCCAGCTTCTGCAACTCCACCAGTCCGGTCCGCAACGTGCCCCTCGACCGCCACCAGGTGTCGGCCCGGAACGGGTGGTGGCGGCTCGTGCGAACCCGAGGGGCCGGAAGGTCCTTCGGCCAGGCCCGCATGAGCGCCCGCTTGTATCGGCGACCATGGGTCGGGCTCACGACGACTGTCACCGAGTGCGACCGATGACGGCGCGCAAAATCCGCTAGCGCTAGCGTACCCGCCGTTGTACCTCCTTCTCCCGCGTCGACCACGCTCAGATCGGGGCGCGGTACGCCAAGCTGGAGGAGCCGATCGAGGGTGAGATCGGACACCTCTACCCCGCGACGGGCGAACTCAAGATGGACCGCCGAGGGCTGTGGCTGCAGTAGCAGCACACGCTCTGCGTGCCCGGCACCATAAATGTCCGCGACCTCGAGCACGCCGGTGTCCCCCGCTTCTCTCGTCAGGGCCAGCCACTCGGTGGGTTCCAGCGGATCGTCGTGAATCAACAGCGCGCCCACCCTGGCCAGCACGGCTCCGCGGACCGGCGTCGTGAGCATCGCCGCGAGGCCGACGACCAGAATCGCCGTCGCAATCGTAAGTCGTGATCGGCGCAAGGTCATGACGGTCGATGGTCCGCGTGAGCTCGTCGGTGGACTCAGGGCCCGAGGTGGCGCGCGTGGCAGGATTCGAACCTGCGGCCTACCGCTTAGGAGGCGGTCGCTCTATCCAACTGAGCTACACGCGCGTGTCGAGTGCAACTGTCAGTGTAGCGGCTGGACCACCGAGACGCCTACGGTGGGTCGCCGGCCCGCGCCGTTGACACAGCCTGTCGCCCAATCGAGGATAGGCACTCTCCAGCAACACAACGATCGTCGTCAGTTAGCGGGACCCTCGGGGCGTATCCGTTGTGTCACCGTGTGGACGGGCACGCGCACCCCACCGCATCACCTTGCACAGTCGCGGAGAAGCACGACGAAAAGAACACGCCTGGGCTCTTGCGCTGGTCTCGTCGCGGTCCCGGTCTTGCCGGCACGGGCGCCAACACGCAGGTCGTTATCCAGGAAGTCCAGTTCCGGACACAGGTCCCCCACGTGTTCAGCTTCTCGAACCGGTGCCGACCGACGCCCCGAGTATTCTGCGGCCGCCTCAGAATCGTAGCAGCCGGTTGACCTTGACGATGAACGCCCGGTTCTCGAGTTGGGGGAACGCCCGCGGCGTGAGCGTGTCACGGTGCTCGGTATAGACGACGAACAGCTCGCTGCCTGGTTGATACTCCCACCGGAACCGCACGTTGGCGCTCAGGCCGTTGTTGCTCGAGTTGTACTGGAGGAGCGCGCTCGCGAACATGGCCGGGCTGATGGTATAGATCGCGCGCGTCGTGACGAGTCGGGTCAAGAAGCTGCCCTGAGGCAGGTCGATCCAGTTGAATGACAGGCCTGGCTCGAACGAGAACTGCGGCGTCAGCTCGACGCGTCCGCCGAACGATCCGCCCCCCAATCCCAGCGTCGTCTTCGTGCCGCCGTAGAAAGATCCGTGCTCGGCGAACAGCAACCCCGACACGGGTCGCTGCTGGCCCAGTCGGAACGCCGCGCGGGCGTTCCAGAAATCGTACCCGCCCACCGGAACGGTGATGTCTGGCGCGATCGAGAACCCCGTCTTGAGGAAGTCGTAGGTCGTGGTGTACGACACTTCGAGGGTATCGCTGCTCTCGAACTCGGTCTCGAACCGCCCTTCCGCCTCTCGCGTCTCGACCAGGCCCGCCGCATCGGTGATGTAGGTGTAGGAGCCCTCCCACGTGAACTTGCGAACCGCCTCGATGCCACGCGGCCGGGGACTGAACCGGACCGACCCCCGACTCTTGCGGAAATCGTCCCGGCGCACGAAGCCGACCGCCGGGGCAAACTGCGCATCGACCAACAGATGCTCGGCCGTGGCTCCATACCGGTCCGCGTTGTACCGGAACGCCGCGTTGTAGCTGGTATCCTGCCCTTGGCGCCCCGTGGTGCGGGTCGTCGCCCAGTAGGTGGTGATCGCCACGTTCTCGTAGAAGGCGAACGTCGCGTCGGCCCCGTAGGTCTGGCTGTCCCCTGGGCCGTTCGCCAGCGCCGAGCGGTGGGTGACGATGGCGCCGATGCTGCTCCGACGCAGCAGGTCACGCTTGACCCGGGCCACGGTGAAGTTCGTCGTCAGAGCGCCGCCGACCGGCTCGTCGTCCGTCTGGATATTGATCAGCCCGAGGCTGAACCGGCCGACGCGGCCCGTGAGCCGCCCACCGGCGACAATCGGCACTTCCCGCCCTTCGTTCAGGCCGATCCGCCGGCTGTGGAACATGACCGGGGTATCGCCCCCCCGCCCGGATGAGCCACCGAAGCTGAACGTGCCCTGGTTCTCGAGAAAGAACTCCCGTTTCTCGGGAAAGAACAGGCTGAAGCGGGTGAGGTTGATCTGCTGCTCGTCCGCCTCGACCTGCGCGAAGTCGGTGTTGAAGGTGGCGTCGGCGGTCAGGTTCTCGGTGACTCCGTACTTGAGGTCGAGACCGACGTTGCCGGCGAACTGGTTCGAGATGGCCGGCGACGCGTTCCGATCCGAGCTGAGGTCGCCGATCACGTAGGGCTTGATCTCAATCGGGCGCCCGCTTTCAGGTGCCTCAAGCCCCACCAGGGTCGCCGACCGCGACACTTGGAAAATGGCCGTCTGGCCAAGCCCGGGATCCAGCGCGGTCAGAAACGACGTCTCGTTCTTGTGGCGCACGCGGCGCCTGAGTTGGAGACCCCACACCTGCGACTGTCCCGGCCGGTAGCGCATCGACTTGAATGGAAACGCCGCCTCGAACGTCCAGCCGCCGGCGAACCGTCCGGTCTCGACCGCCCACACCGGGTTCCAGTCACGGTTGTACCCGCGCTCGTTGCTCACCTGGCCGTCGGCTCGGCCGCCGATCGGGCTGATCGTGAAGAAGTTGCCATTCCGCCGGTCGTAGAACGTGTCGAGCAGAATCGCGACCCCCTCGTTCTGGGAGAGGTTGTTGCTGTCTCGACGCATCTCGTTGACCACCCACTCGGCCTCGGGGGCCTCGTCCCAGAGCCGCGCGGTGATGTACAGATTCGTGTCGTCGAAGAAGACCCAGGCCTCGGTGCGTTCGGTCGCCGGCGCCCCGGCCGTGGGCTCCGTCTGAATGAACCCGCCAAATGACGGCACCGTCGTGTAGACGGCCTCGTCGAGCGCCCCGTCGACGTTGAGGCGGTTGTCGAGCCTGACGGCACGGACCGTCGTGCGGCCTTGCTCGTCGCGGCTGATCACATCCGGAGCGACAGGCGGTGTCGCGCCGTCGATCATCGGCAGCGTCCCGGCTCCGCCACCCTCCCCAGTCGCTGACCCGGAGTCCGCCGCGGCTGTCGGCCGGGGTGCGGCCACCTGAGACGCCGAAGTCTCCGGTCGCCCCGACAGATCCAGGGCCAGACGATCTTGGAGGGCGAACAACTCGTGCATCGCACCGTCGACCACGGTACTGCGGATCACGGCGCCGCTGGCGACGTCCACCAGCCGCGCGGTGATCCGAATCTGGTTGCCGATCCGCTGATAGGCGCCGCGGACGACTCGCGACGCGCCGATCTGCTCACCCAGCACGACTTCGAAACCGGGCGCACCCTGCAGGTCGACGATCAGCGTCTCGGCGATCCCCGCCCCAATCCACGCGTCGCCCGGTTCCCCCGTGATGTTGGTGAACGGCGGGATAGAGACCGGGCCATCGCCTTGCGCGAACGCGGCGACGGGGAGCATCAACGCGCAAATGGCGACGAAACGAATCAGCGCCCTCACGAGACTCGGTGTCACAGG
>JAPYUM010000132.1 GCA_029940535.1 Vicinamibacterales bacterium
GCGTGCACCTCGGTCCGCGAACCGGTCGACGAGCTAGGCTCTGTTCACCTTGGCCCTCAGAGCGCTTGGCGCGGGCTAACGGAGTGCCTGATTCCGGCACCGAGGGAAAAGCGGGCCGGTGGCTGGTTCCGGATCCGGCGCTAAAATTCCGTGCCCGCGCACGGTCCTCACCGACGGCGGCACGGGCATTCGGCTCGTCTCCGACGGCTCGCGGACCGAGGTCCACGCTCACGCCGCACGCTCTGAAGATCCGCTCGGCAGCCTGTGGTTGAGGAAGAAGCCCTGTGTCACTGAAGCGCCGGGGTTGGGAAGATCGTCCGGGACGGGTTCGGGTCAGCGCCCCCGCCTCACAATTCAAACGCCGGCGTAGAGTGAATCGCCCGGCGCCGGCGCGCGACAATGCGTGCCCGCGGGCCCGGAGTGGGGCTTTGGGGCCCCCGCGAGGGCCCGCGTGGGGTTCGGGGCGCAGCCCCGTCTAAGGAAGCAACGCCGCCAGGCGGACGCCTCGTCAGGAAACCTAGCGGCCCAGGCCTAGGCGGAATGCGAGGCTCTCGGGCAGACCGGCTTCGGTGATCCGCTGTTGCGCCAGATCGATGCGATACGGCACCCGCTTGATCTGGACTTGATGTTTCTTGGAGTCGTAAGTGGCGTAGGACGCTCGTGCGTCGGTGTCACGCGGCTGTCCGATTGAGCCCGGGTTGATGAGATAGCGACTCTTTTTCAAGATGTTGACGATCTTCGTATCGTCACCACCAGGCGTCAGGTGAGTGACCGTTAGGTGGCCCCCCTTCAGGGCATAGGCGACCGGGACATGTGTATGGCCAAAGAAGCAGATCGGCCGATGGGCGGCCTCGAGCGCCTTGGTCGCATCGTTCTCATCGAAGACATACGTGTCTTCGTCGAACGGGGTCCCGTGACAGACCTCGACCTCGCGGTCGACGTTCGCGGGTCCGGCCGGCAACGCCGCCAACCGTTCCCGATTCACCGATGTGAGGGCGCTCTGCGTCCAGCGCGCCGCCTCGCCCGCGATGCGGTTGAAATTGTCCGCGCTCTCCACTCCACTCGCGACCTTGTCGTGATTGCCGCGAATCAAGAAGTCAGGCTTCAGCTCGAAAATCCGGTCCACGACCTCGTTGGGCGTGCCGCCGTAGCCGACGAGGTCACCCATTACGATCAGCTTGTCATAGGACTTGGGTGGGGTGCGGGCCAACACGGCGTCCAGGGCGTCGATGTTGCTGTGGATGTCACTGAGAATCAGAAAACGCATGGCAATAGGGGGCCTCGGGGGTCGTCTATCCGGGTGGCTGTGGTTTAGTGATTCAGATGCGGAGACCCAGCGGGTCAGCCGCCCGTGGCGACAGGCTGCCGGCACGCGACTGCAACCCGCGCCTCGCACACCGACTGCTACGACGCCGGCTGACGCTCGAGCCAGTCCACGATCCGCTCGACCAACTCACCGGCCGTGGCGTGCTCGGCATCGAGTCGCACGTGCGCCTGCCGGTAGTCAGACTGGCGAGCGTGAAACAGCCGCTCCATCGTGGCCTTGTCGGCGGCGAGCGGTCGCCGTCCGTCCTCCGATGACAGACGAGCGCCGACTAGCTGCAAGGATACATCAAGCCAGAACGAGACGCCGTCTCGATTGATCAACGTGCGGCTCTGGGCCGACGCGAACGCGCCGCCACCGGTGGATACCACCACCTGGCGAATCGGCAGCAGGGCCCGCAACGCCGTCTGCTCGGCCGTCCGGAACCGCGATTCTCCGTGGGTCGCGAAGAGGTCGGTGACGCTCATCTTTTCTCGACGCTCGATGACGGTATCGAGGTCTTCGACGCGCCACTGCAGCCGGGCGCCGAGGGCCGTCGCCAGGGTCGTCTTTCCCGCGCCCATGAATCCCACAAGGTAGATCTTGTCGGTTCGCATGATGCTTCACGTGGTTGGTGTGGAAGGTCGGCGGGGGCAAGAGCTCAGCCGACCCGCGTCCCTATTCCTGCACGGGTCCTTACGGTTCACTGATCTCGGCCAGAATATCGAAAAATCCGGGGTAGGACACATCGACGATGTCGGCGTGATGGATCTCGCTGGGCTCCTGGGCTCCGATCGCGGCGAGCGCGAACGCCATGGCCAGACGGTGGTCGCCAGCGGCATCCGCGGTCCCTCCGGTGAGCCGGCGGTCACCCAGCACCTGGAAGCCATCGACCTGCTCCTCCACATGGCCGCCAAGTCCACGGAGCCCCGCGGCCAAGGCGGAGATCCGGTCGCTCTCCTTGTGACGGAGTTCGCCGGCGCCCGTGACCCGGAGGGCGCCGCCGTGGGTCGCGAGCGCTGCGAGCACCGGCAGCTCGTCGATGACGCCGGGCACGTCGGCCGGCCCGATCTCGAGCGCCGTCAGATGGCCATGTCGGATTCGCAACGAGCCGATGGGCTCGTCGCCAACCGGGTCGCCGGTCGAGATCTCGATTCGCGCCCCGGCTCGCTCGAGCAACGAGAGGAATCCGATGCGCGTTGGGTTGAGTCCGACATCGTCGAGCGTGACATCCGACCCGGGCAGCGCCGCGGCCGCGACCGCCCAGCAGGCGGCTGACGACGCGTCGCCAGGCACCTGGACCTCGGCCGCGTCCAGTCGCTGACCGCCGCGGAGACTGATGGTGCCGTTCGCCCGCGTCAGGCTGACGCCGAACACTGGCAGCGCGCGCTCCGTATGGTCTCGTGTGGCCTGTCGTTCGGTGACGACCGTGTCCCCTGACGCATGCAGGCCGGCGAGCAGCACGGCGCTCTTGACCTGGGCGCTGGCGACCGGCGGGGTGTAGTGGATGCCGTGGAGCGCGGTGCCTCGAATGGCGATGGGCGGTCGGTCCGCGTGTCCACGCAGATGGGCGCCCATCCGCGACAGTGGATCGATGATGCGTCGCATCGGTCGTCCGCGCAGAGATGCATCGCCCGTGATGACGCTCTCGAAGGGGTGGCCTGCGAGTACGCCGGCCAAGAGCCGCAGTGTCGTCCCTGAGTTGCCGGCGTCCAGTGAGTCGGCCGGCGCCCGCAGGCCACCGAGACCCCGTCCCTGGATGGTGACCACCCGCTGGTCCGGGTGGGCGTTCGCCGCCCCAGGTCCGTCGATCGTGGCCCCCAGTGCCGCGAGGCACGACAGCGTTGATGCACAGTCGGCCCCCGGCGCGTATCGGCTGATCGTCGTCGTCCCCTCGGCCAGCGCGGCCAGGAGCGCGTAGCGATGCGAGATGGACTTGTCGCCCGGAATAGTGAGGCGCCCGCGCACGCGCGAGGCCGGATGAACCACGACCGACGGCATCCCTGCATTATGGCTCACGGGCCCTCTCGGAGATGAATTCGTCACCTCTGGGCGTCGCAGTGCTTGCACCGACCTTGGTGGGGGGGTATGTTACGGGCGCCGTGGCGCTGGCCGGTCATGGCCTCACAACGGCCCCGTTCTTCGTGGTGGACCGGGGATCGGATGAACGCCGCCAACCGCATGGACACTCACAGCGTCGTCCGGCTCAAATTTCGCAGTCACTTCGACATGCTGGACTTTGTCCAGGTCGTCTGCGAAGAAACCGGGCAGCTCGTCGGTCTCGAGGAGGACTCGCTCCACTGGGTGAGCGTGGCCGTGCGCGAGTCGGTCATCAATGCTATCAAGCATGGGAACCGTGAGGCCGAAGAGAAGCTTGTCACGGTGGAGTTCACGTTGACTCCTGCGACAGAGCCTACGCAGCTGCAAATTCGAGTGGTCGACCAGGGTGAAGGATTCGATCCGGTGGAAGTGGCGGATCCACTGGCCCCGGAGAATCTGCTCAAGTCGAGTGGTCGGGGCATTTTCTTCATGCGAAATTTCATGGACGACCTTCGGTTGCAACGAGGACCCGACGGCGGCATGGAGGTCGTCATGGTCAAGCGGGTCACCTCCGCCGATTCCTGATCGCTCGGTAGTCACCGTCCCCATGTCCCACCCACCCGCCTGGCTGGCCACCGCCATCGACATCGTGCTCCGGGCTGGCGCGATCCAGACCCGGTCCCTCGGGGGTGACCTCCAGATTGACAAGAAGGGCGCGATCGACCTGGTGACCCAGGTGGATGTCGAGGTTGAACGGATGGCACGCGAGACGATCGCGGCGCGCTTCCCCGACCACGCCGTGCTGGCCGAAGAGCTCGAGAACGAGGCAGAGCGGGAGCACCTCCACCATTGGTGGGTGTTTGATCCGATCGATGGCACGGTGAACTACGCGCACGGATTGCCCGTGTTCTGCGCGAGTCTCGCGCTCGAAGTGGACGGACGCCCCGAGGTCGCCGCGGTCTACGACCCGACCCGGCACGAGTTGTTCACGGCCGAGCGCGGTGTTGGCGCATGGTTGAATGGTACGCCGTTGCACGTCACTGATGCCGGCACGTTGCTCGATGCCATGCTGTGCACCGGCTTTCCGTATGATGTCCATGAGACGGTCGATGAGGTCGTTGGTCTCTTTGGTGCGTTCATCGCCCAGGCTCAGGCCGTCCGGCGACTGGGGTCCGCGGCGCTCGACCTGTGCTACGTCGCCGCTGGTCGGCTAGACGGGTTCTGGGAGCAGCGCCTCCACCCGTGGGATCTGTCCGCGGCCAGTCTGCTCGTCGAAGAGGCCGGCGGACGGGTGACGCGATTCGACGGGACACCGTTCGATACGCGGTGCGGCCAGATCGTCGCGTCGAACGGCTCGCTCCACGACGAGATGCTAGCCATCATTGCCTCCCGCGAAGGCCGTGCTCCAAATCGGACGGATTGATCTCTGGCTGGGACACCGCCAGTGGCTGAGTTCAGTCTCGATCGGCAAAATACCGCCTGTTTTCCGTGTTGTCGCGGCTGGCATCATTCCTGCTACCTTGTCCGTTGTGGTGCCCGCGCTCGGGCCGACCGGCAGGAGGAGAGCGATGTCGACGACAGGACGATTCATTCAGGTAGTGCTGGTGTCCGCGGCCTTCACGGCGGCGGGGAGCAACGTTGCCCACGCCCAAACGCAGTCCCTTGGTCTCAACCTGGGGTACTTCGCCCTCAAGGGAGAGGACACCCGGATCTTCGACGACGTGATAGCCACGAACCGCACGATCTTCGAATTCGATCTGAGCCAATTCAACAATGCGAGCGTCGGAGTCGAATGGCTTGTCGAGGTCGGAGACTACGTGGAGGCAGGAGTTGGGGTTGGTTTCTATCAGCAGACGGTGCTGAGTTATGACCGTGAGTTTGTCCACGACGACGGGTCGGACATCCTCCAAGACTTCAAGTTGCGGGTGACGCCGGTGACGGCGGTCGCGCGGTTCTTTCCGTTCAGCCTGAGGTCTCCGGTTCAACCCTACGCCGGTGCGGGGGTTGGCGCGTTCAACTGGCGCTACAGCGAGGTGGGCGATTTCGTGGACCGCGGCACGTTGGACATCTTTCGAGACCGATTCGTGGCCACGGGGACCGACGTTGGGGCGGTGTATCTGGCTGGCGTGCGGGTCGATGTCGGTGATCGCTACCGAGTGGGTTTTGAGGCGCGATACCAGGACGCAAAGGGCGTCGTCGGAATCGATCGGGGCTTCCTGGACGAACGCATCGACCTCAGCGGTTTGACGTCGGCGTTCACCGTTGGCGTGCGGTTTTAGGTTTCCTGGCGATCCAGGAAACCGCTCTGGTGTTGTTCAGCATCCCCCCTTGGCGATCCGTCCGCCGGGCGGGATGCCCCGCCCTGAAACCGCTATACTGGCAGGCCGCGCGGCCGGTTCCTCCGGCGGCGCGGTGTGTCAGGCCTTCACAGGATTCAGATGAGTCGGTTGGTCAGTTGGATCGAGACGTTCGCCGCCTCGCTGGGTGGTCCGGGTCTGTTCGTGGTGGCCTTCCTCGATTCGTCGTTCATCTCGCTGCCGGAAATCAACGACGTGCTCGTCGTGATGTTGGTGGCGCGGGACGAGACGCTGATGCCGTACTACGCGACCATGGCCACTCTGGGTTCGGTCTGTGGGTGCTTGGTCCTCTACCTGATTGGTCGGCGTGGGGGAGAGGCGCTACTGCGGAGGCGGTTCGGTGGCGCGCGTGTCACTCAGGCCATGGGGTGGTTCAAGCGATTCGGGGTGCTGGCGGTGGTGATTCCTGCGATTCTGCCGCCGCCGGCGCCGTTCAAGGTCTTCGTGTTGCTGTCCGGGGTGGCCAAGGTTCCGACCGCCACGTTTTGCGGCGCCGTGGCGCTGGGCCGCGGGATCCGCTATTTCGGGGAAGGAGCCCTGGCCGTGCGCTACGGCGACCAGACCATCGATTTCCTCCAGGCTGATGGGTCGTGGCTATGGGTCGGGATCGCGGCCGTCTGCGCGGTCGCTGTGGTCGCGTACGCGAGCCTACGTCGGCACGGTCGCGGCCACGCCTAGCGTCCCGTCGTCTCCCACCACACGTGTAACCTATTTCTGTACAACGAGTTGTATTGACGTCCGTTCGACGCAAACCCTATAATTTCCATGAAGTCCAGCCTTGAAAAACTTGGCCGCTTCGTCCATAAACTAGTTCATGGGTCCAGAGCTCTCGGTCGTCATTCCGCTCCTCGATGAGGCCCTCAACGTGGAGGCCCTGTGTCGCGAGTTGACCGATACGCTCGAGGCGTGGGGCCGGTCGTTCGAAGTGGTCTTGGTAGATGACGGAAGCACCGACGACACCTTCGCTCGTCTGTCCCGCCTCCACGCGGCCGATCCTCGGCTGCGGGTCATTCGCTTGCGGAGAAACTTCGGTCAGACCGCCGCGTTTAGCGCCGGGTTCGCGCGCGCGAGGGGACGGCTCATCGTCACCGCCGACGGCGACCTCCAGAACGACCTGCGTGACATTCCGCGCATGGTCGAGAAGCTCGAAGAGGGCTACGACATCGTGTGCGGCTGGCGAAAGGACCGGAAAGACCCGTGGCTGTCTCGGCGGCTGCCATCGGTGCTGGCCAATGCTCTGATCTCACGCGCGACCGGTGTGCGCCTGCACGACTACGGGTGCTCGTTGAAAATCTTCCGGGCCGAGGTGGTCAAATCGTTACGGCTCTACGGTGAGATGCATCGCTTCATACCCGCCATCGCCAGCGAACAGGGTGTGCGGATGGCCGAGGTGGTCGTGAACCACCGGGCGCGCCAGCACGGCGTGTCGAAATACGGTATTTCGCGCACGGTCCGCGTGATCCTCGATCTCGCCACGGTGAAGTTCCTGCTGAGCTACTCGACACGACCACTCCAGATTTTCGGATTGATTGGACTGTTGATGGGCGGTGCCGGTGTGGTGGTCACGGGGTGGCTGGTGTATGTGCGGCTCTTCGAGGGCCAGTCGATAGGCAACCGCCCCATGCTCCTGTTTGGCATCTTGCTGGTGTTTACGGGGTTGCAGCTGGTGACGCTGGGTCTGCTGGCGGAGATGCAGGCGCGCACGTACCACGAATCACAAGGGAAGCCGACGTATCACATCCGGGAGTTGCTCGACGGACCTGACGCCGTCCCCGTTCCAGCCTCACGGTCATCGGCGAATTCTGCACACGACCAGACACTGGGCGAGGCGGCCGCACCGCAGCCGGTGGGGCGCGTCTAGCCAGGCCGCTCCCTGTCACTCCTCATGACATCCGCCTCATCGGATAGGCGTGCACTGGCGGCTCTGGCACTGGCGGGGTCGGCAGCAGGCGTGGCGACTTGGCTGATACCGGCCTCGCACCATATCGTGTCGTGGCGAGATGGTGTGCCCGGACGACTGGCGCTGGTCGCGTCACCCTGGCTGCTCGCGCTGGCCGTTGGGCTCGGCATCGGCCTGGCTGGTGGGTTCGCGTGGTGGTGGTGGAGCGGCGGCCGTTCACTCCGAACCGCCGCGTATCTGCTGGCGCCGTTGCTGCTGCTCTGGCTATGGGCGGTGCCCTACCTGCCGTGGCTACCCGCGCAACTGCCACTGCTCTTGGTGCTCGCCGGCCCGATTCGCTGGTTGGTCCTGGCGTTGGCCCTGGGTGGCTGTGTGGTCAACGCCATCGAGTTGGGTCTGCTGCCGCGTCCCACGCCGACATGGCCGGGGCGGCGAGCCGTCTTCACGGCCAGCCTGGTTGTGTTCCTGGGCGCCGGCCAATACGTGAAACAGACACAAGGGTTCGGTGGCGACGAGCCCCACTACCTGGTGCTGACCCACAGTCTGCTCGTGGACCAGGATATTCAAATCGAGAACAACCATCAGAACCGAGACTACTGGGGGTTCCATCCGGGTGAGCTGCCGATGCATTACTTGGCGCGCGGTCGGGAAGGCGTCATCTATTCGATCCACGCACCCGGATTGCCGGCGCTCTTGCTCCCGGCCTACGCCGTGGCCGGTCACTGGGGCGCGCTGGCGCTGGTGGGCCTGATGGCGGCGCTGGCGGCGTTGGCGGTGTTTGATCTCGCGGCCATCATCGCGTCGCCACCGATCGCGCTGGCCACGTGGGCGGCCGTCGCGTTGACGGTGCCGTTCGGACTCCAGAGCTGGCTCGTGTTTCCTGAGATGCCGGCGGCGCTGCTCATGGCCTGGGCCGCGCTCTGGATCTGGCGCGACCCGCCTGAGCGGATGTGGGTCTGGGTGGCGCGAGGCGCGGCGCTGAGTCTCCTGCCTTGGCTGCACATGAAGTTCTCGCTGCTGTTGTTCGTGGCGGGATTGTGGCTGGCGTTCAGATTGTTGCCGCGGGTTCGACTCGTCGTCGCGTTGTTGGCCCCCATCGGCGTATCCGGTGTGCTGTGGCTCGGGTCGTTCTATGTGATGTACGGCGATGTGAACCCCACGGTGGCCTACGGCTACTCGCAAGGCGCGGAGCTGGACTGGGTGAATGTCCCGCGGGGGTTGCTCGGGCTGTCCTTCGACCAGGAGTACGGTCTGTTGCCCTACAGTCCGATCTTCGTTGCATCGCTCGTGGGCGCCTGGCTGATGGCGCGGCGTCGGGAGATGCGCGGGTATCTCATCGGCGTGCTGCTGGTCATCGGGCCGTTTCTGGCCAGCACCACGAATTACTACATGTGGTGGGGAGGCGGCAGTGTGCCGGCGCGGTTCGTCGTGCCGATCTTGCCGCTGCTGGCCCCCATGATCGCCGTCGCGTTCCGCGAACTGCGCAGTCCCGCGGCTCGGGGCGCGCTCGGCGCCGCGCTCGCCTACAGTGTCGTGGCGTTTGTCACGGTGGTCGCGCGCCCCGGCGCCATGCTGATGTACAACGACCGAGACGGCAC
>JAPYUM010000133.1:0-7814 GCA_029940535.1 Vicinamibacterales bacterium
CGTCCTGGATCAATTGTTCGGTGTCGGTATCGACGCTCGACGTGGCCTCGTCGAGCACCAACACATCCGGCTGATAGGCCAGCGCGCGAGCGAACGACAGAAGCTGGCGTTGACCGGTCGAGAAGGTCGCTCCCCGCTCGGCGACCGGGCTGCTCAGACCATCGGGCAAGGAATCGATGAAGTGGTCGGCATGCACGCCGGCGACGGCGCGGCGGACGTCGTCGTCCGAGATCTGGTCGTTGCCGAGCCGGACGTTGTCGCTGACCGTGCCGGAGAACAGATAGACCTCCTGCAGCACCAGACCAAATCGGGACCGTAGCGCCGGCAACGGCATCTCGCGGATGTCGACGCCGTCGATCGTGATCCGCCCGCGGCTGACGTCGTAGAAACGCATCAACAGGTTGATCAGCGTGGTCTTCCCCGCCCCGGTGGCGCCCACAATGCCGACGCGTTGCCCCGGTGTCACCTCGAAGGTGACGTCTTCGAGCACATACTGATCGTCGCGGTACGCGAACCAGACGTGCTCGAACCGGATATGTCCCGGCCCCTCCACTTGGGTCGACAGAGCCGGCTCCGGACTTTCGATCGCTACCGGGGTATCGAGCAAGGCGAAGATGCGCTCGGATGACGCCATGGCAGACTGGAGAATGTTGAACTTCTCCGACAGATCGCTGATGGGGCGGAAGAATCGCTGCGAATAGAGGACAAAGGCGACAAGCGACCCGAGCTCGAGGGTCCCCTGCAACGTCCAGGCGCCGCCGAACCAGAGAATCGCGGCCACCGCCAGCGCCCCCAGAACCTCGATGGCCGGATAGAACACGGCGTAGTAGAAGATGGACGCCACCGTCGCGTCCCGATGCGCGGTGTTGATTCCATCAAACTGCTCGAATTGGCGGGCCTCGCGTCTGAACAACTGCACCGTGGACATCCCGGTGATGTTCTCCTGGAGGAACGCGTTGATCTGCGCGATCAAACCACGGACCTGACGATACGACTCACGGGCATGCGTCCGGAACCATTGCGTGACGAGCGCGATCAACGGCAGCACCGACAGGGCGACGATGGCCAGTCGCCAGTCCATGATGAACAGCACCACGGCGATACCGATCAGCATGAAGATGTCGCGGAACACGGACACGACGCCCGATGCGAACAGCTCGTTCAATGTGTCGACGTCGGTGGTCACGCGGGTCATCAGTCGACCGACCGGGTTGCGGTCGTAGAAGGACAGGTCCAGACGCTGGAGGTGCTCGTTGATCCGCATCCGCAGATCGAAAATGATGCGCTGGCCGGTGACCTGCAGGGTGTAGGTCTGCACGTATTCCAGGACATACGACAGCACCAGCACCACCACGAACACGATGGCCAGGGCGTCGAGTCCGTCGAGCTCACCGGTGGCGATATGGGTGTCGATCGCGATCTTCGTGAGATACGGCGGCGCCAGCTGGAGCACGGAGAGGCCGACGATGGCCGCGAACGCCCGCCCGATTGAGAGCCGATGCGGGTACATGAACTGCAGCAACCGGCGCATCAGCCGGGCGTCGTAGGCCTTGCCGAGCACCTCGTCGTCGGTCGACGCGGGTCCGCCCGTCACCACTAGGCCCCCTCCAACGCCTGCTCGAGCAACTGTTTCCGATGCAGCCCGGCGTAGAGACCATCGTGCGCCAGCAGTTCGGCGTGCGTGCCGCGCTCGACGACGCGCCCGGCGTCCAGCACCAGAATGAGGTCGGCGTGCCGCACCGTCGACACCCGGTGGGACACGATGACGGACGTGCGGTCGCCCGCTCCGTCCCGCAGCCCCCGCAGGATCTCGTCCTCGGTAAAAGCGTCGACGGCCGACAGCACATCGTCCAGCAGCAGTATCCGCGGGTCAGCCGCAAGCGCTCGCGCCAGCGACGTCCGCTGCTTCTGTCCGCCAGAGAGGGTGACCCCGCGCTCGCCCACCCTGGTGTCGGCGCCTTTGGGAAAATCAGCGAGGTCCTTGTCGAGCCGGGCGATCGCCATCGCCCGCTCGGTGGTCTCGACGAGATCGACACCCTCGGCGCCGTCCGCGCCAAACAACACGTTCTCGGCGACCGTGTGTGAAAACAGGAACGGCTCCTGCGGCGCCACCGCGATCACCCGACGCAGGGTGGAGATCGGCAGATCGAGAATGTCCTGGTTGTCGATGAAGACGGTGCCGCGCGGCGGGTCGAACAACCTCGGCAACAGCGAGATCAGGGTCGACTTGCCTGACCCCGTCGGCCCCACCAGCGCCAGGGTCTGCCCCGGCTCGACAATGGCTGACACCCCGTCGAGCACCGGGTGCCCGTTGTAGGCGAACGACAGATTGCGAAACTCCAGTCGGCCCTGAATCGGCGCCACCCCGTCGGTGGCGGCGTCAAACTCCGCCTCGGCATCCCGTTCTGAATCCAGGACAGCGGGGGCCGCGTCCAGCACGTCCAGCATCCGACGCCACGCCGCCAGCCCCCGCTGAAACAGATTGGTGACAAACCCGAACGCGATCATCGGCCAGCTCAACATCACCAGATAGGCGTTGAACTGCACAAACTGCCCGACCGTGATCCGGCCCTCGATGACGTGGCGGGCGCCGAGCCACAACACCAGCACGCTCGCCAGTCCCAGGATGAAACCGAGGCTGGGAAAGAACAGCGCCTGGAGCCGGATGAGGGCGCCGTTGCGCTCGAGATACGCCTGGTTCTCGCGCCGGAACCGCTCCGTTTCGACCGCCTCTCGACCATAGGCCCGCACCACGCGGACCCCGGCCAATGACTCCTGCACCACCGCGCTCAAGGTCGCGAGCTGGGCCTGGATGCGCTCCGACTGGCGATAGATCGCGCTCCCGAAGCGCTTGACCGCAGTTGAGACGAGCGGCAACGGCAGCAGCGCCGCCAGCGTCAACACCGGGTCGATCGACAGCATCAGCCCCACCGACACGACGAACACCATGCCGGTGTTGGCCATGTACATGATGGCCGGCCCCACCATCATGCGAACGGCATTGAGGTCATTCGTCGCCCGCGACATCAGGTCGCCGGTGCGGTTCGCGTGGAAATAGGCGAGCGGCAACCGCTGCACATGCCCGAAGAAGACATTACGCAGGTCGTACTCGATGGCGCGGGAGACGCCGACGATGATGCGCCGCATCAAGAAGCGAAACAGACCGCCGGCCAGCGCCAGGGCCAGGAGCGCGCCCACGTATCGCCCCAACTTGGCCCGGGTGATGTCCGCGGTCAGGTCATCGATGGCGTAGCGCAGCACCCACGGGCCCAGCAGTGAAAACGAGGTCGTGAGCACCAGACAAACCAACCCCACCGCGAACTGGCCACGATACCGGAGGACGTGCGGACGCAGCCGCGCAAAGGGGGACATGGAGGATGAAGGACCGAGCGGAGGACCAACCCGACCAGCTCTCAGGGTAACAGGTCCGAGGTCTCGGTTACGAGGATGTCACCCCTACAGGGCAGGGACCTCCCGGTCGATAGAGTCGACAGGGACTGCTGCGAGAACTGGCCGCGCGTGGTGCCCCGTCTTGACCGAAATTGGTGACTCGGCCGACCTGGTACGACCTGTGCTTGCTTTCGACACAGTCGTTCACAAGAGAGTGTCTTGACCATGACCTGTTCGCGTCGATTCGTCGTAACTGCCGCCACTGGTCTGGCGACGCTGTTCACCCTCGCGTCCCCTGCGGCCGCCCAGTTGTTCGCGCCGCCCTCGGACTATCCCGTGGGAGAGATCTACCACGTCGAACTGTTTGGAGGCCTCTGGACCGCGTCGCCCGACATGACCGTCTCGAGCGACGCTTTCGGCATTGCCGGCACCGAAATCGACTTCATGAATGATTTGGGTATCGGCACAGAGAAGTTCGGCGAGCTGCGCATCCGGCTGCGACCGGCCCGCAAGCACCGCTTCCGTATCGACTACATCCCGGCCAAGTTCAGCGCCCAGAACACGGTGGAGCGACGCATCGTGTTTCGCGGCATCGCGTACGACATCGGGCTGCCCGTCACCTCGGCGCTCACGTGGCGCACGTGGAGACTGGGCTACGAGTACGACATCATCCACCGCAGCGGCGGATACTTCGGCCTCATCCTCGAAGCCAAGTACACCGACATCGAGGCGTCGCTCGATGCACCACCGCTGGCGCGTGAGTTCACCCGGGCGCGGGGACCCATCCCGGCCATCGGCGCCATCGTCAAGGTATATCCGCTATCGGTGCTGGCGGTGACGGCCGAAGTCAGCGGTCTCAAAGTGCCCAACAACGCGCTCGAATCGTTCAAAGGCGAATACATCGACTTCGATATCAGCGCCACCCTGAACTTCATCGAGAATCTGGGTGTGCAGGCGGGCTACCGCTCCTTGGATCTCAACGTGTCGTCGAACGAGGAAGCCGTAGCCCTAAAACTCACCGGCGCCTACGTAGGCGCCCTGCTCCGATTTTAGTTTTCCCGGCGAGACATCCCCTGTAGCGAGGTCAGGTGCTCCCCGCGGGGGCTCTCAGTGCGTCCAGCTTGCGGGCGGCGGCCTGGAGGGTCTCGTCGCGTTTGCAGAAGGTGAATCGCACCTTCGTCCGGCCCAGCGCCTGGTCGCGGTAGAAGCTGCTTCCGGGCACGGCGGCCACGCCGATCTCCGAGACCAGATACCGCGCAAACTCCGTATCGTCGCCGAGCCCGAAATCGGCGATGTCGGTCATCACGTAGTAGGCGCCCTCCGGCTTGAAACAGGCGAAGCCCCGCGACTCAAGCAACTCGAGCAGCATGTCGCGCCGACGCTGGTAGCCGGTCGCCAGCTCCACATAGTAGGTCTCGGGGAGTGACAGCGCGGTGACCCCGGCCGCTTGCAGCGGCGCCGCCGCCCCGACGGTTAGAAAGTCGTGCACCTTGCGTATGGCCCCGGCGAGCCGCGGCGGCGCAATGGCCCACCCCACTCGCCAGCCCGTCACGCTGTAGGTCTTCGACAAGCTATTGATGGTGACGGTGCGGTCGGCCATGCCGTCGATCGTCGCCATCGGCACGTGCCGGCAGCCGTCATAGATGATGTGTTCGTAGATCTCGTCGGTGATCGCTAGCACGTCCCATCGGTGACACAGCTCGGCAATGGCCGCCAGTTCATCCCGGGTGAAGACCTTGCCAGTCGGGTTGTGCGGGCTGTTGATGATGATGGCGCGAGTGCGGTGGTTGAAGGCAGCGGCCAGCGCCTCTGGATCAAACGTCCAGTCCGGCTCGTGCAACGTGACATACCGAATGACCGCATCGGACAGAATGGCGTCCGGACCGTAGTTCTCGTAGAACGGCTCGAAGACCACCACCTCGTCGCCCGGATCCAATGTCCCCAGCATGGTCGCCACCATCGCCTCGGTCGCCCCGCAGCAGACCGTGACCTGGACCTCTGGATCGACCGGCACGCCATACCGCCGGGTGAAGTCTCGGGCGACAGCCTGCCGGAGTTGCGGCGCACCCCACGTGACCGTGTATTGATTGACTTCGGCCGTGATGGCGTCGCGAGCCGCCGCCTTGACCGCCTCTGGGGCCGGAAAATCAGGGAACCCCTGCGAGAGGTTGACCGCCCCGTGCTGCTGGGCCAATCGGGTCATCTCCCGAATGACGGACTCTTTGAACTGGGCCGGCTTCCGCGACCCGTTGAGCCTGGACATGGCGAGATTATACGGTGATTCACAGAACTGCACGGGCGGGCCGAGCCCTGGATGGGCCGGGTCGTCCGTCCGCAAGTCGCTGACACAATGGAGGTTCGTCGCGACAACGGTGTATGATTTCAGTCTTGATGGTTGAAGGTTCTCTGGAGTGAACTGATGCGACGTCTTGCGCTCTTCGGTACACCTCTCCGCCCAACCTTCGTGGTCGCGATCACGCTGGTGGCGATGCTCAGCTCGGCAACAGTCGCCTCTGCCGGTCAGCAGACGGCCGCCGGCGAGGACCAGCTTCTGCCCCTGACCGCGTTCTCACCCTCGCTGCTCGGTATGTACCGGAAGGTGATGGAGATCGACTCCGACATCAAGCGGTTCACCGATCAGTACGAGTTGGATCTGGACCTGGCGCGCGCCGTGGTGCTGCATGAATCCGGTGGCAACGGCGCGGTCGTCTCGATCGATGGCGCCCGGGGCTATTTCCAGGTGATGCCGGCCACGTTCCGCGAGCTACGCGTCGACAGCAACATCGAGGGCGGCATCAAGTATCTCGCGCAGCAGGTCAAGCGGTTCGGCCGCGAAGACTACGCGCTGGCCGCCTACAACGGCGGACCCGGACGGGTCTCGCGCAATCGACCGATGTATCTGGAGACGCTGCAGTACGTCATCCAGGTCGGCGACTATCGCAACGTGCTGAAGCTATACGAAACCTCCATCCGCCACCACGCGCTCGACATCCGGCTCGAAACGGTGGGCGAGGGCGACAGTTGGTGGTCGATGTCCCAACGACTGGGACTCTCGATCCTCCAGCTCCGTTTGCACAACCCGTTCCTGGCCACCAGGGCGCTCAGAGTCGGGCAGCTCCTCGCCTATCCGCCCGCGCCACGGAGTGATCTGTTTACCACCGAAGACGACCACCTGGTCTACCGGACCCGGCACGGCGACAACTACTTGCGCCTCGCCTTCATTCTGGAGGTTGGCCTGGAGACCCTGCGCGACGCCAACAGCCTCTGGCGTCTCCAGAGCCTGCCGGCCGGTCAGGTGCTGCGGGTGCCGATGGAATGGACAGGGAAGTACAACGAACACGTCGTGCAGACCGGAGACGATCTAAAGCAGATCGCCGACACCATGAAGTCGAATCCGTGGCGGATCGTCCGTGACAACGGGCTGTGGGCGCAGGACCTGACCCCCGGCACCACTCTGCGGGTCAGACCCGAGGCGCCCAAACCGACCTTCCTCACCTACCGGGTGTCCAGCGGTGACACGCTAGGCCGGATCGCCTCCCGGCACGGCACCAGCGTGCGCGCCATCCAGTCCGCGAACGGACTCGGCCGCAACACCGTCATCCGCATCGGCCAGAGCCTCCGCGTCCCCGCGGCAGCTAATTAGGGATTCCCAGACGAGGCGCCCACCTGGGCAGTATTGCTTCCTTGTGGGGCCCTGTGGCGCAGGCCTTCAAGCCTGCGATCGCACGGCTGAAGCCGCGCGCCACAATAAGATGTGTGTCCGCCTCCTCGAGTTGCCGGAGGCGCGGTTACGACGGGACGGTTCCAACCCCGTCGTCATCGCCTTCACCGAACGGCAAGGTCGGGCCAGGATCGTGATCGTCGACGACGACCGCCGGCATCTCGTGGCTGACAAGCTGCGCCGTGCGGGCCGCCGTCAGCGATTCCATGCACTGCCCGGCGTGGCTCGCCAAAATCTCGAGTGACGCCCGCCACGCGGCCGCCGGCTCGCGTCCGGCATCGTCGCCGTAGAGCACGGCCATGACCTGGCCCCCTACGACGACCGGCACCGCGAGTGCTCGTGCACCCACGGGCAACGCTGTGAAGGCCGGCGCCCCATCGCCGGACGCCGTGTCCGCATCCGAGACCCACGAGTGTGTCGCGCCGGTCACAACCGCGTGTCCAACCAGACCCGCCTCGGCCAGCTTCAGGTCGACCTCGTGCGCCGGCGCCACTGCTGGCTCGAACGCGGTGAACCGCCAGCCGCGGACCCGATCGCCCTCCACGATCAACACCGCCGCGCGCGACGCCTCGTGCCCGGCCAGTTCTCCCAACGCGTCCAGGGCGTCCGTCAGGCGAGACACACGACCCAGCCGCCGGATACCGTCCCGCACCCGAATCACCACGTCATCCGTCGGTGGTGGCAGCGGCACCGCCGCCGCCAC
>JAPYUM010000133.1:7914-9176 GCA_029940535.1 Vicinamibacterales bacterium
GCACCCGAATCACCACGTCATCCGTCGGTGGTGGCAGCGGCACCGCCGCCGCCACCGCAGCCGCTTCAGCTTTGTTGGCGGCCGCCAGCGCCGCAGCAGCAGCCACGGCCTCAGCGGCGGCCACTGCCGTCGCTTCAGTGACCGCCAACTCCGTCTCGGCAGCCGCCGCGACAGCCGCCCCCTCCAATTCGGCCACCAGCGTCCGCTCGGCTTCCTCTCGCTGGCGCTCCAACCGGATCGCCAGCGTCCGACCCGCTTCCTGTCCCACCGCTTCGACCGCTGCCTCCAGCACCCGTTGCCCTTCGGCCCGCACGTTGGTCACCTTCTCCGACAACTGCCGATGCGCCAGTTTCTGCGCGTCGCGCAGTTCAGCCACCCGCCGCTCCTCCGCCGCGGCACTTGCCGTCGCCAGTCGCTCCTCGGCGGCAGCGCTGGCTTCCCGAAACTTGGCCGCCCACGCCTGCTCCACCTCGTCCCTGACCCGTGCGCTCTCGTCGCGCACCGCACGCCCCTGCTCATCCTCAGCGAGACGTCGGGTCTCGTCGAGCACGCCGGCGCGCTCCTTGGCCGCCGAGGTCAGCATGTCGCTCACGAACGCCCGGATTTCCGGCTCGCTCAGGTCGCGAATGCGCTGCAGCAGCTGCTCTCCCTGCTGCTGGACTGTGTCCTCAAGCCCCATAACGTCTCGCATTATCCCGACCGTCCGGAATCCCACCCAAGGAACACCGAACGCTCAAAGTCTTAATTTATCAGCGAATTACGAGCGCCACAGACAAATCTCCGGGCGCACCGATCTCGCGTTACAATACATGTATCGGTTCGGGACGTCCGAATTGTACCGGCGGGCCCCGATACCCGCCGCGCAAACCGCACCACTTGGGGGGCGACACGGCTTCGACGGGGATAGGCGAACTCGGGATGCATGCCGAGCACCATCGACTCGTAAATCCGATGGGAAAAACCATAACTGCGGATTCGCAGCTCGCTCTCGCCGCTTAATTAAGCGACGACGTCCCCCTGCTTTTTGCCTGCGGGGTGGGATCGGATGTCATATAGCAGGCTAGCCACCGCCCGGGGCGTCGACGGGTTACGGCGAAATTTCTGACGCTCAGCCATCAGTGATTTTGGTCGCGTTTTTACACAGATGGTGAAACTTAAAACGCGGACACGCATGTAGAATCCCGGGAGGACGTATCTTCGGACGCGGGTTCGACTCCCGCCGCCTCCACCATTGCAAAGAATTCGAACCGGACTCCGAATCT
>JAPYUM010000134.1:0-6828 GCA_029940535.1 Vicinamibacterales bacterium
TTGCCGTCGAGCAGATAGGTCATCGGGGTGCCAATGGCCCCGCGCGGCAGGTCGACCGATGCGAGCGGCTCGCCGGTGGACTTCTCGACTGCGAGCAGCCGCGGGCCGCCATCGCTGCCGCCCGTCGTCAGCGCATAGATGAGCAGCGTCTTGGTCACCAGCGGCCCGCTC
This sequence comes from Vicinamibacterales bacterium, assembly GCA_029940535.1. GTDB lineage: Bacteria > Acidobacteriota > Vicinamibacteria > Vicinamibacterales > UBA8438 > UBA8438. The sequence continues at coordinate 172 of JAPYUM010000134.1, forward strand.
CGGCTGCCGTCGCCCCCCACCGGTGGCAGATTGAGGTCGCGAAGCAACGGGTGATTGCGCACTCGGTCGCCGTCACCCAGGGGCCGCATCCAGGCGTGGTCGCCAGTGTTGAGGTCGATGGCCGTCATCCGCGAGTACGGCGGCTTGAACAACGGAAGCCCCTGCGGCATGGTCACCCGTCGGGCGAATTCTCCCCGTCCTTCGATGACCGCCAGTGTCGCCCCTTCGTCCGGCTCCGGCTCGCGGTAACGGCGCAGGCTGAACGCGTTGGACGATGGCACATAGAGCATGCCGGTTTCCGGATCGACGCCGGCGCCGGACCAGTTGGCGCCGCCCCCGGAGCTGGGACGTTGGATGGTACCGCTCAGACTTTGCGGCGTGAAGAGCGGGCCCAGACGGAAGCCCTCGACCGCTTCGATTGCCATCTGTCGGATCTCGGGCGTGAAGTCGACCAGGTCATCGATGGTGGCGCCCTGATACTCGAAGGGCGCGGGCCGCGTGGGAAACGGCTGGGTGGGCCACACCTGTTCGCCCGGAATGTCGGTGTCGGTCGGCACCGGGCGTTCCTCGATCGGCCAGACCGGTTCGCCCGTCACGCGGTCGAAGACGTACAGAAAGCCCTGTTTGCTGATTTGGGCCAGGGCCTTGATGGGACGTCCGTCCACCTCGATGTCAACCAGGTTCGGCGCGGCCGGAAAATCGTAGTCCCAGAGGCCGTGGTGCACCGCTTGGAAGTGCCACTCCCGCTGTCCGGTTTCGATGTTCAGCGCGATCACGCTTTCGGCGAACAGGTTGGCGCCGGGCCGATGCCCGCCGTAGTAGTCGGGGGCCGGCGTGTTGGTGGGGAGATAGAGGAGTCCGAGCTCTGCGTCGGCGCTCATCATCGACCAGACCCCGACCTTCCCGGTGACGCGCCACGAGTCGCCGCCCCAGGTGTCGTTGCCGAACTCGTCACCCTGCGGAATCGTGTGAAACGTCCAGTTGGTGCGCCCGGTCTGCACGTCGAACCCGCGCATCCATCCCGGCGGGGCTTCGCGGGTGATGTTGTACGACGAGATAGAGCTCGGCGTGATCACCGTGTCGCCCACGACGATCGGCGGTGATTGCACCGAGTAGAGCAGGGCGTTGAGCCAATCGCGGTTGTCCCGGTCGGCACGAGGCAGGTCGCGCACCAGGTCGAGTCGGCCGTTCTCCCCAAAGTTCAGACACGGTCGCCCGGTCGCCGCATCGACACAGATCAGATACCCGTTCCCGGTGCCCCAGTAGACGCGCTCGGCCTCACCGTCACTCCAGTAGGCCACGCCTCGCTGGTTCCAGCGGGCGCTCATCGTGGTGGTGCCCGCTTCGTAGGTCTTCGGGTTGTAGACCCAGAGCGTTTCCCCAGTGGCGGCGTCGATGGCGGCGCCGGCCGACGTGGGCATGTTGATATACATCCGGCCGGCCGCCATCAGGGGTGTGGCTTTGAGGTTGTTCAGGTAGGGTGGCTGGCCGTCTCGCCATCGGTCCGGGTCTTCCTGGTTCAGTGCCTCGAAGATCACGTCCGACCGGGCCGACCACTCGCCGCCGTCGGGCGTGGTCATACTCATGACGGCGTCGGACGATTGCCAGCGCCAGGCAATCTCGAGGTCGGCGAAGTTGGACGCGTCAATTTGATCGAGCGGCGAGTACTTGGTGCTGCCGAGATCACCGCCGTACGTCCGCCATTCGCCGCTGTCCGGCGCGCCCTGTTGCGCGGTCGTCGGGGGTGCGGTGGTGAGAGCCACGGTGGCCGCGATTCCGAAAATGAGACGAGCCCGTCCGGTCATCTGGTCACTCCTCGTAGAACGTGCCTCGCGTCGCAGACTGGTATTACCTGGCACTACATTGACGAGGCGCCCATAATACCCGACCGCGACGGTGACTGATGTGCGCGGCCTTCTTCTGCGACACCGCGGCGACGAGATAGAATGGCGGCACCGTGACCGTGAGGATCAGGTTGACCCGGGGCGCCGCCCGCACGGTGAGGGTGGCGGTCTGCGTGCTCGCCGGCGGTGGGGGGCTCGCCGTGCTGGCCGCGGCGCCCATGGAAGGTCGTGCCGCGCGTGCCGGGCAGACGACCCGGCCGCCGCCGCCGGAGACCTTTCACTGGGTCTTGCCTGCGCAGCATCGTGAGGTCACGGTGGTCGACCTGCACCCGGGCGACTGCTACGTCATCCAGCGGGTCGACGGGATGGTGTACTTCGGAGACCCCTTGCCTGACGTACTCGAGCTTCAGCGCGAGCTTGGCGAACCGCTGGCGCATCGCGTCGAGTCTGCGGATGAGCATCCCGAATGCCGCCTCGCCGGGTGTGTCGACATCGCGCGTCTCACCGCTGCGATCACGACGCGATTGGTCGACGCAGGGGAGGAGCGAGCCAGGCGTCTGGCCCGCCATCTGCCCTCACCACTCGACGGCATGCGGGGCGGCGCCTACACGGACGTCGGTTCCGCCGATCGGCCGCGGTATCGTCAGGCGCCGGAGCAGCGGATGGTCTACCGCCACCTGCGGACCGCCGCGCGCGACAACTGCTATGAAGCCGAGGTGCCACGCACGCTGAGTGTCCACATCCGGGACAGCGGTCGGCATAGCGGCCGGACCGGTGTCTACAGCGGCTATCTCTATCTCGAACATCACCACCCGGAGCCCCGCGGCGTCGTCGCCGAGAGTCGTCGGGGGGAAGCGGCGCACCGGTTCGCGCGGGGCGCTCTACCCAGGAGTCTTGTCGCAAGGCCGGTGACCGCACGGCGGTACACCAAAGAAACGCCCGGGCGCAGCCCCGTTCAAGGAAGGACGTACTGATGAATCGATCTCTACTGACCGCGGCGACGTGCGCCATCGTGATCCTGACCGCGCAATGGCAAACACGCGGCGCCGTGGTGCAAAGCCCAGACGGCAGACCGAGCCACCGGTTCGAAGAGCTCGCCGACGGTGTCTACTTCGCCACCGGCACCGGCGCGATGACCACCATGAGCAACAACCTGGTCATCATCAATGACGACCACGTGATGGTGGTGGACTCGTCGGTGTCCCCGGCGGCGGCTCGTGGATTGGTGGAAGGTATCAAGACGCTGACCGACAAACCGATCAAGTACGTCTTCAACACGCACTACCACTTCGATCACGCCCACGGGAACCAGATCTTTGGCGACGATGTGGAAATCATCGGGCACGAGTTCGTGCGCTCGATGTTGATGACGGACGTGCTCGACCAGCGAACAAATCGGTCGTTCACCGCCGGTATTCCGGCCCAGGTGGAAGCGTTGCGCGCACGCGTCGCGGGAACCAGCGATGCGACCGAGCGGCAGCGGCTCGAGGCCCAGTTGGTGATTCAAGAGGCCCACGGGGCCGCGGTCCAGGAGACCCGACCCACGCCGCCCAACGTGACCTACCGTGACTCGCTGACCCTGGTGAAGGGGGGACGCGAGGTGCAGCTGCACTTTCCAGGGCGCGGTCACACTGGCGGCGACTCGCTGGTGTTCCTGCCGGAAGAGCGCATCGTGTTCACTGGCGACTTCTTTGTCGGAAGCCCCGGCGCCGGCAGTCTGCCCTATATGGGTGACGGCTATGTTGAGGAGTGGCCGGCGTCGCTCGACCGTCTGAGGGCGCTGCAGTTCGACGTGATGGTGCCTGGTCACGGCGCGCCGTTTCGTGAGCGGGAGCAGATCGATCATCTGCAAGCCTATCTGCGCGACTTCCATGGACAGGTGTCCGAGCTGCATGCCCAGGGTCTGTCGGCGGAGGACGCCACCGGGCGGGTCGACCTGAGCGCCCACGCCGCGCACTATGGCAACCGGGTGGCGAATACCGATCCGCGCGCCGTCCTTCGGATGTACGAGTTGTTCCAGGTCAAGATGCCACGATAATTCGTCGTCGTGCAGCGCGAGTCGTTGCTACAGTGTGTCGTAGCTGCGGGTCTTCAGACCCGCCGGGGAGAGTCAACGAAAATGTCGAGAATGATCCTTGTCGTGGCCCTGCTCAGTCTGTTGGCCCCGAGTTCGGGATGGGCCCAGGATGTGACCGTCACCGCCGACGTGGTGTACGGCCACAAATACGGTATGGCGCTCACGTTCGACGTGTTCGAGCCGGCCAATGCGAACGGCGCCGCGGTGCTGAATATCGTGAGTGGAGGATGGCGATCAGCGTGGCGGCCGCACGATGTGTCACAACGGCGCTATCAGGCCCTGCTCGACGCCGGGTTCACTGTGTTCGCCGTGCGACACGGCAGTAGCCCGAAGTATGTGCTCCCCGAGATTGTGCCGGACGTCCGCCGGGCCGTCCGTTATGTCCGGCTCAACGCGCGCCGTCTCGGCGTAGACCCGGAACGGCTCGGGGTTTGGGGCGGGAGCGCCGGAGGGCATCTCTCGCTGATGCTCGGTCTGGGGTCTGACAATGGGGACCCCTCGGCGGAAGACGCGGTGCTCAGAGCCGGCAACCGGGTGGCGGCCGTCGTGGCGTACTACCCGCCGGTGGATCTTCGACCACTGGCACGCGGGATCACCACCGAGAATGCGAACACGCGCTTCCCGGCCCTGAATTTCGATCCGTCCGAAGCCTCGTCCATCTCGCCCATCGTCCATGTGTCGGGTGACGACCCACCCACGCTGCTGATTCACGGTGACGCGGACGGTCTGGTGCCGGTGAGCAACAGCCATGACATGTACGCGGCCCTGCAGGAACATGGGGTCGAATCGAAGGTGATCATCATCCCCGGGGCCGGGCATGGGTTTCGCGGGGCGGATGCTGATCAGGCGATGACCGCCCTGGTGGATTGGTTCGGGCTCCATCTCAGCGCACGCTCGTCGAACTAGCGAGTCTCCTGCTGCAGGCTACTAGGTCCGCTGCGCCGCTGGCGGGCTCACGAATTCTGGCGGTTCGCTCAGACCGTACCGCCGCGTGACGCCTCGAGGGCGAAGAACCCCGGCGTGGCGGCATCTTCCTCGCCGGCGAGCGACCGGTGAGCCGCGACGTGGTCGAAGCCAATCGACCGCAGAATGTCCGCCAACTCGTCGCGGTCGTAGCTGCAGGAGGACATCGCGTGCCGCTCGACGGTCGCGGTCTCACTGTCGATCACGAACCACCGCTCGGTGGTTGTGCGTGACGCCTGGTCCCAGGAGCGCTCGTGCAGCATGATGTGGGGCACGTCGGTGAATAGGCCATGCTCGGCCGTCGTCCAACTCGTCGTTGTCGTCGCGGAGCCGCGGACGGCCTCGGGGGTCTGCGGCTCGAGCACCAGCGTGCCACCGGGCGCGAGCGCCGCATGGGCCCGACGCAGGATATCGCGCGCATGCTGGCGTTCGAAGACGTTGATCTGGCCGTAGATGAGGAGCACCAGGTCGAACCCCTCCCCAAAATCGGCGTGCCTCAAGTCCGCGCGTTCGAACCGGCACTCGAGTTGCTCGTGGGCCGCGATACGCCGAGCGTAGTCAATGGCGGCTGGGGAGAAGTCGAGGCCGTAACCGCGATGCCCCTGTCGCGCCAAACGATGCAGGTACAGACCCGGGCCGCAGCCCAGGTCCAGAACTGAGGCGTTGTCGATCCCCTGCAGTCGTTCCGCCACGAATGACACATGGGCGTCAATGGAAGATGCGCGACGGCTCGCCAGGTCGTGTTCCTGCGACAGGTGCTCGGCGAGCATGCGGCGGCTGAAGTTCGGCTCCTGCCAAGGAATGTTGTCGCCCTCGACCCAGGGTAGTGGCGGAAGCCGGCGCTCGAGGATGGCCGCAAGCGTTGTGCGAGTCATCGGACTACGGCCACCGCAAGTCGGCCAAGGCGCCCCTCCGCCACTGCGCACCTGGCCCGAATGCTAGCAGTGTGCCAAAAACGACCGCGGGGGTTTTCTGACGAGGCGTCTGCGTGGCAAGGCGCGACGAGGGAGCATGGAGGCGGCATGTGACCGAGGAAGCAACGCTGTCCACGCGGACGCCTCGTCGGAAAACCTAGGGCACGTTCCCGTCCAGGGTCGGCATCACGTTGAGTCCTTCGCGGGAACTGCCGACCGAGATGGCCGGTTGCGCCGACACGTCCGATGGCGGGCGATAGGCCACGCGGTATTGCTGGCTAACGAGCCCGTGCTTGCGGGCGATGTCCTGACCGAGGGTGGTCAACGCGGCCGTAAATCCAGGGCTGCCGGGCACCGTCTCGGAGCTGCCTTGCATCTGCTGGCCGCCAGCGGATCCCACGAGCGCCTGCATGCTCTGAGCCCCGTTGCCTTCCTCGGTCAAGAGCAAGCGCGTATGTAGTGTGGCGCCGTTGGTCTGGAGCTGGCCCAGGGCGGCCGCGAAGGCTGCCTGTTCGCCGTCGCTGGTGTCGTCGCCGTCGGTGGTCACCATGACCACGACCGGGAAATACTCGCGGCGGGTGTCAGCCGCGATCGTGCCTGCCTCGGCGATGATCGCATCCAGAAAGTAGGTATCGTCGTCCTTCTCTTCAATCGCATCGATTGCGACGCCCAGCGTCGCCTTGTCGGCGGTGTGCTCGGTGACCCAGGTGATTTCGTCGGAGAGTGACGCAAGCCCCACTTCGACCCCGTCTGGGAGTGCCTGAACCAGGGCTTTCAGCCCGGCCCGGATGTCATCCAGGACGTCCTCGTTGCTGTTGTCGACATACACGGTCACCTTGACCGGCCAGTCGATGGACTC
>JAPYUM010000134.1:6928-9164 GCA_029940535.1 Vicinamibacterales bacterium
CCTCGTTGCTGTTGTCGACATACACGGTCACCTTGACCGGCCAGTCGATGGACTCGAAATTGCGGATCTCGCTGTCTTTGCCGTCCCACTGCACGACGAGTTCCTCATCGGTGAGGTCGGTGACGGGGGCGCCGCTCTCGTCGGTGGCACTGACGAAGAGCACCTGGTCCTGAGCTTGGAGGACGGGACTGGCGCCCCATGGCGAGCCGAACGCGACGAGGGTAGCGGCACAAAGTGCACCGGCAAGGCGTCGAAGACGCGGAGTCGGGGTGTTCATCGTAGGGAGCCTCCAGTGTGTCCTATTGACGTAGTGTGTCCAATTCTCGTCTGTGCGCCGGCTCGGTACGCGCATCAAGTGGTAGAGCCAGACGGCTGTCGAAGCGTTCTATTGTAGTCTTCCGGCCCGCACCGCCCGCAATCTTTCGCCCGGGCCCGTCGGGCCCGCGCTCCTCCGAATCAGGGCGAGTCCCTGTCCCGGCCAGCGCTATAATCGAACGCTTCTCCGAATCCTATGAGTGAACTTGTGCCTACGCCCGAGCCCCCCTGGTTCCGCCAGGTGAACCGGCAACAGTGGCGGGCGTTTCTCGCCACCTTCTTCGGCTGGCTTCTCGACGGGTTCGACTTCACGATCATGACGTTCATCCTGGTCGACATCCAGGAGAGCTTCACGGTGGATGCGGCGCTGGCAGGGGCGTTGGGGACGGTCACCCTGTTGTTCCGGCTGGTCGGCGGGCTCGGTGCCGGCATGATGGCGGATCGGTACGGGCGGAAGCTCCCGCTGATGCTGTCGATCCTGTGGTTCTCGCTGTTCGCGTTTCTCAGCGGGTTCTCGACCTCCTACGCCATGCTGTTCGCCTTGAGGGCGCTGTTCGGGATCGGGATGGGCGGTGAGTGGGCGGCCGGCATGCCGCTGGCGCTCGAGCACTGGCCGACCCGGCTGCGCGGGCTGGCGTCCGGGCTCCTGCAGGGCGGCTGGTATTGGGGCTACATCCTCTCCGCCCTGACCTTTTCCTACATCTACCCGATCTTCGCGGCGATGCCCGACCCGTTCAGCTCGTCGCCTGACTCGACGCTTGGCTGGCGGGTCATGTTCTGGACCGGGGTCATCCCGGCACTGCTGGTGCTCTGGATACGTACTGGTGTCAGCGAGAGCCCGGTCTGGCTCGAGCGGCAGCGGCATCTGAAGGAGGCGGGGGCGGGCGAGCTGGCCGATCGGGTGTCGGTCCTGCGTCTGTTTCAGCCCGATCTGCTCTGGGTCACCATCCAGAGCTCGCTGCTGTTGTCGGCGTTCATGTTCTCGTACTACTCGATTTCGTTCTGGTACCCCACATTCCTCCGCGACCTTGGGGTCGACCCGGTGCGCTATGTCATTGGGTTCAATGCCGGCGCCATTGTCGGCATCGGGCTGTGGGGGCGGGCGTCGGAGGGCGTGCTCGGGCGTCGCGGTGCCGTCACGCTGGCCGCCCTCACCGGGGTGGCGACCCTCCCGGTGTTTCTGACGACATCGAGCCTGTCACTTCTTTTTCTAGGGGCCGTGCTGATGGGCGCCACCGGCGGCGGTATCTGGGGCATGGCGCCCGCCTATCTGACGGAACGGTTTCCGACCGCCGTGCGGGGTGTTGGACCCGGTCTGTCGTATCACATCGGCGCTGCGGTCGGCTCGGCCACGCCGTTCGTGTTGGGGCAGCTCCAGGATGGCGGTATGACGATTGGCCGCGCCATGTCGTGGTGTATCGCGGTGTCCGGTCTGCTGGTCGTCGGCATGGTCTGGCTCGGGCCGGAAACGCGCGGGCGCCATTTCTCCGCGATGGACGATGATGATGTGAGTGACGCGTCGCGCGAGTGATGGGTGGCGTGCCTACGGGCAGGCCGGAACGCGACGGCCGACGTCAAATGGACCAGGGGCGAGCCGCTAGACGGCGGACGCCATGAACAGCCGAGCGGTTTCCTGGCGAGCCGTTCGTCTCCTGAGGAAACGGCCGGCCGTGGGGATCGTAGCAAGCCCCTTCAGGGGCGCCGACCGGACGGATCGCCACGAATAGCCGAGCGGTTTCCTGGCAAGCCGTTCGGCTGGCAAGGCGCAAGGAGGGAGCATGCAGGCGGCATGTGACCGACGCAGTAACGCCGCCAGGCGGACGGATCGCCAGGAAACCAGGAGAAGTCGCATGGACGGGCAACGTAGATGGATGATCGGGGCGATGCTCGGGGCGTCGCTGGTGGGCGGCGCGGCGTCCAA
>JAPYUM010000135.1 GCA_029940535.1 Vicinamibacterales bacterium
GGCAGGTGCCGCTCGGCGACGGTCCGCGCCAGCAGATCATCGACCTCGGCGCGCCAGACCCCGGACCGCTCGGAGGCGGCGGGTATACCGGCCCCGTGGTCACGAAGACACTGCTGTTTCTGGGCCTCCGCGGGAGTCGCGCGAGCGGACAGGGACCGGTGTTGAATGCGTTTGACAAAGCAACGGGCGAGGTCGTGCACGCCGTGGACCTTCCCGCGGGGTTGAACGGGACCCCGATGACCTACATGGCCGGAGGCAATCAGTACATCGTGGCGGCGTACGCCGATGGTCCCGACACCGGACTCATCGCACTGGCGCTACCCTGATCCGCGTCAGACCCAGGGCACAGATCTCAGTGTGGCGCACGGCTTGAGCCGTGCGTTCGCAGGCCTGAAGGCCTGCGCCACAGGAAACCTAGAGGTCGCCGAACCCCCGGCCTTGCTCCGCGAGCTGCTTGAGGAGCGGCGCCGGTTCCAACCAATAGTCGCCGTGCTCGTCGTGCAGCCGACGCATCATGTCGTAGATGGTGCCGAGACCGACCAGGTCGGCCCAGAACATCGGACCGCCGCGGTAGCGAGGGAACCCGTAGCCGTACATCCAGACGACGTCGATATCGCTGGCGCGCTGGGCCAGCCCCTCGTCGAGGATCTTCGCGCCCTCGTTGACCAGGGGGTACATGCAGCGCTCCAGGATCTCTTGGTCGCTGACCTCGCGCCGGGTGAATCCGTTGTCGGCCGAGACCTGCAGCACCAACTCGTTGACGACCGGGTCGGGAATCGGCGTGCGGCTGCCCGGTTCGTAGCGGAACCAGCCGGCGTTCGTCTTCTGGCCGAACCGACCGAGTTCGCAGATCCGGTCGGCGACCGTCGAGTACCGCAGATGGGCCGGGCGGGTCGCGGCCTGCCGTTGGCGGATACGCCAGCCCACATCGAGTCCCGCCAGGTCGCCCATGGCGTAGGGACCCATCGGCATTCCGAAGTCGTAGATGACCTTGTCGATCTGGTCGGGGAGGGCGCCCTCCTCGAGCAGGAAGTCAGCCTGCCGCCGATAGGCATACAGCATCCGGTTGCCGACGAATCCGTCGCAGATGCCGACCAGGACGCCGATCTTGCCGATCGTCTTCGACAGCTTCATGATCGTGGCGATGGTCTCGGCCGACGACTGCGCCCCGCGCACGTTCTCCATGAGCTTCATGACGTTCGCCGGGCTGAAGAAGTGTGTGCCGATGACCTTGTCGGGTCGGCTCGTGGCCGAGGCGATTTCGTCCACGTCCAGCGTGGAGGTGTTGGTGGCCAGAATCGCCTCAGGCTTGCAGGCGGCGTCCAGCTGGCCGAAGACCTCACGCTTCAGGGCCATGTCCTCGAAGACGGCTTCGACCACGACATCCGCGTCCGACAGGTCGTCGTAGCTGACTGTGCTGGAGATCAGGCCCAACCGGGCGTTCATGTCCTCCTGGGACAGGCGACCCTTGGACACCGTCGCCGCGTAGTTCCGCGCGATGATCCCGAGACCCTTGTCGAGCGCCTCTTGGGACACTTCGAACACGGTGACCGGGATGCCGGCGTTGGCGAAATTCATCGCGATGCCGCCACCCATGGTGCCGCAGCCGATGACGGCCGCGGTCTTGATCGGCCGGCGCGGTGTGTCTTTCGGCACGTCGGCGATCTTCGCCACTTGTCGCTCGGCAAAAAACGCGTGCCGCTGTGCCTTCGACTGGTCCGAGGCGAGGAGCTTCACAAAAATCTCGCGCTCTGTCGCGGTGCCTTCCGCGTACGGCAGGTTGGCGGCGGCCTCGATACACTCCACGCAGGCGTAGGGTGCCTCGAAGCCCCGGGCGCGGCGAGCCATCTTTTTCTTGAACGCGACGAACACCTCCGGCTTGCCGCGGGTCTCGGCGACCCGATCGTCGGTGGCTGACGCGCGGCGAATCGGAATGCGTTCATCGACCATACGGCGAGCGCGCGCTACCGCGGCGTCGACGACATCGCCCTCGACCACGTCGTCAAGGATGCCGAGCGTCCGCGCCCGCGCGGCAGGCACCATACTGCCGCTCACGATGACGTCGAGCGCGGCGGGGACGCCGATCAGACGCGGAAGGCGCTGCGTGCCGCCGGCGCCAGGCACGATACCGAGCGTGACCTCCGGCAGCGCGACGCGCGTGCCGACGGCCGCCAGTCGCACATGGCACCCCAGCGCCAGCTCCAGACCCCCGCCGAGCGCGAAGCCATGGATGGCCGCGACCACCGGTTTCTCCGACGCCTCGATGGCGTCGATGACCGTCGGAAGGTGAGGCGTGCCGGGCGGTGGGGACTGGCCAAATTCTCGGATGTCGGCGCCTCCGCTGAACATCTTGCCCGCGCCGGTCACGACCAGCGCGTCGACCGCGTCGTCTGCCATTGCGGCGTCGAGCGCGGACTGGAGACCCGAGCGTACCGCGGAGCCGAGACCATTGACCGGCGGACTCTGGAGCGTGATGACGGCCACGCCGTCGCGATTGGTCACAGTGACAACATCAGACATCGGAGATCCTTCCAGGGTGCCGGCCCGGGTAAGCCGCCGACGGAGGTCGGCGCACGGTCGAGGTTGGCGTGCCGCGGGATTATATCGTCCCCGCCGTCAAGTCAGGGTCTGGGTCTGAGGCAGGCGGCGATACTGACCCTCGATGACGCAGGCTTACACCAGATCCGGCGGAACCGGCTTGCGCCCCGAGAGCATCTCGTAGAAGTCCTCGCGTACGCCTATCTGGTGGGTGAGCAGCGACACGATCGGGACTACCACCAGCGGCACGAAGAAGGTGAGATACGACGGGTCGATGCCTTCGCCGTCGACGGTCAGCCCGTAGGCGAGGGTTCGCCAGAGCAGACCGGCGTCCGCCGGAGCCGCGAATCCGGCGGCGAGCGCAAACTTGATCGACGCAAACCAGAGCAAGCCGGAGGCGTAGCCGACCGCCATGCCCCAGTAGGCGCCCGCCTCCGTCGTACGGCGCCAATACACGAGGTAGCCGAGCGACACGGCCGGTGGCACCACCATGGCGAACCCGAACAGCAGCAGGTCAAGAATCGAGATGGTCGTGTACTCGGCGACAAGCCAGGCGGCGATGGCGGCGGCGAAGGCGTATACGGTCGTCGTGATCCGATACGCCGTGAGCCGCTGCTCCGACGTGTAGGACCGCGTGAACGGCAGCCAGTCGCGAACGAACATGGTGGCGCTCGATAGCAGGATGGGTCCGCCGGAAGAAATGACCGCGGCGAGGACCGCCGCCAGCGCGATGCCCCCCACGACCGGGCTGATCTCCGAGGCGAGTGTCGTCAGGTTGCGGTAGCCACCCAGGCCTGTATCCAGGCCGTACTTGGCGGCGGTGAGAATACCGATCAGACCGGCCAGCACCGGCATGGCCGCGGCGATGAGGCCCCCCAAGAGAAACGCCGGGGCGATGTGGCGTTCGGATCTGGCTGCGGTCGAGTAGTTCGTGTAGACCGAGGCGGCCGGGGTGTGCACGGCGGCGGCGAAGAACATCCCGAAGACCGGTAGCCAGCCGGTGCCGATGAAGCCCCACCAGTCCGCGGTGTCGCGAGAGGCCGCGGCCAGATGTGCGTCGACCGTCGTGGTGACGGCGGTCCACCCGCCGAGGTCGTTGATTCCCATGAGGCCGACCGTTAACAGTCCTACCAGCACGACCGAACAGTGAATCAGGTTGGTGACGGCGGTGCCCCACAGCCCGCCCAGCGACACGTAGGTGGCGAAAATCGCCCCCGCCACCAGGACGCCACCCAGCATGGGGAGTGGCGTCAGCGTGCTCAGGATGACGCCGATGACGTAGGCTTCGATCAGGTTGACAATGGCGTACTCGGTCTGGACACAGAGACTGGTCAGCCACTGGCAGCGGCGGTTCCCGAAACGAATCGTGAACAGCTCGCCGACGGTCTGGAGCCTGAAACGTCTGAAGTAGGTGGCGAAGAACAGACCGACGATGGCCAGCGCCAGGAACGCGTTGATGCCGTACCACCACAGGTTCCAGACGCCGCCACTGATGACGTCGCCCGCCACGCCGTAGGTGCCGGCTCCCCCGATGCGTGTGCCGGCGATACCGACCGCCACCAGCATGGTGGACATGCCGCCGCCCGCCACTGCCCAGCTGGCGGAGTTCTTGGCCCGGCGTGCCATCAGGCTCCCCGCCGTGGTGGCCGCGACCAGGTAGACGATGATGGTCGTCAGCGCGATAGCATCCATGCGTTTTCTTGCCGAGGCGCCCGCCTGGCGGTGTTGCTTCCTCGGTCACATGCCACCTGCATGCTCCCTCGTCGCGCCTTGCCTGACGAACGCCTCGACAGGAAACCGCCTACGCGCGACTCCCACCCTGCGTGGCCAGGGCTTCAGTTGTTGGTCGTCAGCGCCGCGACGATCGCGTCGATCGCCTGCTGCGCCTTGACTCGCATCTCGTCATCAGTCGACCCCTGAACGGGGTGGGGCACGAAGACCGACTGGGCGGCCAGATCGGGCACACCGAGGGCCACCGCTTGCGTCTCCGCCGCGTGAACGAACTCGGATGACGCCACCATGACCGACGGAATCCCGCGCATCTCGTAGTCGACCAGGTCGTGCACACTGCACGACGTGCAAGACCCTCAATCAGCGAGGGCTTGGATGACCGCCTGACACCGCGCGCCCACTTCGTCTCGTAGAGACGTCGGTGACGGCTTGGTATAGGTTGGCTTCTTCAGTCGGATGACGTCCAGCGCCGGGAGGCGTCCGCGTATCAGTCGCTCGATCTCATCGAGAAACACATCTCCGCGTGGCTTCGCGATGTCGACGATACCCAGTGTGCCTTGAAGCTGGTCGGGGCGTGTGGCCAACCGTCGGCCGATAGCGGCGCGTTCGTCGGTCGGATCCAGAATGACGAGCGGTTCGTTCATGCCATCTTCTCCATCTCGAATCGGGATGCCGCTGACTGTATCACTCAACGCGGCCACGCGAGATGCGACCTCGTCAACGGTGCCGCCAAGGCGCGCACCTGCGCGCCTCGCGGCCGCGGAGTGGGGCACTCGGGGTCCCCCGCGTAGCGGCCCGCGTGGGGTTCGGGGCAGCGCCCCGTCTAGGAGAGGATCTCGCGCGTCACGGCCATCGACCCAGCCGCGCCATTGGCCCAACCGCCGAGAAAAGCGGAGAACTTGCCGGCGGTGCCCCCGGCGACCATCACCAGGATGTCGCTGTCCTGTTGGAACTTCGAGAAGCGCGTCTCCAGGCCTTCCGCGGTTGGAAGTCCGTCTGGACCAAGGAGTGCCTTCGGCACGGCTCGCATTGCCATGCCTTTCTGACAGTCGGCGTCCGGGAGCAGCTCGCGGAGCCGGCGTGCCGTCGCTTCCTGGATTCTGGCGCGGAGATCCGCCTTGGTGTAGCCGTCACGCTCGAAAATGCTGATGTGTTCCGGACAGACCACCAACAGTGCTTCGCCCACATGGGCCAGCTTGGGATGCGCCATGGTTTGCAGACACATTCCCATGCTGGCGCCGAGCGAGTGCGCGGTGCGCGACAGCTGGTCGCGAATGGCCCTGGGCGCCTCGCCCGCGAACACGGTCACGGTGCTGGTGTCGGCCGCGAAACCACGCTCGACATGGAGCGGTTCCCAGGGGCTGGCCTCTTCGAGCTCGCCCACGCAACAGGTGAACTTGCCCGGCTGTCCAAGGGTTGACATGTCGACGCCGCCCGGCTTTCCGCCACCGATGTTACGCACCACGAGCTGCAATGCTCGTCCGATGGTGGCATTGGCCCGAAAACCCTGCCCAAAGAGGTTGCGGCCGCAGTTGAGCTCGATCGCCCGCCGGATCGGGCCGTTGACCACAATGACCGGGGCCACGAAGTAGGTCGTAGCCAGCACCCCGTGCAGATTGAACTCGTCAGTACAGGCGGCCTCGGTTGCGGCAATCACGACCGGCAGGTACTCTGGACGGCACCCGGCCATGACGGCGTTGACCGCTATTTTCTCGACGGTGGCCGGTGCGAGATTGGGTGGGACGTGGGCCACGATGTCCGAGGCAGCGCGCCGCGTGCCTTCGAGCATGCGGAGCACCCGTGCCTCGGTGGGCGGCACCACCGGTAGACCGTCGTCGAGGCCCTGCGACGACATGAACTCGAACGGGTCGTCGTCGATCGGGACTTGGACACGTCGGGCGCCGAGCGTCGAGGCGCCCCGACGCACCGCCAACCGCCGGGCCACATCCGGGTCATGCACCTTGGAGCAGCAGCCCGGTCGATGTTCAGGTAGACCGTCGCCGTCATGGACGAGATGGGGTGGCTGCGTGTCGCAGGCGGCCGCGGCTGCCTCGGTTAGGTTCCGGAGGTCCGGCCGCGTGAAGCCCTCGAAGCTGGCGAGAATGGCTCGGTTTGGACCGGTGAGGACCAGGGCGGGGACGGCGTCAAACCCGTAGTCGGCCGACACCTCGAGGTGGTCATCCAGCGCCACGGTGAAGGTCAGGCTGTGGCGGGTCACGACTCTGGCCGTGTCGTCGGTCCCGTCCTGGGAGATGCCGACCACGCGCAGCCCCGCGGGTGAGAGCGTATTCTGCAGCCGCTCCACCAAGGGGAGCGTCAGATGGCAGGTGTCGCAATCGTGTTTGAAGAAGACCAGCAGGGTCGAAGCGACTGGCTCATCGCGGAAGACAACGGGTGCGCCAGCGGGGGTGGTCAGAGAAAACGTCGGCGCTTTCGCGCCGGGGCCAGGCAGGTCGGACATGGTCCGGCATTGTGGCAGCTTCGTGTGGCGAGCGCCAATGACCGGACCATGGAACGGAACCGGCCCGGGTCATTCAGGCTCACAACCGGGTTCACACCCGTCCACGCGTCCGGGGCTACTGTGGCGGCATTCGCCGGTCGCCAAACAGCTGCATCTTGTAATTCGGGCCCACGACGCCGGCGCCCATCGCTGCCCCCGGCGTATCGCCCGGTCGCTCGTACAGCAGGCGGTAGCGAGGTGACATCTCGTCGAAATGCTCGCCCATCTTCGTCGCCAGCTCAGCGAGCGTGTTCTGCAGCGCCGTCGGTGAGTTCATCGAACGGTAGAACCCGCCGGTGTTCTGCGTGAGATTCTGCCCGATCTGGCTCTGTACCCCCCCGCCCCGGGTTTCCACCACCACGACGTGGACCATGGCGCCTCCGCGAAGGAGGTCGAGGGTGAACTCGCCGAACTGGTCCTCGTTCATGTTGCCGCTCGTCTCCGGGCCATCCGTCATCACCATCACCATGACCGGCCATGCGTCCTCGGACGAGAACCGCCGATCCCAGGTCTCCCGCATGCCTTCAATCATCTTGGTTCCGCCGGTGCCGGCGAAGAGGCCGTCAGCGCCTTCCAGCAATTCATCCCGGTCGCTCGTGAAGTCCACGAGCGGCGCGACGCGTCCCGCGACCGAGAACAGGCCTACCTCGTGCTGCAGCGGCAGCGTCTCGAGGAACTCGGTGACGCCCCTGCGCAGCGCGGTCAGCCCGTTCGAGGCGTTGATGGCCTCGCTGTTGTCCACCAGCAGGGCCACTTTCATCGGCGTGGTCCCGGAATCGGCCGAGAGAATCTTCATGATCGCGCCGTCTTCCTGCACCTGGAAACTCTCAGCCGTCAAGCCCTCGACCGGTTCGCCCTCCTGGGTGGTGACACTCGCGAACAGCTGACCCTGGCTTTGCGCCAACGCGGGGGAGGCTCCCACAAGCGCGACGGTCATCCCCGCGGTCAGGAACCGCAGGAGTCGCGACGGCGTGTGGCTGGACATGGCGTAGTGGTGGTTTCTCATCTCAGATTCTCAGACGACGCGGATTGCGTGAATGTTTCGCTTCGGGCGGTCTCCCGAGCCGTTCGATAATAGCAGGCTCCAATTGTACCCTCACCCCGGCCGTCGATGCCCGGTGACCAGCGAGTCGGATGGATCCCGGACATCACAGACGTCTCGTCAGCAGCGCTTCGTACAGCGCGAAGAACTTCTCCCGGTCGACATCCAGCATGACCTCGATCGTCCGCGCAGGCGGCGTTCCGGCGGCCACACTGGTGCCGCCGTAGGTGGGGCCGAACGTCGTATCGACCGCAATCGGCAGACGCTCTGACACGGTCACGATGGATGGGTCGATCAGCCAGGCCGCGGTGATGCAATCCCACACCTGATACGTCGCGGCGGTGTCGGTGTCGAATCGGGGGGCCATGTCGTGCCGCATCAACCGGGTCAGCGGCGTGTCGGTGGCCACCATGCGGTCAAAAAGCGGCTTGCGCAGCGGCGCATGGTTCGTGACGTCCAGGCCGAACATCACGGTGTCCGGGATCGGCAGGGCCAGCACGGCCTGCGCCGCCTCGGGGTCGAACCAGAGGTTGAATTCCGCCGCGGGTGTCACGTTGCCGGGCACGCGCGCGTTGCCGCCCATGAACACGAGTCGCTTGACGAGAGGGGCCAGGTCCGGTCGCTGCCGCAACGCGAGGGCGACGTTGGTCATCGGGCCGACGGCCACCAGGGTCACCTCGTGCGGATGTCGCTCGATGGTGTCGATGAGGAACGGCACCGCGCCGGTCGCGCGCGGCCGGGCCGCGGCGAAGCGTCCGCCATGCGGAGGGCCGACCTGGTCGCCGGCGTCGAACGCGCCCTTGAACGAGACGGGGCCCCACCGCGCCTCCTGGCGCGCGGCCTGCGCCGGCGAATTGACGAGCGGCGACTCGGCCCCGAGATACAGCGGAATGTCGTCGGCCCCGATCAGTTCCAGCAGGTGCAGCATGTGCTCGGCGCCCTGCGGGACCGGGTAGTTGCCCGCGACCACCGTGACGCCAAGGATGTCCACCACGTCGGGCCGCCCCGCGAGCATCGCCAGCGCGGCCGCGTCGTCGTTGAACACCGCCGAGTCGGTATCGAAAATGATGCGGTGCGGCACTGTCTAGACTTACGTGAGACAGACGCTAGGGCAGCGCCAGCGCGATGAGTTCGGGCACTGGTGAGCCGCCGACGGTCAGGGCGATGTACTGCTTGCCGTCGAGCAGATAGGTCATCGGGGTGCCAATGGCCCCGCGCGGCAGGTCGA
>JAPYUM010000136.1 GCA_029940535.1 Vicinamibacterales bacterium
GCGAAAGACCGGCGGTGCGCAGCCGGGCGTTGTGACAGGTGACGCAGTAGCGGTCGAGCAGCGCGCGGTAGGTCTCGACCGAGTCGCGGCCGGGCTCCTGTGTCTGGCCAGCCGTCGTCGGTATCCAGACGAGGATGAACGCGACTGCGATCCCCAGCGCCGATTTCAGCGTCGTCATGATGCGCGATTCCAGGATGAGCGCCCAATGATACCAACGTTCGCCGGGTTGAGACTGATTGCGATCGGTTGATGCCGGTCGTATCGGCGTGCTACGGTCCCGGTATCCCAGAGGAGAACCGATGAACACACGCCAGAGCGTCCGGCGCACGAGGTCACTGTTAGGGGTCGGGGTGAGTTGCCTGGTCCTGCTGTTCCTGGCTCCGGCTCCAGCCTCCGCTCAGCCCACCGGAGCGGTCGGCGTGATTGCCGGTAGTGTGTCGGCCGACCAGGGGGCCGTGGTGGCGTTCCGGGTGAAGGCGAGAGAGACAGCGCAGCGGATTGCGTACACCGTCTACACCGTCGACGGCCGGTATCAGATCTTCAATCTTCCACCGGGCTCCTACGAGGTGCAGGTCATCGAGGACGGGTTCGACTCGTCGGTCGAGACGGTCGAGGTGCGGGCGGGCCAGACCGCCGCCGCCGACCTGGCGCTGACGGCGACAGGCGCGATTGTGGTCCAGGGTGCCGGTGCGGCGGGCGCCACGGCTCAACGGAACTACGGCGGGGGAGCCGCCGACGACCGCGTGGCCGAGCTCGTCGACTTCGACACGCTGTATCCGCCGAGCCCCGCGCGCGAGGTCATGCTGCAGTCGTGCTTCGGGTGTCACGGGCCGGCAGGGTTTCACCGGCGTGGCCGCAAGAACGAGGCGGGGTGGCGGCAGGCTGTCGACCGTATGTTCGACCCGAATGGTCGTGTAGCCGACATGGCGGCCGGGGTCCCGCAGGTCACCCACGACCTCGTGTCGGTCGAGGAGAAGGAAAGCATCATCCAGTATCTGACCGCCAATTTTGGTCCGAGCTCGACGCTGCGCGACCTCGAACTGGACCCGCTGATCAGGGACGAAGCGGAACTGTCGAAGGCGGTCTACATTCAGTACGAGCTGAATCGCGCGCCGAAGCGGACCCTGTCGAACGGGGTAACGCCGCGGGGCAGCGTTCACAGCGTGTTCGCCAGTATTGCGGACCCCGGTGTGATCTGGGTCTCCGGAAACGGGTCGAACGCGATTCTCAAAGTGGACACGCGCGATCGCGATTTCACCACCCGGACGACCGAGTACTGGATCGACAACCCGGAGAACATCAACGTCACCCCGCACGGCATCGTCGAGTACCGGGGCAAGGTCTACTGGGTGGAGCTGACCGGCGACCATGTTGGCGAGCTCGACCCCGCCACCGGCGCGATGACCCGCTACCCGATGCCGACGACCGGCGCGGGTCCGCACAGCATGTGGGTCGATTCACGCGGGAACTTCTGGTACACCTACTTCGCCTCGTCCGGCAAGATCGCCAGATTCGAGCTGGCCAGCAAGGAGTTCACCGAATGGGAGCCACTGGCCGGCTTTAGTGGGTACGGCATCGTGGTGGACGCGCAGGACCGTGTCTGGGCCGTCGGTCTGCACACGCCGGCGATGTTCATGTACAACCAGGAAACGGCGGAGTGGACGTCGTTTCCGATGGCCAACCCGGCCCGACGTCCCACCATCGATTCGCGAGGCAAAGTGTGGGCCGCGCACTACTTTGGGAACGCCGTCACGAAGATTGACCCGGTCAGCGGTGAGGTGACGGAATATGAGCTGCCGCTCAAGGACGGCAATCCCTACGATGTGTGGCCTGACACCCAGGACAATCTGTGGATCGAGAATGCGATCTACAACTCGATGGTGAAGTTTGACCAGACCACCGAGCGGTTCACGTACTTCCCGTTTCCCGAGTTGCGCGTGCACACCCCCAAGATCGATCGCGACGCGGACGGCACGCTGTGGTTCACGCTGAGCAACCCATCGGGACCGGGCATCGCGGCGCTCAAGCCGCTGGGGAACGTGCCGCCGGCGGCCACCGCCGAGCAGTAGGCTTTCCGACGAGGCGCCTGTCTCCTGAGGCAACGTAGGAGCCGGCCCACCTCGGCCGGGCCACAGATTCCATTGTTGCGCACGCCTTTAGCCGTGCGATCGCAGGCCTGACGGCTTGGGGCCTCGCTCGTTTACGGACCCAGGTCGAGCGCATTGCCGTCGAGAGGGAGCTGATTGGTGGCCCCTACCATCTCGATCCCGCTGACACCGGCCAGCTGCTCGACCAGCTGGCGGTAGAACTCGCCGATACGCGCGGACTCGCTGTACGGGTAGTGACTATCTACGAGCGAGAGCTTCACGGCCTGGACGTTGTGGGTGTCGAAGCCGGCGTCCACCGCGGGCCGCGCGCGTCCTTGACGCGGCAACTCCGTGTAGATGACAACCAGTCGATCGGGTTCTGGAGACGGAAGCGGCTTCAGCAGAATGCCGTCGACCACCGAGAAGATGGCGACGTTGGCGCCCAGTGCCAGCGTCGCAATGACGACGAGCGCGAAGGCCGGACGCCGAGCCAGACCCGCATGGCCACCCGCAGATCGGCCCGGAGGTCTTCCAGGGCGCCGACGCCGCGCGCCTCGCGCACCTCGTCCTTGACCAAGACCTTTAGATAACAAAAAGAAGAGTTCATGGAGAGCGACCACGGCACTCGTCGCCCGGTTCGGCGGATAGACTACGCTCCTGTCGTCGCGGTGTAGGCAACACCAGGAGGAATGCAGAAGTGTCGATGCTCCGAAACGCGGTCGTGTGCACGCTCGGCCTTGTCGTGGCCTGCGGTGGCGATGCGACAGTCGTGGATGAACCGGTCGTCGTCGCGCCGGCCACGCCGTCTTTCACCTCGCGCGTCGTGGCCACGGGCCTGGGATCTCCCTGGGAGGTCGTCTGGGGACCGGATGACTATCTCTGGGTCACGGAGCGGGCGGGGAAACGGATTGTGCGTGTGAATCCGATGGACGGGTCGCAGACCGTGGCCCATGAGATTCCCGAGGCCTACCAGGCTGTCCGGCAAGACGGCGTGCTCGGGATGGCGCTGCATCCGGAGCTGCTGGAGGGGACCGGTCACGATTTCGTCTACGTCGCGTGGAACTACGACATCGACCCCGGCGACACCGTCGACGTGCGGACCAGGATTCAACGGCTGACCTACGACCCGGCGAGCTCGACCCTCGGCGACGTCGTCGAGGTCATCAGCGGATTGCCGGCGCATGACGACCACCTGGGTGGTCGACTGGTGTTCGGTCCGGACGAGAAGCTGTACTTTTCGATTGGTGACCAGGGCGCGAACTGGCAGCGGAACCGGTGCAATCCGAACCTCGCGCAGGTCTTGCCCTTGGCCGACGAGGTGGCGCATGGCGACTGGTCGAAGTATCCCGGCACGATTCTGCGGTTGAACCTCGACGGCTCAATCCCCGACGACAACCCCGCGATCGACGGCGTGCGGAGCCACGTGTTCTCGTACGGCCACCGGAACCCACAGGGGCTGGTGTTCGACGCGAGCGGCAGATTGTTCGAGGCTGAACATGGTCCGAGCACCGACGATGAGGTCAATCGCATCGAAGCCGGAGGCAACTACGGATGGCCGGACGTCGCCGGCTACCAGGATGACCAGGCTTACGAATTCGCGAACTGGTCAGCGTCCGCGCCCACACCATGCGGCGAACTGGGCAACCCCCGAGACCCGCCGGAATCGGTGCCGAGCCAGATGGAGAGCCAGTGGAGCCATGCCGACTTCAAAGGCCCGTTGGCCACCTTCTTCACGGTCGAAAACGACTACGACTTTGCCGCCAACGGCGCGGCGACCGTGGCCCCCGGTGGTCTGGACCTCTATACCCAGGCGGACGGCGTGCCAGGGTGGGCCGATTCGCTCCTGCTGGCCAGCCTGACACGAGGCGGGGTCTATCGACTCACGTTGAGCCCCGACCACAGTCGGGTCCTCGACACGCCCACGATGGAATTTAAATCGACCAACCGATATCGCGACCTGGCGATTCGCCCGGATGGGAGAGTCTTCTACGTGGCGACCGACAACGAGGGTCCCACCCGGGACGCCGCAGACGAATCGACGCGGGAACTGGCGGATCCGGGCGCGATTCTCGAGTTCAGCTACGCAGAAGAACTCTGATATCAGGTGACTTGCGGTGGCATTCGCAATAGGATGATCGTACCGGGAACCATGCAGGCTTTATCGAGGCGAATGTGGCAATGTCACACATGAGACACCTGACGCTGACGACCTGTTCGAACGCTTTTCGGCCCCGCCTGTCCATCGCGCGCGCGGCGACGATGGGGGTCGCTCTCGGAGTGTCTCTCGGCGCGCAGACGGCGATCGCACAATCGTCATCGTCGAGTGCCCGCGAGATGCTCGATCGCTATTGCGTGACCTGCCACAGCGACCGGCTCGAAACGGCCGGCCTGTCACTTGAACAGATCGATGTCGCCAATGCGCATGAAGGCGCCGAGATTTGGGAGAAGGTTATTCGCAAGCTGCGCACCGGCACCATGCCGCCGTCCACGCGACCCCAGCCGTCGGCCGCCGACCGGGGGGCGCTGGTGTCGTGGTTCGAATCGTCGCTCGACCAGGCGGCGGCGGACAGTCCGAATCCGGGT
The DNA here is from genome assembly GCA_029940535.1 of Vicinamibacterales bacterium. Taxonomy (GTDB): domain Bacteria; phylum Acidobacteriota; class Vicinamibacteria; order Vicinamibacterales; family UBA8438; genus UBA8438. Next base: position 4,671 of record JAPYUM010000136.1, read on the forward strand.
CGTACCGAGACGCTAAGACGTCTCAATCGAACCGAGTATCAGAACGCCATCCGGGATCTGTTGGCGCTCGACATCGACTCCCGTGCACTGCTGCCGCCCGATGAGAGCGGTTACGGCTTCGACAACGTCAATGTGGGAGATCTGTCTCCGGCGCTGCTTGACCGCTACATCTCGGCCGCGCAGAAGATCAGCCGATTGGCGATTGGCAGCACGCAAACATCGTTGCAAAGCGATGTCATCCGCGTGCCGGCCGACACCACGCAAGAAGACCACGTGGCCGGTCTGCCGATCGGCACCCGCGGCGGGATGACCGCCCCCTACACCTTCGCCCAGGACGGCGAGTACGACGTCAGCATCCGCCTGGCGCGCAACCGGACCGGCAACATCGGTGGGCTGCGGGGCGACGCCATGCACACGGTGCAGTTGCTGCTCGACCGGATGCCGGTGGCCACGTTCACGGTGCAGCGACCCGAGGGTGGCGACGACAAGTTCGCGGACGCGCACTTGGCGCTCCGGCTGGCGGTGACGGCGGGTCCGCACGATGTGGGCGCGACGTTTCTCAAGCGAGCGTCATCGTTGATGGAGACCGAGCGCCAGCCGCTGCTGTCACACTTCAACGAGCAGCGCCATCCCCGGCTGACACCGGCCATCTACCAGGTCACGATCACCGGGCCGTATGCGCCACGGGGCGCCACCCGGACGCCAAGCCGTGACCGACTCTTCGTCTGCACGCCGGCCGCCGGCGAGGCGGCAGAGGAGACCTGTGCTCGGGAGATCCTGGCCACGCTCATGAAGCGTGCCTACCGTCGACCGGTGTCCGGGCCGGACGTCGCAGAGGCGATGGCCTTCTACCGCGAGGGGCGGTCGGCCGGAGATTTCGACGCTGGCATCGGCAACGCCGTGACCTCTGTGCTCGTCAATCCTGAATTCCTCTTTCGAGTCGAGCTCGACCCCGCGGGGGCGGGTGCCGCCGGGGCGTATCAGATCACCGACCTCGAGCTGGCGTCCCGACTGTCCTTCTTTTTGTGGAGCAGTCTCCCGGACGACGAGCTGCTCGACCTGGCGATCGCAGGCAGGCTGAGCCAGCCGGACGAACTCGACCGGCAGGCGCGGCGAATGTTGGCCGATCCACGGTCGGACAACCTGGCGAGCAACTTCGCTGGTCAGTGGTTGATGCTGCGCAATCTCGACGCGGTCAGCCCCAATCCCCGGTTGTATCCGGATTTTGACGACAACCTGCGTCAGGCGTTTCGGCAGGAGACCGAGCTCTTCTTCGACAGTGTGTTGCGCGAAGACCGTAGCGTGCTTGACCTCCTCCAGGCCGACTACACCTTCTTGAACGAACGACTGGCCAGGCACTACGGCATTCCCGGTATTCACGGTAGCCGCTTCCGCCGGGTCGAGTTGGATGAAGACAGCAAGCGAGGCGGCCTCCTCCGGCACGGCAGCATCCTCTCGGTGACCTCCTATGCGACCAGAACGTCGCCGGTCCTTCGGGGCAAATGGGTGCTCGACAACATCTACGGCGCCCCGCCGCCACCGCCGCCCGCGAACGTGCCGGTGCTCGAAGACAATTCGGTCCGGGCCGGGCTCCCGATGCGCGAGCGGCTGAGCCAGCACCGCAACAATCCAGTCTGTGCCAGTTGTCACAACACGATCGATCCGGTCGGGTTCGCTCTCGAGAACTTCGATGCGGTGGGTCGCTGGCGGGATCACGGGGGCGACGTCGGGGCGATGGATGCGTCGGGCGGACTGCCGGGCGTCGGTGAATTTGTCGGCGTCGACGGGCTCGAGGCCGGGTTGCTGAGCCGTCCGGAGCTCTTCGGCAGCCGGGTGACCGAGAAGCTCTTGACGTTCGCACTCGGACGCGGGGTCGAGTACTACGATGCCCCCGCCATTCGTCAGATTTTGCGCGACACGGAGCCGGATGGGTACCGCTTTTCGTCGCTCATTTTGGGAATTGTGAAGAGCATACCGTTTCAGATGAGGAACTCGACATGATCATCACCAAGAAGGCGTTGCCGCGGCGGACGTTCCTGAAAGGGGTGCAGGCCACCCTGGCGCTGCCGCTGCTCGACGCGATGATTCCGGCCATGACGGCGCTGGCCCAGACCCCGGCCAAGGCGGTGCGCCGGCTCGGCTACGTGTTCGTGCCGATGGGCTGTGACCACGCACGCTGGACGCCAGAGGGCCAGGGAGCGTTGGGGCAGTTGACCCCGTGCCTCAGCCCGCTGGCACCGATTAAGGACCAGCTGACGGTCGTGACCAACATGGAGTTGCAGAACTCTTATCCAGGCACGCACGACACGTCGAATTCCGGATTTCTGAGCGCCGCCTTTGCCAAACACACCGAGAGTTCCGACTACCATCTCGGGACCACCGCCGACCAGCTCGCCGCCCAGCAGATCGGTCAGGAGACGCAGCTGCGGTCGCTCGAACTGTCGATGGACATCAACCCCCTGGCTGGGGTCTGCAACAACGGCTATGCCTGCGTGTATCAGAACAACCTGTCGTGGTCGTCACCGACCACGCCGCTCCCCTCTGAAGCGCATCCACGTCTCGTGTTCGAGCGGTTGTTCGGTGAGGGCGGCTCGCTGGAGGAGCGCCGCGCCGCGCTCCGGAGCCGAGCCAGCCTGCTCGATGCGTTCAACGACGACATCGCGAGGCTCAAGGGAATCGTGGGCAGCAGCGACCGGGCCCGTGTCGACCAGTATCTCGACAGCATCCGTGAAGTCGAGCGCCAGATTCAGCAGGCCGAGGCCGGCGCGTCGAAGAACCCCATGCCGGATCTGGATCGACCCGTCGGCGTGCCGGAGATGTTTGCCGACCATGCGAAGCTCCTGTTCGACCTGCAGGTGCTGGCGTTCCAGGGAGACATCACCCGGGTGGTCAGCTTCCAGCTCACCCGTGAGCTGAGCAATCGCACCTACCCGGAAATCGGCGTCCCCGACCCGCACCATCCGACCAGTCATCACGGCAACGATCCGGAAAAGGTGGCGAAAATCGCCAAGATCAATACGTTCCACGTGTCGTTGTGGTCCGACTTCCTGCAGAAACTGGCTGCGACACCCGAGGGCGACGGCACGTTGCTCGACAACACGGTGTACATGTATGGCAGCGGCATGGGCAACCCCAGTCTGCACGACCACGTGAACCTGCCGATTCTGGTCGCCGGTGGTGCCGCGACCGGCATGAAGGGTGGCCAGCACATCCGGTATCACGAGGGCACGTCGCTCGGGAATCTCCACCTCACGCTACTGGACAAGGTGGGTGTCCGACTGGACAGTTTCGGCGACAGCAGCGGGAAGGTCGAGAACCTCTTCGACCCGGTCGCACTGTAGGTTTTCCGACGAGGCGCCAGCGTGGACTGCGTTACTTCCTCGGTCACAGCCCGCCTGGCTGCTCCCTCGTCGCGCCTTGCCACGCAGTCGCCTCGTCAGAAAACCGCTCCGTTTGACTACGGGGCTGAGGAAAACGGCAGGCAGGAGAGAGACAGATGGATCTGAAGCGAATCGCGGGATGCACGGCTCTGGTGATGACGCTGGCCGTCGGGGTGGCCGGCGCGGCGCCCGCCGATGACGCTACGGTGGCCAACGCGGCTGAGCGGGGCGACATGGCGCTGGTGCGCAGCCTGCTCGATGGCGGCGCCGATGTGAACGTGCCGCAGGTCGACGGGATGACGGCGTTGCACTGGGCGGTCTTCCACGACGATGTCGCCACGTCTCGGTTGTTGGTGACATCGGGGGCCGATGTCGCCAAGGCCAATCGCTACGGCGTGCCGCCGTTGTCTGTAGCGGCGACAAACGGCAATGCCGATATCGTCACCCTGCTGCTTGAGGGCGGCGCGAACGCGAACACGGCACTGCGTGGTGGTGAGACCGTGCTGATGACGGCGGCCCGGACCGGCAGTCTCGGCGCGGTGCGCGCACTGCTGGCCCACGGCGCCGACCCCAACGCGGTCGAACAGCGCAACCAGACGGCCCTCATGTGGGCCGCGGCGGAGGGGCACGCCTCGGTGGCCCATGCCCTGCTCGAAACTGGGGCCGACCTGGACGTCAGGCTCAAGTCCGGGTTCACGCCGCTGTTCTTCGCAGTGCGCGAGGGCCACATCGATGCCGTGCACACCTTGCTCGAGGCCGGTGCGAACCTGGAGGAGGTCCTGCAACGGGTTAAGGACGGGCCGGACCGCGCGGTAAACAACGCCAGTTACCGGCCGGTGGACGATGGCATCAGCCCGTTGATCATGGCCATCCGGAACGGCCACTTCGAGCTCGCCGTCGCGCTGGTGCACG
>JAPYUM010000031.1:0-20980 GCA_029940535.1 Vicinamibacterales bacterium
CCGATGAGGCGATGACCCATTCTTCAGCTTCAGACGCAGGTCACCTCTCGCCAGGGCGTTGTCAGGTTAGCGCCCACGGTAGCAGAGTAGGCGCATGATGAGCCAGCCGCCCAGCTACCGCGGATACCGATTCCCGCCTGAAATCATCAGTCACGCCGTCTGGCTCTATCACCGATTCGGCCTGAGCTTCCGAGATGTCGAAGATCTCCTCGCCGAACGCGGCGTCAGCGTGACGTATGAGTCGATCCGCCAGTGGTGTCTGACGTTCGGGCTCGACTACGCTCGTCGGTTGCGGCGCCGCCGGGGCCGCATGGGCGACACATGGCATCTGGACGAGGTATTCGTCAAGATCCAGGGGCGGCAGCAGTATCTGTGGCGGGCCGTGGACGAGGACGGCGACGTGATCGACATCCTGGTCCAGTCCCGGCGCAATCGGCGGGCGGCCATCCGGTTCTTCCGCAAGTTGTTGAAAGGACAAAGCTGTGTCCCTGGGCGATCCGGTCGGCGAGGGTGGGACCGTCGACCAACTCCAGCACCAGGACCGGGAATGGGCGGCATCTGCCCCTGAGAGGTAAGCGGACGTACGCGTAGGAAGTTTGCTCCGGAGGAGAAGATCCGGATCGTCCTGGATGGGCTCAGGGGCGAACAGAGCATTGCGGATCTGTGCCGCAGGGAGAGGATCGCCGCGAACCTCTACTACCGGTGGAGCAAGGACTTCCTGGAGGCTGGGAATAATGCGGGCTAGAGGCGCGGCCTGGCTGCAAGGAGCGCGTCGATATCGACTTCGGTCCCTGATCTTGCCCAGGGCGGGATGAAGCACCTCGCCCGTGAGACCAATGCGGCGCATGCGGAGAAATGTCCATTCCCCAATACCAGGGTTCTGGCGTTCGCCAAGAAGCAGAAGTCCCGATCGATGTCGTCGTGCGAATGGAGTCGCGCTTGCAAGCCAGACTCCACAAACAAGCCGAGCACTTTTTCGATCTTCCCGAGTTCCCCCGAGATCGCGTCTTGCAGCTTCGATTCGGTCAGCTCATTTTCTAGAACCGACCTTCCATAGTGCAGGGCCGTGACCACGGTAACTTGGCGAATCGGTGACTCCAGGCGGCTGATCGACTTCTCGATGTACTCGACAAGCATCTCGGCGCGCAGCTTGAAGCCTTTGACATCTCCCATTCTGAGATGAACGACGAGTTCATCGTCTCGTGGAAGCTCGAGATCGAGTTCACTGCACCTCCTGCGGACAACCTCCTCCAGCACCTCCCACTGGGGCGCTGGGTTGTCCCTGTCTATACTGCGAGCATATTCGACGCCCACGCTTCTCTGGAAGAGGTGCGCGTTGTCCGCGATGAAGGCAAACGCCTTCCTGCCAAACCCGGTGTGTCTCATCAGCACGGCATCGCCCAGTCGATATTGCGGGCGGCCATCTTTGAGCGTGTTGACGATAGCGACTTTCATTGCCGCCCAGTCAACGGGGAGGTCCTGGCCTCATTCTCCAGCGACCGTCGCAACTGAGCGATGTACTCGAGCTGGGACGAGCACTTCAGATAGTCATCCAGATCGGGTAGCGCACCGACGTCTTGGGATGCCAACTTCTGCGCGAACCGATAGCAGCGTTCAAAATGCTGCTCCACGTCATCGATACCGGCAAAGTCGAAATCCACGACCCTCTTCATGTTGGTCAGGAATATCCGCTCGAGCTCGCCTACGTCTGTCTGCGAGATCGTCGCCGGGGCTGAATACTGCACATCCGCCACCGGCAACGAAGCGTAGAACTTCATCAACGAATATCTGTTTGGCATGTGCGACCAATCCGCGTTGCCGAGCAGATAGCGAGCGAGCCTCTCACTCTCGTGCTGTCCATTCTTTTCGTTGAAGAACTGATGATCGATGATCCGGTTGAGGACATCGAAATGCCCACGGGCGCAGAAGTGAAGAATGAAGGGATGCCGTTCGCAGTAGCGGGCGTCATCGAAGAGGAAGGAGTGCCGAGGCCGATTGGGCATCTCCTGGCCAGAGCTCAGGATGCTCTTGAGCCCCCCAATCTGGTGGTTGTGGATCCCCAAACTGCCCACATCTCGTCGGCGAACCATGCTCTTTACGTGGTCGGATAGGTGGTTGACCGCCTGACTCGCGATTTCAGAGGTTCGGCTGTGGAAGTACTCCTGTGACATCGACAAGAGCCAGGGGAACTGGACTTGACCGACATTCCCATCGATTGTCTCGAGGAAGCTGCCGATGCTGGACGCCGAGTTGAGATACAGGAACTCATCGATATCGATCACCAATACCCAGTCCTCCTCGACCAACGGGAGGTGGGCGTTGTAGCAGCGCATCTGCCAGCCTGGCTCGAAGGAGTCGAAGTGGAGCAGCTCCACCCTGGTTCGGAACCTACTTCCCTCGAAGAACGCCTCGACGCGAGAGTAGTCGGAGTCCGTACTGATGTAGTAGATGCGATCGATGCCGATGGAGAAGTGATGCTCCAGCCATTCTTCGGTGAACGGCACCTCGTTTCTCGCGATGCACAGTATGGCTGTCGTAGTCATGTCGAGATTGCGCCTCGACTTTCCTCGAACCACCGCACCGTTGCCTCGAGCCCCTCTTCGAAGTGCGTGGTCGCCTCGAAGCCGAAGGCTTCCCGAGCCCGGCTCACGTCCAGACAGCGTCGCAGCTGGCCATCGGGCTTGAAGGTGTCCCACGAGAGCTCGCCGTCGAAACCTGTGAGTTTGGCGATGGTCCGCGTGAGGTCGGCGATGCTGATCTCGTAGCCCGAGCCCAGGTTGATCGGTTCGCAGTCGTCGTGACGCTCGGCCGCCAGCACGATGCCGAGCGCACCATCCTCGACGTAGAGGAATTCACGGGTGGCTCTTCCAGTGCCCCACACCACGATCTCGCGGTCGCCACGCTCGCGCGCCTCCACACACTTGCGGATTAGTGCCGGAATGACGTGGGAGGAGGCGGGGTCGAAGTTGTCGTGCGGTCCGTAGAGATTGACGGGTAGGAGATAGACTGAGGAGTAGTCGTATTGCGCCCGGTAGGCCTGAGCCTGCACGAGCAGCATCTTCTTGGCGAGTCCGTAGGGGGCGTTCGTCTCTTCAGGATAGCCGGCCCAGAGATCGTCCTCGCGGAACGGAATCGCAGCGTCATTGGGGTACGAGCAGACGGTCCCGATCGAAATGAACTTGGCCACGTCCCGGCGCCAGCACTCGTGGAAGAGCTGGGTTCCCATCATCAGGTTGCCGTAGAAGAACTCGGCGGGGGTCTCGCGATTCGCGCCGATCCCGCCGACCTTGGATGCAAGGTGGATAACCAGGTCGGGGCGGGTGTCATCGAGCATGCGCTTGATGGCGTCGGCGTCGCGTAGGTCGTAGTCGCGACTACGGGGAACGAAGACGTTCTCGGCGCCGCGGCGCAGCAGCGTGTCGACCACCGCGGTGCCGAGGAAGCCCGCGCCACCGGTGACCACGACGCGTCGATCGCGCCAGAAGTCTCGGGGATCAGGCCAGGCGGAATCGGTGATCTGTGCATCCTCCATGATCGTCCTCAACCTCACCCCCGAATCCACTTTGTGACCTCAGATCGCTGATGCAACCCCCAGTCTCAGGAAGCATGCTCTTCGCTGGATGCCCCGAACGCGAGGATATGATCGGCTCTATGTTTTCGGGAGTGGCATCCGTGCGCCCATGGCCTAGAGGGGTGGGAGACCGAGGCCCTCGAGGAACACCGCTGCTGTGTGCCAAGACCTTCTGGTCTCCTAGCGTCGCAACTGCAACGCCGCGGAAATGAACGACAAGTTCATCACGGCCCAGGCCCCCGCACCCCTCTGCCGATATACCTCGGATGCAAACTCGTCACTCTCGGCGGATCTACGAGACGATAGACGGCATTAGGCCCCCTCGCCAATGAGGGCGGTGACATCGTAATGCCCGAGACGGGTGCCGGGACTGAGCGACATAGTCTGTTTGGACGAACGGGGCCATTCTACGTCCAGCGGGGGCACCAGATGCAAGGAATTGCCCTAGACAGGCGCACGTTCGTATTGTCAGGGGTCTATCGTCGGGAAGGGGCAAGGCCGGAGCGGCAGGTCCGAGGACGCACGACGCGCCGAATCGACACCTCCTGGTTCCACTCAGCGACGCGGCGCCGCTCGGTTCCAGGGATGCGTTCCTAGTGACTAGGATTCGCCTTCCCTGCCAGCCGGCCGGGAGTCCCGAGTGTGCTCGGTTCTGGATTCGCCTCCTGGTGCCGGCACTACCAGCATTCGTTGTCGCGGCTGCTTGGCCGTCCGGTCACCAAGTATCAGGACGCCCGAGCAGAAGCGGATAACCTGCGAGCAGCCATCCTGGCGGGCACGTTGCCGCCGAACCAAGGAGAGATCATCGGGGCGCGCGGGATGTACAGAGTTCAGTCGAAGGTATGTTGCCGCGTGCACCTTGCCAGGGTCCTTCCTCGACCGTGCTACGGTGGACGCTAAAGCAGTCGAACGGGGGTTGTGATGAAGAGATGGGAGTACAAGGTCATCGACTCACAAGATGTCGACAGCGGGGGGATGTTCAAGGGCCGCCAACGGTCGGACATCGAGGCTTACCTGTGCGAACTTGGACGGGTCGGCTGGGAGATCATCAACTTGACCTTCAGGCAGCTAGAGGGGCGATTTGAATTTTCTGGGATTGCGAGGAGAGAGAAGGAGGCATAGCTTCGAGTCCCCGTCACTGAGCCTCGCATCGCGTCTTTCCTTGCGAATACCGAGAGTGCGGATCCACGCAAGTTCGAGCATGAGCGCGGCAGTCATGGCCATGCTGTTACCTCACCCTCAATCGCACGATTTTCCTCGGCCTGGAACCCCCGCCACCGCTTAATTGCTTATTGCTCTTGTAGTTGCCGATCAGCGATCAGTCGTCTCCACGATGTCTCCACGCCTGAGATCGGATTGTGGGTGATCGAGGAGCCGGATCGCGCCCTCAATGACTGCTGGGCTCAGGTGCATGTAGCGCTGCGTCGTCGTGCTGTCATGTGCCCGGCCAGTTTCTGGATCGCGCGGGGTGGCGAATCCACAATCGTCCGTGGAGGGTGGGAGCTTGTCGTGCCAGCGGCGAACGTGCCGACTAATGGTGCGATGACGGTCTACGCCGACAAGAGGTCGGCGTTTTCGGATGGAAGCGTCGACCTGGTCTCGCGCCACGACGGCGCTCCAGCGGTTCGGGTGAGGCTAGAGCGGGACACGTCAGCCACGATTGGCGGCGTCGTGATTCACGCGGTGACGCGGGAGAGCATTGCGGGTGTCACCGTCAGCGTCGCGGGTGGGAACACGCGCACAGCCGTAGCACGTGTCGGGTAGAATACGGCCCACACCCATGGCCCTGACCGCTAGCACTCGCCTCGGGCACTATGATGTCACCGCTCTCATCGGTGAGAGCGGCATGGGACAGCTGGCCGCATGTTCGAGCATGGGCGGCCAGCACGTGATCACTGTGGCGACCCAGAACCTCGTTATCGAAACGTGCTGAAATCCCGGAGCTGAAACATGACCCGCGCGAAGGTACCAGGTTTTCGCCTCGTCGTCATCGGCGTGGTAGCAGCGCTGGGGTCCAGCGTGGTGACCGTTCTTGTCGTCTGGACCGTCACGACTTACGATGCCCCGCCTCTTCCGGTGTCTGAGGCGTCCGCGCCGGCGCCGGACAATGACCTGGCGTCGGCGGCCACCGCGACGGCCGCCGCGGATGTCGACATTGACCCGAGCCGAAGCCGCGACGAGCAGATCGCCGTCATCCGCCGTCAGCTCGCGTTGCTGGGGGCCACACCTGCCGCGACGCTAGCGCCCGCAACGCCAGACCGGGCTGCAGCAGCGCCGCGGCGGGTGGCCGATGCGGCGCCCGGCGCGACGCCGTCGGCCATCCCCCTCGCCGAGCCCGAGCCCGACACCGGACCTGCGCCCACCGAACTCATCGCCGAGCCCGCTACGCGCCCGGCCGGCGTCTCCGACGCCGCGCCGAGCGTCGCTGTGTTGCCGTTCGTCAACCTGTCGCGCAACCCCGCGGACGACTGGATCAGCACCGACATGACGGCTGCGCTTCGGACCGCGCTTGAACAGACAGGGACCATGGAGGTTGTGGCGCTCACGGCCGCCGACGAATCAACCGCGCTCGAGACCGCGGGTGGGCGCGGCGCCCGATGGCTTATCGGTGGCGCGTATCAGCGGGTCGGCGACCGGCTTCGCATCACCGCGCGGGTGCTCCTGGTGGCCGACGGCGACCTCATTCGCTCGGTGAAGGTGGACGGCAACATCAAGGAGCTCGACACGCTGACCACCGAGATGGTCGCCACTGTGCGGGAGGAGGTCGACGGCCGCGGGAATGCTCCGCGGACCACTGCCGCTCGGGACCCGCTCCGCCGCCCGGACGCTGGTGTGGGGGGCCTCGCATCACCCGCTGCCGACGAACCTGCGGCGGTCGTCGTCGGCGCCGCGCCGGGCGGAACGGTCACGACGCTGGTGGTGCTACCGTTCGACGACCTCAGCCCCAGCGAAGAGGGCGTCCCGACCGTTGCTCTCGGAGCGGCTATCACCAACGCGGTCGCTGCCCGCCTGGCCGAGCTGGCTGAGGTCACGGTGGTGTCGTCCCGCGACGGCGCCTCCTGGATCGTCGACGGCGTCGTCCAACGGATCGGCGGCGTGGTCCGGGTCACCGCCAGGCTGGTCGACGTCGAGAGCGGATCGGTGCTGAAGGCGGTGAAGGTCGATGGGACGATCGACGCGATCGCCGAGCTGCAAGCGCGCGTGGCGTCGGCGCTGAGTGAGCGCGTGCGCGATGCGTTCTCGGCCCGGGACGCTGCAGACGGTCGGGGCGCCACTGCCGATGTGGGGCACCGTCGCGAGGCGGCCCTGAAGGGCATGACCGGCGAAGGCGGGATGGGCGAGGTCTACCAGCCGACGTCCGATGGGCCGGACGATACGAGCCCAGTCTGTGCGCCTTGAGCGCGTTTGATAGTGTGGAGCGCAAGCTACCACGTGGGGGGTGACCAGCCGCTTCATCCTATCTGCCCGACCCGACGCACCCCTGACGCCTTCCATCTGCAACGCACCGACTGTGCGCCTCTGTGCAACCACGCCGGCGCGCATCGTCCTTAGCTCGGCCTCGATGCCCAGCACCGCGACTGCCGGCACGCCTCTCCGTATTCCCACGATCACTCCTGCCATGTGTTGTTACTCCTTCATTGTTGACCGACTAGATCGTTAGCAGGCCATGGTGCTCGTAGACGCTCTCCTGTGCTGCGAGCTGCGCCACTACGCCGTCTATTATTTCTACCGCCGCGCATTTGTACGGAAGCTCGCGGCGCGAGGTCCTTGGCACCACCTGTGCACCATCTCGGGATGACGCCTGCGTCCGTCTGAGGCGTAGGTCATCGGGGGAGGACTGTGATGGGAGATTCAATCACTCGGCGTGAGTTCACGCTGAAATCTGCTCCGGAGCAAATGTCAGGTACTCAACGGGCCCGAGGTCGTGGACTCGCAGCACTGCCAGGAAGGGTGGACGCTCTATCAAATTCCCGGGCCGAACATGAAGGGCGCCGACGTGCGCGCCGACTTCCACTACTACAACTGGGTGGACATCTACGACACGCTGGGGCTCGGCGAGAACGTCCCGATTGCCAACGGCTCGGGGTCCGATTCCCTGCTGGTGCTCGATCCCCAGACCGAAGAGTGGGTGGTCATGCGGGTGCCGTATCCGATGAGCTTCTACTCGCGCGGGCTGGACGGCCGGATCGACGATCCGGATGGGGGCTGGAAGGGTCGCGGGGTGTGGGCGAACTACGGCACCAACTTTAACTGGCACACCGAGGGGGCAAGGGCACGACCAGCAAGATGGTCAAGTTCCAGGTCCGACCCGACCCGCTCGCCCGATAGGGCAACGTCCCTTCGAAGCACTCGCAGAATAGGTATAGGACGCGGGGCCTGTGGCGACTAGAATCACAGGTACATGAGCATGCGCTTCATCGTCGCCGGGTCGTCGCTGCTGCTCGGGGCCTCGGTCTACGTGTCCGCGGCCGGCGGCACTGCTCCCCAGACCAGGCCCGCCTCCTCCGGCGCGGAGACCTCCGACGTCGCCGAGGGCCGGACGCTGCTCGACCAGTACTGTGTCACCTGCCACAACGAGCGGCTGAAGGTGGCCGACCTCGAGCTCGACGCGGTCGATCTCTCCAACGTGGGCGAACACGCGGAGGTGCTGGAGCAGGTCGTCCGCAAGATGCGGGCGGGCGCGATGCCTCCACCGCCGCGGCCGCGACCGGAGACATCGGTCTACGACGGATTTCGCACCTGGCTCGAGGGCGAGCTTGACCAGGCGGCCCTGGCGAACCCCGACCCGGGGCGGAGTGAGGCCTTCCAGCGGCTCAATCAGACGCATTATCGCCACGCGATTCGAGACCTGCTCGACCTCGACGTCGACGTCGAGGAGTTGCTACCGGGCGACGCCCCGGACGAGCACGGTTTCGACAACAACGCGGGCGCCCTGTCGTTCTCACCGGTCTTGATGGAGCGCTACATCTCGGCCGCCCACAAAGTAGCGGCGCTGGCGGTGGGCGCGGCTCCGAGGGGCGAAGTCATCGCGACCTTTGACGTTCCGCTGAGGTTGGACCAGGAGTACTACCAGGGCGAGGACCTCCCGTTCGGCTCCCGCGGTGGCACGGCCATCCGTCACACATTTCCGGCCTCCGGCGAGTACCTCATCAAGACCACGCTGCAGACGAACTATGTCGAGTTTCCACGCGGTCTGGACATTCCGCACGACATCGAGGTGAGCCTCGACGGCCGCCTGCTGCAACAGTTCACGGTGGGCGGTCAGGCGCCCGGCCGGCCGGCGCCGTACAGCTACGAGGGCAACATCCGCGGTGACGACGAGTGGGAGGCCTACATGATGGGGCTCACCGCCGGCGGACTGGAGTTTCAGACCTCGGTGAGTGGCGGGCCACATGTGCTGGGCGTGACGTTTCCTCGTGAGACCTGGGAAAAGGAGGGCGTGCTGCAGCCGCCGCAGGTCGGCTACCCGCTGGCCATCAACGGCATGCCGGACGCCAATCCGCGAATCGGGCGCGTAGAGATCATCGGGCCGCTGGTGGTGACGGAACCTGGGGATACCCCGAGCCGCCGGAAGATCTTCTCCTGCCGGCCAGCAAGCGCCGTCGAGGAGCCCGCGTGCGCGAGGCAAATCCTGTCCTCCTTGGCTCGCCGCGCCTATCGTCGCCCCGTGGACGACGGGGACGTGACCACGCTCGTCGGCTTCTACGAAGCGGGCCAGGCGGAGAACGGTTTCGAGGCGGGCATCCAGTACGCGCTCGAGCGGCTGCTCACGTCTCCCGACTTCCTCTTCCGGGTCGAACGGGCGCCGGTCGATCTCCCGCCCCAGACCGCCTATGCGGTCAGCGACCTGGAGCTTGCATCGCGTCTGTCGTTCTTCCTCTGGGGCAGTCTCCCGGACGAGGAACTGCTGGCGGCGGCGGAGGCCGGAACCCTCGGCGCGCCGACGGGGCTCGACCGGCAAGTGCGGCGGATGCTCGCGGATCCCAAGGTGACGTCGCTGGTCCAGGACTTCGCGGGCCAGTGGCTCTATCTCCGGAACATGGAGACCGTGCATCCGACACCGAACGAGTTCCCCGAGTTCGACGAGAGTCTTCGCGTGGCGCTCCAGACCGAGACCGAGCTGTTCCTGGAGGACCAGTTGCGGGAGGACCGCAGCGTGGTCGAACTCCTGAGTGCGGACTACACGTTTCTCAACGAGCGACTTGCCAGGCACTACGGCATTGCGGGCGTCTACGGCAGCCGTTTTCGCAAGGTGCCGCTCGACGGCTCCGATCGCGCCGGTCTGCTGGGCCACGGCAGCCTGATGACCGTCACGTCGTATCCGAACCGCACCTCGCCGGTGCTTCGTGGCAAGTACATCCTGGAGAACTTCCTGGGCGCCCCGCCGCCGGAGCCGCCGCCGAACGTCCCGACGCTCGAAGAGGAGAGCGAGGACGGCCGGACGCTGACGATGCGGGAGGCGATGGAGCGTCATCGGGCGAATCCGACGTGCGCCGCGTGCCACGCGACGATGGATCCGATCGGCTTCGCGCTCGAGAACTTCGACGCGGTGGGGGCGTTCCGGCAGGAGTTCGCGAACCAGCCGATCAACGCGTCGGGATCGATGCCCGACGGGAGTGCGTTCGACGGTCCAGCCGGACTGCGGAACCTCCTGCTCGACCGGTCCGACCTGTTTGTGGGAACCTTGACGCAAAAGATGATGACGTATGCGCTCGGACGAGGGCTCGAGTACTACGACATGCCGACCATTCGCCAGATTGTTCGAGACGCCGCCGACGACGACCATCGGTGGTCGTCGATCATTCTCGGGATTGTTCGCAGCGCACCCTTTCAGATGCGGAGATCAGACTGATGTTCATTACCAAGAAAGCCATCCCTCGTCGCGTCGTGTTGCGTGGCCTCGGTGCGTCGCTGGCGCTGCCCCTGCTCGACAGCATGGTGCCGGCGTTCGCAGCAACCCGGAACAGCGCGGCGGCACCGGTGCGCCGACTGGGTATCCACTACGTGCCGAACGGCATGGCGATGAAGTCGTGGACACCGGCCACCGATGGCGCGGGGTTCGAGCTGACCCGGATTCTGCAGCCGATGGCACCGTTTCACGACCGCATGACCGTGGTGTCCGGCCTGAACGGGGTTACCAGTAACGGCGGGGTACACGCCAGCGCCGCGACCAGGTTCCTGACCGGCGTCAGACCGACCCGGAGCGAGAACAACCTGCGGGCAGAGGTGTCGATCGACCAGCTCATTGCGCGGGAACTGGGGCAGAAGACCCAGCTTGCCTCGCTCGAGCTCGCCCTCGATCCGGGTGACGTGTCCGGGTCGTGCGACATCGGCTTCAGCTGCGTCTACACCAGCACCATCGCCTGGCGCGACGAGACGACACCGCTCCCGATGGAGCACAACCCGCGTGCCGTCTTCGAGCGGCTGTTCGGTGACACCGGGACGACCGACCGGGACGTGCGCCTGACCCGGTTGCGGAAGGACCAGAGCATTCTCGACTCGCTCACCGAGCGGGTGGCCGAGCTGGGGCGTAGCGTGGGGGTCGGAGACCGCGCCAAGATCGACCAGTATCTCGATTCGGTTCGCGACGTCGAGCGTCGGATCCAGCTCGCCGAGGCCCAGAGCGACCGCGAGATTCTCACGATCGACCAGCCGGCTGGCATCCCGACGACCTACGAGGAGCATGCCAAGCTGATGTTCGATCTGCAGGTGCTGGCCTATCAGACCGACCTGACGCGGGTCATCACCTTCATGCTGGCGCGGGAACTGAGTGGCCGGACCTACGCCGAGATTGGTGTCCCGGACTCGCATCACCCGACGTCGCATCATCGGAACGATGCGATGCTGTACGAGAAGATCACGAAGATCAACGAGTTCCACACGAGCCTCTACGCGTACTATCTCGAGAAGCTGGCGTCGATTCCTGACGGGGAAGGTTCGTTGCTCGACAGCACGTTGCTGCTCTACGGCGCGGGGATGTCCGACAGCAACCTGCACTCGAATGCCGCGCTCCCGCTCCTGCTGATCGATGGCAGCGCCAAGCCAGTCCCTGGTGGGCGGCACGTGCGGTATCCCAACGGGACGCCGCTGGCGAACCTCAACCTCACGGTGCTCGACAAGATGGGGGTACCGGTCGACCAGATGAGCAACAGCACCGGCAAGCTCGAGCTCCTGAGTGAGGTCTAGGGTGAGATCGATGCCGACCCGACGCGTGACCAGCGGGACATGCCTGACGCTCCTCGTGTGCCTGGCGCTCGTCGGGCCGCAACAGCCGGGGGTCGCGGCCGCCGCCGATGGCTCACCGCTCGTCGAGGCCGTCAAGCGTCAGGACATGAAGACGGTCTCGACCCTGCTGCGGGACGGAGCGGCGGTCGACGAGCGTCAGTCCGACGGCGCCACCGCGCTGCACTGGGGGGTGTATCGCGACAACCTGGACATCGTGGACATGCTCCTCGGCGCCGGGGCCGACGTCAACGCGGTCAACCGGCTGGGCACCCCACCGCTGTGGCTCGCCGCCATGAACGGGAGCGCGCCGCTGATCGGTCGACTCCTGGAGGCCGGCGCTGATCCGAACATCGCGCTTCCCGAAGGCGAGACCTCGCTCATGACGGCGGCGCGGTCGGGTACGGCCGACGGTATACGGGCCTTGGTGGCGGCCGGCGCGGACATCGACGCCCGTGAGTCCACCCGCGGTCAGACGGCGCTGATGTGGGCCGTCGCTCAGGCCCATCACGATGTCGTCAGCGCGTTGATCGATGCCGGCGCCGACGTCTCCGCCCGCTCCAAGCTGCGGCCGCGACTGATGAGCAACGAGGGGGTCTTCGGGGGAGCGTTCGACCACGCTGTCGTGGAGAACCTCGGCGGCTTCACGCCGTTGATGTTCGCCGCCCGCCATGGCGACATCGGGTCGGCACGGCTGCTGCTTGCCGCCGGCGCGGATGTCAATGACGTGGCAGGCAACCGTGCGAGCGCGCTGGTGCTCGCGGTCCACAGTGGCCACAGCCCCCTCGCGCAGTTTCTGCTCGAGCACGGGGCCGATCCCGATGCCGACGGCGCCGGCTACACCGCACTGCACGCGGCGGCGCTCAGAGGAGAGCTCGAGGCCGTCGAGGCACTGCTGGCGCACGGCGCGAATCCCAACGTGCGTCTCGAGCGGGGCACGCCGGGCAGACGCGCGAGCGAGGACTGGGCACTCAAGGCTCGGTATGTGAGCGCGACGCCGTTCTGGTTCGCAGCCCACTTCCGGGAGCCCGAGATCATGCGCGCGCTGGCAGAAGGCGGTGCCGACCCGTCGCTGACGACCACGGAGTTCTGGCGTTCGGTCGGTGAGCGCGCGGGCGGCGTGGGGCCGCCCGAGGTGTCCGGCGGCTTCGTGACGCCGATCATGGCCGCGCTGCAGGGCGCAAGCGACCGGGCGCGATTCGTGACCTCGCGGCCAGATCCCGTTCGCGAGGAGCAGCTCACGCTCGAAACGGTGAGGGTGGCCGTAGATCTCGGGGCGGACCTCGACGCCGCCGACATGGGCGGGACCACCGCGTTACATGAGTCGGCAGCACGGAACCTCACGTCGATCGTCCGGTTCCTCGGCGAACGCGGGGCGTCGCTCGACGTCAAGAACGCCGCGGGGCGAACACCACTCGACGTGGCAACAGCCGGTGCCAGGCGCAGGGGCGGCCTGGTGGGGCTGGGACCGGACTGGTCAGGCCAGACCACCGCCGATGTGCTCCTTGAGCTGGGGGCAACCGATAGCGCCGACTCGGGACGATAGCGACGTCGCCCCTCTACCGAAACGACCACCGACGACCACGGCTCGGAACCGGCGACGGCGGACCGGCCCGTCACGAAGGCGCTCCTCACCGACGCTCAAGCAGACGCCGGCCGATGCGCCCGGAGGAAGGACCGTATCTGGCGGACCGCCAGCGGAATCCGCTCGCTGGGCTGTTTCCACGGGAACATGCTCAGCTCGGACTTCGGCGCCAGCATGGCGGTCTCCATCGCGACCGCGTACGGATGGGCTGGGATGTCGTCCGGCAAGATCAGGACCGGGGTCTGGCACTGGCGTACGAAGTCGCGAGTGACAGTGAAGACGAAACCCTGGTTGTCGAGGTACATCTTCGTCAAGAATGCGTCGACCATGTCCATGGTGATCTCGGGCCGACGCTGGACGAGGTCTGGCCCCCATCCCTGCATGTTGCTGTCGTAGAACAGTGTGGGTGTCTCGGCACTCCACCCGCTGGGCTGCGCCAGCACGGCCGCCACAACCCGGTCGGGCGCCCGCCGCAGGAGGTTCCAGATAAAAGGGCCGGCGATACAAAACCCCAGCACCATGAACTTGTCGATGCCCAGGTGATCCATCACACGGAGGTGATCATCGGTATGGGAATCCCATGGTCGGTCTACCTCCAGCGGACCAGACGATTGGCCGCGGTTGCCGTTGCGCAGGTCCGCCGCAATGCACCGGTGCTCATCGCTGAGCTCCTCCATCGGGTTGAATGGATGCGTGGCCAAGCCGGCGATCGTCGAATTCAAGCCGCCGCCCGGAATGACCAGCAACGGAAAGCCGGAGCCAGCTTCCTCGTAGCGAATTCGAACGTTGCCCTCCTCGTAGAAGGACGGGGCCGCGTCGCCCTGACCGGTCTGTTGCGCGAACACCCGCGGCGCGGCTGCCATCACCGTCGCGGCCGCACCCGTCTTGAGTATCTGTCGTCTCAAGCGATCCATCATCGGTGCTCCTCCCTCTCGGCTTACACTCCCTTGACGGGCCGCATCAAGGGGCGACCATGGGCGATGGTCAAAGAAGCCGTTGGCTGCAAGAGATTACCCCACGAGAGCCTCGCTCGACCCCAAGACGTGACGACAGTCAACATTTACGTGGCACTCGGCAGGCATCTGGCAACACCGATCTCGTTGCAAGGGCTGGACGGCGGATCGTGTCCATACGCTAGCCAACGCGAGACGCCGACGATCGTCCAGCACTTAAACTGTCAGTTAAAGGAGACAGCATGAACCCGACACGACCGAAGATTCCGGCGGAGGCCGTCGAGTTGTATACGCAGTTTATTCACGGCGAGCTGGACCGTCGTGCGTTCTTGTCCGGCGTGAAGCGTTTTGCCATTGCCGGTCTCACGACCACGGCGATTGTCGAGGCGCTGATGCCGAACTACGCGCTGGGGCAACAGGTGTCCAGAGACGACGAGCGCATCCGGGCGCGCTACGAGACCCTGCCCTCACCCGACGGCAACGGCTACATCCGGGGGTACCTCGTGCGGCCCTTCAGTGCCGACTCCCGCCGCGAGACCTCGGCCCAGCTGCCCGGGGTGATCGTGATTCACGAGAACCGGGGGCTCAATCCCCACACCGAGGATGTGGCGCGGCGCTTCGCCCTGGCGAACTTCATGGCGTTCGCGCCGGACGCGCTGACGACAGTTGGTGGGTACCCGGGCGACGACTACCAGGGCGGCCAGCTGTTCCGCGGCATCGATCGCGAGAAGATGACCGCAGACTTTGTCGCGGCCGCGCGATGGTTGAAAGCGCGCCCGGATTGCAGCGGACGGATCGCCTCGACTGGGTTCTGCTTCGGTGGCGGCATGTCCAATACGCTGGCCGTCCTCCTGGGTGCGGACCTGGCGGCGGCGGCGCCGTTCTATGGTGGGGGTCCGGCCGCCGCCGACGTGCCGAAGATCCGGGCCGCCATGCTCATTCACCATGGCGCGCTCGATACCCGGCTGGTCGACGCGTATCCCGAATACGAGGCGGCGATGCAGGCCAACCAGGTCACGCACGAGGGCCACATCTACCCGGACTCCGTGCACGGCTTCTTCAACGACGCCACGCCGGAGCGCTACAACCAGACCACGGCGGAGGAAGCCTGGACGCGCACGATCGCCTGGTTCAACCAGCACACACGAGAGGCGGTCTGACCCAGGCACAACCGTGACGTTTGGACGAGCACGGCGCCGGGGGCCTCAGGAGGTCACTTAATCCTAATGACGCCGACATTCCCCTGAATGTCTATAGTTGTGCCGAAATCCCGTGACAGGCGCTGCATCCGTTCGAGAATCTCGTGTGCCTTGTCAGGCTGGGCCAGCCGAGGAATCCCGAGCCTCGAGTCCGGTCCATCGGCTCCCAGCTCGGTGGGGTACAACCGCACCTCGGCCAGCTCGCCATCGGCGTAGTGGCTGACGGCCACCAGACTCTCCAGCGATTGCGTCGACCCGCCGAAGTTTCTCGCGAAGTTCTGGCGTGGCGATTGTTGATTCGCGTCGGTCTGTCCGAGCTGCTCGGAGAGCGTCCACTGCGCCTCGCGGAAGAACTCACCGAGGCCGTAGAAGATCGGTTTCCCGTTGTAGATTTCGATCCCGCGCAGCAGCTGCACACCGTGACCGACAAAGGCATCGGCGCCGACGTCGATGGCCTGGTGGGCCAGGTCGACGTAGAACGCCGGTGGCTTGGTGCTGAGGTGCATCTGCTCGAGGACCGATTGCCCCTGATGGATGTGCGCGGTGGCGACCACGAAATCGGCGTACCGTTTGGCATTGCGGATGCTGCGCAGGGTGCGTGAGAGATCGTTCGCATTGATGGCGTAGTCAATGGTCCCAGGGGTCTCGCCGGGCCGTGCCGCACGATACGTTGGATCTTCCCGTCCGGAACTGGAGGCCGGCAACCGCACGCGGTCAGACGGCTCGTTACGAGGCAAGGGTCGGGGGTTGTCATAGTTCGACCTGAATTCGAGAAACTGGTCACGCACCTGTTTCAACGACGCCAACTGTTCGTCCGAGACGACGAGCGTCTCGGAATAATGGAGCATATTGAGCCCGGGACGCCCGCCCAGATTGCCGACCTGCGGTGTCGCGGCCAGGCGCCGGAACTCCCGCCACAGCGGGGCATGCATGCCCACCATGGCGACACGACCCTGTGGCAGTTCCAGATACACGGGCGCCGCCGCCTCATCCAGGTTCGTGCCGGTGCCGGCATGGACGATACCGGCCTCGTCGAGGAGGGCATTCGTGGAGAACATCCCCGCCGCCTCGGCATCAAACAGATGGTTCTGGGCACGATTGACCATGTCGAATCCAATCGCCTTCAAGTCAGCCGCGACTTCATGGCTTCCGACGAAGCCATTGAGCGGGCCGTCGAACTCCCGCAGATTGGCGAGCTCTCCTTCCATGTTCCCGACCGCGAGATCGGCCTCTCGAATGAGTCGTAGCGCCGCCTGCACGGCCTCGTCCTCCAGCCGGGAGGCTGGACGTCGCATCATCAGGTCGCCGACGCTGGCGAGCGCGAAATCCCCAGGAATCGTCATGGCCATGTCCCGCGGATTGAGCGGTGCCACCGGCTGTTGGGCGACGGCATAGAGAGAACAGGTGGTCAGTCCCGCCAACACGCAGAACCGCAAGACGCCTGGTCCAACACTTCGATATTTAGACACTATCGACATGATTTCTCCCCGACGATTCCGATAACCATCATCCTGGTGCGCCCGGCTCACGGTCTACCGACAGGTCCGTCGACGTCTCTCAGTAGCCCCTGGCGGTACCGGCGCCCCGGCGGTCGGCGTATCCGGCGAGGAAGCCTTCCGAGGTCCGCCGGATACCGGCGGCCATACCGATGCTGCGGCGCTCGCGTAGCTCGTATCCCATCCGTTCGAGCTCGGCCCTGGTCTCCGCCGACAGCGCGAACGGTTCGTGGTCGATGCGGTCCGGCAGCCACTGATGGTGGACGCGCGGGGCGTCGATCGCTTGCTGCAGGTCCATGTCCCACACCGTCACATTCAGATAGATCTGCAGCACCGTGTTGATGATGGTTGGCCCCCCCGGGCTGCCCATCGTCAGGTAGAACTCGCCAAACCGGCGCACGATGGTTGGCGTCATCGAGGAGAGCGGGCGCTTGCCAGGTTGGACCGAGTTGGCGTCGGCGCCCAGCATCCCATACTGGTTCGGCACGCCGGGACGGGCCGAGAAATTGTCCATCTGGTTGTTCCACAGGAACCCGGCGCCGGTGGCGACCGCGCCAAGCCCGTAGCCGCTGTTCAGGGTGGTGGTGATGGCAGCGACGTTGCCCCACCGGTCCGCGACGGTGAAGTGCGTGGTTTCGTCAGACTCGGCCGGACCGTGGGATACCCCACTGCTCTGCCCGGCCAGGCCATCTTGCGGCAGCAGGCGGCGGCGTTGTTCCATGTAGTTCCGCGAGAGGAGCCGTTCGACCGGCACGTCGAAGAACTCGGGGTCACCCAGCCAGAAGTTGCGATCCGCGAACGCCAGACGCTGAGCCTCGGTCACCATCGAGATGGCCTTGGCCGAGTGGTACCCGACGCGCTTGAGCACCGGCAGGTTGAGGACACCCAGGGTCTGCGCGATGGTCATGCCCCCCGAACTCGGAACCGGATGGGTGATGAACTGATACTGCGCGTGGTCGAACACGAGCGGTTCGCGCCACTGGGCGGTGTAGCCGACGAGGTCCTCATGGCTGATGAGTCCGCCGTTAGCCTGCATGTCGGCGACGATGAGGTCGGCCACCGGCCCCCGGTAGAACCCGTCACGCCCCTCCCGGGCGATCGCCTCGAGCGTCGACGCCAGTGCGGGCTGTGCCAACCGGTCGCCCATGCGAGGCCCGTCGGCGAGCCCGAATGCCTCCACCGACGTCGTGAACCGCCGGAGGCGCTCGCTGCGAGTCAGGCTCCCTGCCAGGGCATAGGACACGGTGAATCCGTCCCGCGCCAGCGCAATGGCCGGAGCCAGAACGTCGCCACGCGGCAGGGTGCCATACCGGTCGAGCAGCGCCAGCATGCCGTCGACGCTTCCCGGCACGCCGACCCCGCGATGGGTATCGGTGCTGACGCCCTGGAGCATCTGCCCGTCAGCGTCCACGAACATGTCGGTGGTTGCGGCGGCCGGCGCTTCCTCGCGAAAGTCGAGTGCAAAGGTCTCCCCGTCCGCGGTCAACCCCACCATGAACCCGCCTCCACCGATGTTGCCGGCGGTCGGGTAGGTCACCGCCAGCGCAAACTGCATCGCGGCGGCGGCGTCGAAGGCGTTCCCGCCCGCCTTCAGGGTGGCAACGCCGACGTCTGTCGCCAGAGGCTCGGGTGACGCCGCCATACCGTTGGCGGCGACGTTGGGTCTGGACAGCGGCGCGGCGGTCGTCAACAGCACCGCCGCCAAGACCAGCGCCACGCCGCACACGCCGCGATGGCGGGCGGGTCGTAACGCGCGCACGATGGATGGTGGCAGTCTCGTCGGCATCAGCGGATCCCTTCTCGAGTATGGCTCGTCAGCAGGGTGATCTTACCTCTGGCCGCGCCCGTCAGTGGTCTGCGCTACGACGGCTTGATGGCCGTGCCCTTCAGCAGCCGCGACACACCACCAGCCAGCGCGATGACTCCGCAGATGACGCCGATGGCAAACAGCCACCAGCGGAACGGGGGCGGCTCCACCTGCGCCAGGACGGCGCGGAAGTCGAGCATGAACGAGACGAGCACGATGCCCCCGCCGGCGACGGCCAGCCCCCACGACCACACGGGGACCCGCAGCGGGATGCCCCGGTACTGGAATCGCAACAGCAGGAGCGAGCCGACGATGAGCGCCACGCTGATGATGACGGGGGCCAGCACGGGGCCGATCCAGGGCACCGGGATAAGGAACAGGATGTCCCAGGTCAGCAACGAGGGCGGCCAGTCCAGGAACACCCACAGCCAGACGTAGTAGAAGATGTCCCAGACCGCGAAGCCCAGGCAAAAAAAGAGAAACCGCTCCCAGCGGTCGTCGCTCATGACCATGGCGACGCCGAGCAGCATGACCAGCGTGGCGGCTTCGCGACCGATCTCGATCGCGGTCATGGCGGGCTCGAGGACCACGAGCGGAAATGCGAACCCCTCCGGGTAGTAGAGGGCGCGCAGATACACGACGACGGCCGACTCGAGATAGGCCATGGCCACGGCGTAGACGGTCAGCCAGATCACGCGTCGCGGGAGTCTCTGCATGGGGTAACCCGTTGTGCTCGCGGCGGCGGGGCACCCGCCGGCACTGACGTTACGCGACCGCCTCTTGTGACCACAATACTTTGTATTATAAAGTTATCACAATGCACCTCGACGAAGCGTTGCGCCAGATATCCGACATCCGCCATCAGATGGCGCGAAGCGAGGTGTTTCGCGGGTATCGATCGGCGACGGTCGGTCTCTCCGGCGGGCTCGGCCTGTTGGCCGCGGCGGTGCAACCCCGGTGGGTCGCCTCGCCCGAGAGCGAGTTGGGACGTTACCTGGGCCTGTGGGTTGGCGTGGCCGCCCTCAGCGCGATCGTGGCGGGGGCCGAGATGTCGTGGCGCGCCCGAGGCGCCGGGCCGGGACTGGCCCGCGAACGGACGCTGCTGGCGGTTGAGCAGTTTCTGCCCTGTGTAGTGGCGGGAACGCTACTCACGCTGTGCATCTATCGCGGCGCGCCGCAGGTCGCCTGGATGCTGCCGGGGTTGTGGTCGCTGGTCTTCGGCCTCGGCGTGTTCGCCTCCTACCGGCTACTGCCGCCGCAGGTGTTCTGGGTCGGGTCATACTACGTGCTCTGTGGCTGTGGCTGTCTCGTGTGGGGCCAGGGCGACAACGCGTTCTCGCCCTGGCAGATGGGCGTCAGCTTCGGCGGCGGCCAGATACTGGGCGCGGCGATTCTGTACTGGACGCTGGAGCGAACCGATGCCTCGCAAGACCACGACTGACAAGACACCCCGCGCGAAGACGAGTGCGAGCGCGGGGCGGTTCTCGTACGACGGCCTGGACCGCGTCCTGCACGAGAAGGCACGACTGGGCATTCTGGCCTCGCTGGCGGCCAATCCCGATGGATTGCTCTTCAACGATCTGAAGCAGCTGTGCGTGCTGACCGACGGCAATCTGAGCCGGCACCTGACCGTGCTGCACGAGGCGGGTCTGCTCGAAACCTGGAAGGGCACCACTGGGCCGCGACCGCAGACGATGTGTCGGCTGACCGCCAACGGCCAGCGGCGGTTCGCCGAATACATCACCGTGCTGGAGCAGGTCGTCGCCGATGCGCAGCGCGACGCACAGCCGGCCACCACCCCGCCGCTGTCGAAACGGCGGTCACCGGCATGACGCCGGCCCCTTTTTTGTCTCTTAACTTTACATTGCAAAGTCATCGGCCCGAGGGAGGTGACGCGATCATGAGAGTCATTCGAGCCGAGGAGATGGGGATGTGCTTCGGCGTCAAGGACGCGTTGCACGCGGCCCGGCTTCGGCAACGCGCGCTGCTCGAGCTCGTGCGTCAGGTGCACGCCGTCGTCGTCGGCGGCGGCCGCCGCTCGAACAATACCCGCCTGGTTCGAGGACGCCCGCACCGTCGGCCTGACGGCGAACACCTCAACCCTCGACGAGACGATCGACGAGGTACAGCGGGCCCTCGAACAGAT
>JAPYUM010000031.1:21080-25400 GCA_029940535.1 Vicinamibacterales bacterium
ACACCTCAACCCTCGACGAGACGATCGACGAGGTACAGCGGGCCCTCGAACAGATCGAAGCGGGTCAATCACACGGAGCCCGTCCCGCTCAGACTTGACGCGAGCCAGACGAGGCTCTCAAGATCGTGGCCTGATGCGGACTCGACCGTTCGTGACGGCCTCACGACGCTCTCGTGTGCTCCGACTTGGCATTGCCGCCGTTTGTGGGATGACCCTCACGGCGCCGGCGACACCATTCGCCCAGCCGCTGCCTCAGGTGCCGTCACGCGGTCCGGACGTGGCCTACGCGAGCGCGCCGCCCGCCATCGTCGACGCGATGCTCGAGCTCGCGAGGGTGACCAGCGACGACATCGTGTATGACCTCGGCTGCGGCGACGGGCGGATCGTGGTGGCGGCGGCCAAGGACCGGGGCGCGCGCGGGGTTGGCATCGACATCGACCCGGAGCGGATCGAGGACGCGACCGCGCTGGCGCGGCGGGAAGGTGTCACAGATCGCGTGACGTGGGTGCTCGGGAATCTCTTTCAGGCGGCCTTTGCCGACGCGACGGTCGTGATGCTCTACCTGCAACCCGAGCCCAACCTGCGACTACGCCCGCGTCTGTTGACCGAGCTACGCCCCGGCACCCGCGTCGTGTCGCTGTCGTACGACATGGGTGACTGGACACCGGACGAAGTACGACGGGTCGACGGTCGACGGATCTACCTGTGGACGATTCCGCCGAGATAGCGACCGGGCGCCAGTCGATACGGCCCTGCCTACACCGCGTAGCATGTCGGTAGCGGGCCGCGGGTGGATGCCTGAATGTGAAACGCGACCTGCATCGTCGCCACATCGTCGCCGGAGGCGGTGACGGTCCATCACCAACGGCACCGCGACCCTTCACGGCAGCGTGTAGGTCAGCAACGTGGTGCCCGCCGCCACGGCCACGTACTGCTTGCCATCCTGTCCCAGGTAGGTGATCGGATTGGCGCCCCTGATCAACTGCTCGGTCTCGACACTCCACAACTCGCGCCCGGTCTTCGTCTCGTAGGCGCGGAATCGTCGATCGGTCGCCCCCCCGATGAAGAGCACGCCTCCGGCGGTAGACGTCGGCCCGCCGTTTTGAGAATTGGGGGCACCGGTCAGCAGCCCAGGCGGTGCACCCTCGACCGTGCCGAACGGGATCTTCCAAGCGATCTCGCCGGTGTTCACGTCGACGGCGACCAGGCTGGACCACGGCGGTTGCCAACAGGGCCACCCATCGACAGTCAGTCGGTCCACGACGTGCCAGTAACGCCGACGGGATTCCGGTGGCCCCACATAGCCTCGACGATCAGGGTCGTCCCCCACCTCGTCGAGGGTGCTGATGTGTCCCGTGTCCGCGTAGTTGATGATGTAGTACCCCAGGGTCGGATCGAAGGTCCCGCCGGTGAATTCGGTGCCACCGCCAGTCGACGGAAACACCAGCGCACCCTCCACCGATGGCGGCGTGTACGGACCACGGTTTCGCCCGCCGTCGTAGGCCATCAACCGCTCGCGGCACGCGGCCGTGTGCTCCGGAGTCACCGTGGCGATGTCGTCCATCGTGAACCGGATCCGCCCAAACGGCGGCGGCTTCACCGGGAACGGCTGCGTCGGCGAGTAGTACTCCCCGGGCAGGTTCCCGGCCGGAACGGGACGTTCCTCGATGTCATACAGCGGCTCGCCGGTGACCCGGTTGAAGATAAACAACACCGGATACTTCGTCATGACCCCGACGGCCGGAATCGACTCGCCATCCCGCTCCACGTCGAACAGGATCGGCGGCACCGGCATGTCCAGGTCCCAGAGGTCGTGATGGACGGCCTGGAAGTGCCATCTCCGCTCCCCGGTGAGGGCGTCGACCGCCACGATCGAATCCGAGAAGAGGTTATCGCCCGGTCGGTCGGTGCCATAGAAGTCGTTGAGCGCGGAGCCGAGCGGCATGTAGAGAATGCCGCGCTCCTGGTCGACGGTGAAAAAGGTCCACGTGTTGGCGCCGCTGGTATTGCGCCAGGAGTCGTCGAGCCAGGTCTCGTTGCCGACCTCGCCAGGGTGGGGCACGGTGTGAAACGTCCACACGAGCTCGCCCGTTCGCAGATTCCAGGCGCGCACGTCGCCGGCCGGACCTTTCGAGCCGGTCTCGTCGGCGTTGTGGACACCGGTGAACACCAGGTCCTGGTAGACGGCCACGCCGGACGAGATCCCGTAGTGCATGTTCGGGAACCCGTTCATCACGTCATCTGTCTTCAGGTCGACGTATCCGTCGTTGCCGAACCGGCCGTTGGGGATGCCGGTCTGCGCGTTGAGCGAGATCAGCTCGCCCTCCTCGGTGCCGAACACGATCTGGGGAGCGGTGACGTCATCACCTGCCCAGTACGCCAGTCCCCGCATCGACCCACCCGTCCAGTGCACCTGGTGCTCGGGTGAGTTCCAGTCCCCGGGTGCGGTGTAGTCCCAGAGGACGTCACCGGTCTCTGGCTCCAGGGCGACCACCCGGTAGTACGGAAACGACAGATACAGGACGCCGTCGACCATGAGCGGCGTCGACTGAGCCGGCCGTGACGGCACACCCGGCTTTGTCATCTCGTACCGCCACGCCGGCACCAGAGTCGAGACGTTGTTCGTATCGATCTGTGTCAATGGGGAGTGGCGCTGGTTTCCGGGGTCGCCTCCCCACGATGGCCAGTCGTCCTGCGCGTGCACCGGCTGCGCGGCGAGGCTCGCCAGCAGCAGGAACCACAGTGAACGCCGTGCGGTGCGATGACGCGTCATCGGGCTGATGATCATGAATCGGAGGCTCCTCTCCAGAGTGCGAAGGACCCGATCAAGCATACCGTGACCATTCTGGACGTCGAGGCGCCCGTCCGGCAAGGCGTGAGGGGCGCACATACCGGGAGTCTGCAAGCCGTTGTGACCAATGCCCAGCGCCGCCATATACGGGATGCATCGATGGTCAGAATGGTCACGGTGCCTGATCGGGTCCTAAATCTACGCGGTCCAGGGCCGGGACTCAAGTCTTCGTCCGTACCCCCGACGTCCGGGAACCATCGGGGGGACGCCTCCGTCTTCCGGTATAGTTGCGACCATCGGGGTCGGGCGGTTTTCACGGGAGGACGGATGCGTGTCATGAAGAGGTGGGTAGCAGCGGGTGCCGTGGCGTTCGTGACAACCCTGGGTACGGGCGTGGGTGCCGCGGCGGGCGCCGAGGCGGAGACGCCCACATTCGCGGAACACGTCGCGCCCATTCTCTACGAGAATTGTGTCTCCTGCCATCGTGCGGGCGAGATGGCGCCGATGTCGCTGGTGACGTATGAGGAGGCCCGGCCCTGGAGCCGCTCCATCAAGAACAAGGTATTGGCCGGAGAGATGCCACCGTGGCACGCCGACCCGTCGGTCGGGCGATTCCAGAACGAGCGTCGGTTGACCGAGGACGAACGCGACACCCTGGTCCGGTGGGTCGACGCCGGCGCGCCGCTCGGCGCGGCCGATAAGCTGCCGCCGGCGCCCGTGTTCCCGACCGGGTGGCAGATCGGCACGCCCGATGTGGTGATCGAAATGGCCGAGGCGTTCGAGGTGCCGGCCGAAGGGGAGGTCCGGTATCAGACCGTCCGGATGCCCACACACTTCACTGAGGACAAGTGGGTGCGGGCCTTCGAGGTGCGGGCCGGAGCGCCTTCGGTAGTGCATCACATTCTGGCGTTCGCGCGCACGCCCGGGGCCGAGCCGCGGGCTCCCGGTTTTAGCTTCGTCCCAGTCAGCGAGCGGGCCAAAGCGGTCGAGCGGATGCGCGCCTCGCGCGCCGAAGCGCGTGGGGACCAACCGCGACCGGCCCGGGGAGCCGCGAGAAACCTGATCGGCCTGATGGCGCCGGGCACGAACCCGATGATGCTCGAGCCAGACAGCGCCATGCTGATTCCGGCCGGCACCGAGCTGATCTTCCAGATTCACTACACGACCAACGGTGAGGCGACCGCCGATCGTTCTCGGGTGGGGATGATCTTCGCCGACGGGCCACCCGAGCGCGAGATACGTGTCGGGCAGTTCCTCAACCCGTACTTCGAGATCCCGGCCGGTGAAGCCAATCAGCAGGTCGACATGGTGATCGAGTTCGACGACGACGTCGAGATCTACGGGCTGCTCCCGCACACCCATCTGCGTGGCAAGCGGTGGGAGTATCACATGGTGTATCCCGACGGACGTCGGGAGCATGTGCTGTCGGTGCCGGCCTACGACTTCAACTGGCAGACCTTGTATCAGTTCGAACAACCGCTGTCGGCGCCCAAGGGTGCCAGGCTCGAGGCATCGGCCTGGTACGACAA
>JAPYUM010000031.1:25500-27971 GCA_029940535.1 Vicinamibacterales bacterium
CAGAATCCAGAGGTCGCCACGGAGAGCTTGACCCGACGGCTCTCCAGGAGCACCGGTCGGATCGCGGCGCGGCGCGACTGGGCGCCGTCGACGACCGGCGCAGGCAGCGCTGACACGGATGTTGTCGACACTTCTTCACCACCCTCGGGCCCTGTGCTACGACGCCGTGCCGATGACCACCGCAAGGCCCTCGCAGCGCCCGGTATGGGTGCGCCGTCCCCCCGACGCCACTACGGTTGAGCGGCCGCCTCTTCCACACGTGCTCCCCCCAGCATGACCGGCATCGAATAGTTGCCCTCGTGGCAGGCATATTCGAACATCGGCTCCGGGTTCAGCACCAGCGGCACCGAGGCGGTCCAGGGGCTCTTCCAGGTCTCCGGATCAGTCACGGTGAACTTGTATTCAAGCGTCGTGGCGTCTACCCGAGTCAGCCGCTCCACCAGACGCATGCTCTCGGTGCTGTTCCGCCACCGTCGCTTCTGGTCGAAATTACGTGTCTCGATCACGAGGGTCTCTCCCTCCCAGTAACCGCGGGAATCGCCGGACCACTGCTTGACGCCCGGGTCGAGCCGGGGACGACCGTCGAGCGGGACCAGGCGGGCGGTGTTGACCATCTCGGTCATGATGACCAGATGGTCCGGCGTCTGAAAGACCTGCACGTTGTTGTTATAGGCGCTTGGCGTGAACGGCGGACCGGCGTTGAAGCCCAGGATGCAGCGGACCCCGTCGCTGAAGTCGACCCATGAATCGGCCGGATGCTCCCGCCGATACTCGGCTCCCGCGTCCGCGCGCGCTTGACCGGAGGGGGTCAACGACGGCATCCGGCCGTTCGGGGGATACACGATGAGCGAGGTGCGTCCGGTGCCGACGGCCTTCAGACCCCGGTCCATCCAGAAGTTGTTGTAGGCGCCTACGTTGCCGCCGGCTTCGGCGCGTCGGGCTTCCTGCTGCCAGAGACGGGTGTCGCGGTCGGCCGCCGCCCGCTCCAACTCCGCCGACTCTTCCGCGGTCAGGAACGCCTTGTCGGCGAGGTCTTCCGGTCGCTGCATCGGGGTAATGCTCCGGAAGTCCCACACCCCCTGGAGATCGGGCTGTCCCCACGCCGTGCGTGGTGCCTCGTCCTGCGCGAGGGAAGGCACTGCTCCGACAACAAGGACCGCCGCCACCGCGATACATCCCACGACTGCGCCACGTTTGATCATGGTGTCCTCCTCGTGTCCTATCCCGGTCGTCTCTGTCTCTCGAACCATCGCCCCCATCCGCCCCGAGCGTAGACCCCAGGCCGCGCGGCCATGCGCGGCCCGCGGTGGCGACGTGCGGCACTCGGCCCCCCACAAGCCACCGCGTGGGGTGCGGGGCAGAGCCCCGTCTAATTACTAATTCGTTGGCCGTCGACGGCCCGCCGGACGCTGCCCGAGCGCGCGCTGCATCACCTCATACTGGACACCGATGATACGACCCATCGACTGAATCCAGTAGGCCGAGTTGTGGGCTCCGCCCATCTGCATGTAGTCGAACGGGATGTCGCGTTCCATCAGGATACCGGCAAGTTCTCGCGCTCCCGCGATCAGCCGATCCTCGGTACCGCAGTCGAGGTAGATGTGCGGCAGTTGGTCCTGGGGCACCTGGTCGATCAGCGCGAACGGATCGTAGGCGGCGGCATCCTCGGTCGTGGCGAAGGCTCGGCCCTGGGGCGTGCGCTCGACCTGGCTGCTGAACCCGTCGACACCAATGAGCGGATTCGGGCGTCGTTGCTGGGCTTGGCGCGCGGCGCGCTGTTCGGGCGTCAGTTCTCGTCCCCGGCCGCGCCGGGCCGGTGCGTCGCCACTCAACCGTTGCGCTGCCCCGCGGGCATACTCGAGCGCGCCGCTGGTGCTACCGATCGAGATGAACATGTCCGGATGACGCAGCCCGAGGGTGATCGCCCCGTAGCCACCCATCGACAACCCGGAGATTGCGCGGCCTTCGCGTCGCGCGATGGTGCGGAAGTTCCAGTCGACATGGTTGACGACGTCCGTCACGACGTGGTCTTCCCAATTGTTCTGCTGCCCACCCTCGTTCTCGGCCCAGTTGACATACCAGGAATTGCCGACGTCCGGCATGACGATGATGACGTCATCGTAGAGCGATGCGTAGAACGGCGACCCGTTCGACCGTCCCCAGTTGGTGTAGTTGCCGGTCAGCCCGTGCAGGAGATACAGCACGGGATACCGCTCGGCGGACGACGCATAGTCGCTGGGCAGCAGAATGTTGTATTTCATGTTCCGGTCGACGGCCGGGCTGAAGAACTCGACCGTGTCGAGCTCCAGATTCTGCGCGGACGCCGGAAGCGCCAGGCCCGAGAAGACCACCACCAGCACCGCCGAACACAGCGTTCTTCGCACCATCATGGTCAGGCTCCTTGCCGCGAATTGAGATGTAACGCCGTCAGCATACTCTCGATGGACTCAATGTTCGAGCACGACCTCCCC
>JAPYUM010000031.1:28071-46177 GCA_029940535.1 Vicinamibacterales bacterium
ATGTAACGCCGTCAGCATACTCTCGATGGACTCAATGTTCGAGCACGACCTCCCCACTCGGCGCGCAACGCCGCGACCGGGTCTGGGTCTGCGCGGCTGGCGCGGCGGGTGAAAGCCCGCTCGGCGAGCTGCTGGGGCGCTTGCGAAGCCGAAGTCCGACGTCGACACAGCCACGGGAGCGCGGGCTACAGCGTGCGCGGCCTTGACCGCGAGAATGACGCGGCAACCGAACCGAAGATCGTCGACGTGACCTCGACACGTCCGATCCCCTGAGGGTCTGGGTTCGCCGTTGACGGCCGACCCGCGAGCGGAAGCGGCGGGCCCCAGGCGCCGGTAAGAACCGTGTGCCCGGACCTGAGCCGAAGACCTGCCTTGTCCAGTTCGCCGACCAACCAGGGGACCTCTTGCAACACGTCGTCCGGCCAGCGCCGACCCGACCAGCATCCCACGATGCGTCCGTCGCATTCGACCGACAAGTCCGTGCAGGCCGCGGTTGCTGGCGGCTTGGTGCCGCTGGCACGAATGACGCCTGCGTGAATCGCGTTGTTCGCGATCAGCTCGGGGCCTCGATTATTGCTCCGGAGCACGAGATTGTGGAGCTCGATGATGGTGAACACCCGGTCTACCGCAGCCGCGATGGTGGGAATCGACGCGTCGCCGGGCTCGATGTCGCGGCGCAGGGTCACCGCGAATTCGCCTTCGATCGCCAGATTGGCGAAGTCGCCGGGCGAGAGAGCGACGTCGTCCGAGTACTGTTCGGTCGACCACAGCCGCCCATAGACCGGATGCGAAAGCCCGTGCCGTCGTTGATTGCCGCGACAGACGCACCCGATCTTGTAGCCGACGAGCCGTTCCCCGCGGACTTCTCGCAGGTGAGCGACGTGACCCTGCACCCCATAGGCGTCGGCGATCGAGAGGTCCAGTCCTTCAGCGAACACTGTGCCTGGATCGTGGGTGTCGTAGTCGCGCAACATGCGCTCGCCGAGCGTAACGAGGTTGTCAACGCGGGTCATCAGCCGGCCCCAGACAGATCTACGGACCGCTGGCCATCATACGCTTGATGGCCCGGTACACGTTCGCGGGATCGATTTGCACCCACCCCGCACTTTGGCGCTCGAGCGCCTTGACGATGCCGTATCCGCGACGATCGCGGGTCGCGAGCGCGAACAGGACCAGAACGCTTCATCCAGGCGCGTCTCGCCGACGTGGCACAAAAGGCGTCGCCAAGTCGTTCACGTATTAGCCCCCGAGTGGACGGCTGGTCGGTACACCGCCGCAGCTCTCTTTCACAGATTAGGTAAACATGTGTGACCTGTGCGCGGCCGCGCACCCTGGTTTCCGGACACGGCGTCCGGCAATCCCGACTGAGGCGGAGTTGGCTATCGATGGCAGTATTGGTCGAACGGCACGGTTGCGTCCGGGGCGCACGTGGGCAATCATGGACGTATTCCGAGACCTGCTCTCAACGGCTCCCAGGAGGATCAGATGCGCCATCGTCGTCTTGCGGCCTCTCTCATCGCGGTTGCGCTCGTCGGCTGGTTGACACCAGTCGCCTCGGCCCAGGCTCCGCGCCCCGAAGCGCCGGTCCCGGACCAGACCGTGCCACGCACGGCGGACGGACGACCCGACCTCAGCGGGTTCTGGACCACGCAGACGTTCACCCCGATGGAACGCCCCGAGTATCTCGGGGACAAGGCGTTCTACACGGAAGAAGAGTGGACGCAGCTCCAGGCGCAGCTCACCGTCGACGGTGCCGACCCGCTGGCTCGAAGCGTGATCGAAATCGCCGACGCGGCGGAACGGGAACGGGTGCTCGACCAGACCCATCGGGACGAATCCTACGTCCACTACGACAACGCCATTTGGCTCGCCACCCAGGTGCCCAAGGGGCTGTCCACACGACGGACCTCGCTGGTCACCGATCCGCCGAACGGACGCATCCCCCCGCGCAACGACGCGGCCCGGGCGCGCGCGGCGGCCCGGCGCGCCGAACGGGGCGACCGAGGAACCTTCGATGGCCATGAGTTGCGCCCGCTGAGCGAGCGCTGCATCGCGTATGCCTACAACGGACCTCCTCTGCAGCCACCGTCCTACAACGACATTCACCAGTTCTTCCAAACCCCCGACCACGTTGTGATCTTCACCGAGCAGAACAACAACACGCCGAGGATCATCCCGCTCGACGGGCGACCGGTGATCGACGAGAAAATCCGGATGTATCCTGGCGACTCACGTGGCCGGTGGGAAGGCGACACGCTGGTCGTCGAGAGCAGCCACTTCAACGACCGGCTGGCGTGGCAGGGATCGGGCCGCGATCTCACAGTCGTGGAGCGCTTCACGCGGGTATCGGCCGATCGGATCCACTACACCTTCACTGTCGAGGACCCAGACACCTGGGACCGGAGCTGGGCGGCGGAGATTCCGATGATGGCCACCGAGGGCCCGATGTACGAGTACGCCTGTCACGAAGGCAATCACGACATCCGGCACATTCTGGAGGTGTATCGCAACATCGAACGGCAGGAGACTGAGGGCCAGTAGCGGAAGTTCGGTTTCGCATTCCCCCAGTCATGGAGGAGTCGGTCACGCCGGTAGCGGGGACGATCGCAAGGGGATGATGTGACGACCGATAGCACGCGGATCGATACCCTCGAAACGCACCTGGCCTTCCAGAACGACACCATCCGGCAGCTCAATGATGCGCTGGTGGCACAGCAAGGGCGGATCGATCAGATGCAAGCGGAACTCGAACGACTCGGCGCGGCCGTCCGCGACGGGGCAAACGACACCCGGAGCATCCCCGCGGACGAGGTCCCCCCGCACTACTGAGTGCGGGGCGTTGGTCCCGTCGGCGCAACGGGCAGGTCGAACTCCACCGCCAGACCACGCGGGTCGGCGTGCCGCGACAGCACCCTCTGGGCTTCCACGGCACGACGCACGATCATCAAGGTCAGGCCCCCGGTACCCGTCTTGCGGGATCGTGATCGATCGGACCGGAAGAATGGCTCGAACAGCCGCTCGAGTTCGGTTGCGTCGTCCTGACCGCTCACACGCGAGCTCTGGGGTTAAGATGCGATGCGTAAAGCGTCTTCAAGCCCATGGACTCGTTCCGTTGCTGGTGGCCACGGAACCAGAGAGGAACACAAAGATGAACCAACACGTTCGTAGGCCGTGGGCCATGGCGCTGGTTGCATTGTGGATGATCGGCGGCTGGACACTGCAGGGTCAGGAGCGTCCCAAGGTCACCGCGGCTCAGGTCGATGAATGGATGCAGGAACTGTCGAACTGGGGCCGCTGGGGTGGGGACGACCAGCTCGGCGCGGTGAACCTGATCACGCCGGCCAAGCGCCGCGCGGCGCTGGCGCTGGCCACGGCCGGAGAGGTGGTGTCGTTGTCGCTCCCGATCAGTGTCGGCGCGCCACCGGACAATCCGGACTCCACGGCCGCATTCACCAGCTTGCGGGTCGTCGACATCCCGTCCGGGTTTCTGATGGAGCGGCAGCAGGTGGCGTTCCATGGGGCAACGGTCAGTCATCTGGACGCGTTGTGCCATGCGCACCACGGCGGCCAGATCTACAACGGCCTCGCGCTCGAGGATGTCTTCACCGAGGACGGCTGCTCTCGGATGGGCATCAGCGGTCTCGCTGGCGGCATCGTGACGCGCGGCGTGCTGCTCGACATCCCGCGTCTCAAGGGGCTGGACGCCCTCGAGACCGGCACCCATGTGTATCCGGAGGACATCGAGGCGTGGGAGCGCCGCACCGGGGTCACAGTGTCGGCCGGCGACGCGATCTTTCTCCGAACCGGACGGTGGAAGAACGACAACCGCTCGGGCTACGACATCACTGTCGCCCCCTGGTTGAAGCAGCGCGACGTGGCCCTGGTCGGGAGCGACGGCACCCAGGACGTGGGCCAGATCCCGGGCACGGCCCTGCCGTTTCACAAGCTGGTCCTCGTCGCGCTGGGCGCGAATATCTTCGACAACATGGATCTTGAGGCGGTGGCGGAGACCGCGGCCCGACTCGGTCGCTGGGAGTTCCTCCTGGTCGCGGCCCCGATCGCGAACCCCGGTGGCACCGGCTCGCCATTGAATCCGCTCGCGATCTTTTGAACCCGGTTCCGAGTCGAGACCGCGCATCATCCATCCGCCCGACACCGCCACCCAGTTCGCCGACGCCGCATCCGTCCGACTCGACGCAGGATGTTGCACCCCATAGAAGTGCGTATTAGATATGGCAATCCCATAGGAGGGACCATGTCTCCGAAGAGCGACGTTTGGCAGGGCACGCTCTATCCGCAACTCATGAAGCTCGAGGAAGACGGTTACATCACCGGAAGTTGGGGTGTGTCCGAGAACGGACAACGAGCCAAGTTCTACCGACTGACGAAACCGGGACGTCGCCGCCTCGCAAAGGTGGCGCAGGATTGGCAGCAAACCACGGCGATCCTCGCGAAGTTCCTGGCCCGGGAGGGGACGCGATGACGCGATAGCTACGGCGACTCGTCGGTCTGTTCCGGCGCGATCAGCTGGAGCGTGAGTTGGACGCCGAGCTTCATTCGCACCTGGGACTGGAGATCGACCGAAATCTGCGCGCGGGCATGTCGGCGCCGGAGGCCCGACGGCTGGCTCACGTCCAGCTGGGTGGAGTGGACCAGATCAAAGAGCGATGGCGCGCGACGCGGCCCTTCTATTGGTTCGGCCCCTGGTGGCTCGACGTCAAGCTCGGGTTGCGGATGCTCGTGAAACATCCCGGTCTGGCCGCCGTGTCCATCTTTGCGCTGGCGGTCGGCATCCCGGTGGGTCTGGCTCCGACACACCTCACCAGCACCGCCATCGAGACCCCACTTCCCGTCGAGAATGGCGACCGCATCCGCCTGGTGCGGCACCGGGACGTCGCGAACGCGCGCACAGCCCCGACCACGTCGTACGACCTGGGTCGGTGGCAGGCAGCGTCGACTACGTTCCAGACCCTCGGCGCGTCGAGATCGGCCTACTACAACCTCAACTCCTACGACGAGTCGGGGGAGCCGGTCACCGGCGCCGA
Organism: Vicinamibacterales bacterium; assembly: GCA_029940535.1. GTDB lineage: Bacteria > Acidobacteriota > Vicinamibacteria > Vicinamibacterales > UBA8438 > UBA8438. Next base: position 33,117 of record JAPYUM010000031.1, read on the forward strand.
GGTCACCGCCTCGACCTTCCGCATGCTTCGCGTGCCGCCGTTGCATGGCCGCGCGCTGATCACCGTCGACATCGGGCGGGTCCCACATACCGTGGTGGGGATCATGCCGCGAGAGTTCCTGTTTCCCAGTCGGCACCAATTGTGGCTGCCGTTGCGCGCGCTACGGATCCTGCGCGCCTCGCGGCCGCGGAGTGGGGCACGCGGGGTCCCCGCGGAGCGGTCGCGGGGGTTCGGGGCGCAGCCCCGTCTGAAGAGGTCGCGGCCTATCGTGCGGTCCGGCTCCAGCGCAGGAACGAGGGCCCCGCGATGCCCCGCGGCTCGCCACCGTGCTCCGGGTAGACCGACGCGATATAGATGTCTCCCTGTGCGTCCACCGCCATCTGATGTACGTACACCGAGGCGTTCTCGAGACGATCCACCACCTGCTTGGTCTCGCCGTCGACGACCGTGATGTGCTGCCGGCCCGGGCGCGAACCGGTGTGCCCGAAGTAGATCCGGTCGCCATACACGGCCACGCTCAACGCCAATCCGGGGTCGGCGATGGCGTCCCCAAAGGGCCCCAGATACTCCCCCTCCTGCGACCAGACGTCATAGCGCTGTACGCAACCCGTCAACGGCGTTCGGCGCGCCTCGACAATCTGGCCCGGCGAGGTGACATACGGATGCGCGTTCAGAGCACAGAAGTTGGCCACGATGAGGGTGCCGTCCGGGGCCAGCGCGATCGCGTGGGGGGACGCCATCTGGCCCGGTTCGGTGCCGAGCCCGCCGACTTCCTTGAGATAGCTGCCGTCGGCCGCGAACCACACCAGTCGTGAGTTCCAGTATCCATCCGAGACAACAAAGCGACCGTCCGGGAGAAAGACCACCCCGGTGGGACCGTTGAAGTGCCCCGGGTCGTCTCCCCACACGCCGTACTCGCCCACCGCGATTACCTTGTCTCCCTCCGGGGTCAGCTTGACGACCTGGTGTCCTTCCCGATCGACGACCCACACGAATCCCCGGCCGTCGATGTACATCGAATGCGGACCGATGAATTCTTGTGCTTCGGCGAACATGCCGAGGAACCGTCCGTCACGATTCCACCTGGCAATCGAGCCGCGCCCCTTGTAGCGCGACATCGCCAGCGGGTGACTCGCCCAGTGATCGACATCTCGCGCGACGGTGTAGATGACCCCGTCGGCCCCCACCGCGATGCCGGTGCCCATCTCGAACTGCATGTCGCTGGGATATTGCGGCCACCCCTCGACCAGCGCGTACCCGCCCTGCGCCCGCACACTGACGACGCCCGGGCCGGCCAGCCCGAGCACCAATGCGCCAACTGTTGCCGCCAGCCACCTCGGTGCCCTCGTTCTCATGCTCATGTCCTCCACCGCTCTCGCGACTGCGTGCATTCTCGCCGCGTTGGTGCGTCACCGCAACCGCGCGTCCAGGCCGCGGGGGCCTGTTCCCCGGAATACTGTTACAGGACACCAAGATGGGGGTATTCTCGTCGTAAGAATCTGGCCTCGCACACTGAAGCGGTGGAGGAAACCGATCATGTCCACACACCCCTGCGCGACGGCGGCGACGCTGGTTATCGTGCTCGCTGGGTTACCACTCAACATCGCGGCTCAGGCGGCACCGGTGACGGGGACGCTGCCCCGGACCTTGGACGACCGACCCGACCTGCAGGGCGTGTGGCACTTCAACACCACCACGCCGCTCCAACGGCCGGAACGGCTGGCCGACAAGCCACGATACACAGAGGAAGAGTTCGCCGCGCTGGCCGCGCGCACGGCCGAATCCCGAGGGTGGGATGCCGAACCGCCCGAGGGCAGTGTCGGTTCCTACAATCAGTTCTGGTGGGACCGTGGTGGTCCCGTCTCCGACCGGCGGACCTCGCTAATCGTCGACCCTCCAGACGGCCGTCTACCCTCCTTGACCCCCCAGGCGGTCCGCCAGGTCGGTTCGGTCGAGCGTCACGTGCCCGGGCCGCTACCGGTGCGGTATCGCATCGGCGGCCTCAGCGCCGACGGCCCGGAGGAACGCGGGCTCTCCGCGCGCTGCCTGGTGGGCTACAACGTCGGTCCACCGCTCCTCCCCGGCGGCTACAACAACAACCTCCAGCTGTTCCAATCGGCAGACCACGTCGTCATCCTCACCGAGATGGTCCACGACGCCCGCATCGTGCCGCTGAGCGATCGACCACATCTGCACGAGGCGGTGGGACTCTGGAACGGCGATGCCCGTGGACATTGGGACGGGGACACCCTCGTGGTCGAATCGACAAACTTCACCACGAAGCGAGCGAGCTTCGAGCCGGGCGCGACCGTGGCGCTGGGAACCGGAGATACGCTGCGGCTGGTCGAACGATTCACGCGACTGGACGCCGATACCCTGCTCTACGAATATACGGTCGATGACCCCACCACCTTCACGGCCACGTTTACGGCGGCCATCCCAATGACGCGTAGCGTCAGCCCCATCTTCGAATACGCCTGCCACGAAGGGAACTACGGCATGGCCAACATGCTGCGGGCCGGACGCGTTGACGACGCCGCGGAGGAAGACACCCCGTAGTTTCCTGGCGATCCGTCCGCCTGCCGGCATTGCGTCGTCGGTCACATGCCGCCTGCATGCTCCCTCCTCGCGCCTGGCCAGACGAACGGCTTGCCAGGCAACCGCTCTTGTGTTTTCAGCACCCTGCTAGGTTTTTCGACGAGGCAAGAAACCGGCTCGCGGCATTTTGCTGCACCCTCCCAGGCTAGGCGAGGGCGGTGGTAAACAGGGCCAGGAGCCGGCTCCAGGCACGCTCCGCCTGGGCCTCGTGATAGACGGTCGAATCTGGCGGGCACCATCCGTGCGCCGCGCCCGCATACACCTCGATCTCGGCCGTGAGTCCCGCCTGCGCAAACGCGTCGCGCAGCACGTCCTTGGCCTCGGGCTGGTTTTGGTCGTCGTTCTCCGCGATCGCGAACAGATACTGCGCCTTCATGTCGGGCACGAGGAGATGCGGGCTGTCGTCCTGATCCGTCACCAGCCCGCCACCGTGGAACGACGCGGCGGCGCCAACGCGATCTGGGAGGGTCGCTGCGGTCCGCATGGTGAACGGCCCGCCCATGCAGTAGCCCATCGTGCCCACCTTCCGGCCCTGGTCTACCGACGGCTGGCTATCGAGGAAACCGACGAACGCTGTCGCGTCCCTCGTCTGCGTGTCCGCATTCAACGAGCCCATCAGCGGCATGATCGTCTCACGCACTTCGGCGAAGTTCGTACTGTCGACGACCGGAGCCCGCTGTGTCCGGTAGTACGGGTTGACCACCAGAACCGAGTAGCCCGACTCGGCCAGACGCCTGGCCATCTGTTTCTTCGCCGGCCGCAGGCCAAAGGCATCAGGCCAGATGATGACGCCCGGATGGGTCCCGGTCGAGGGGTGCACAAAGTGACAATCCGCCACCCCATCGGGAGTGGTGACGTCGATATCGGCTGCCGTCACCGCCTGCGCGTTCGCGGCCCGCGGCAAGAGCATGGCCAACCCCGCTCCCGCCGACAACGCTCCAAACTGGCGTCGTGTCAGTCTCGCCGCACGCACGTAGTCGCTGTTCTCGGCCTCGGTTCGGTCATCGCACATGGGTGCCTCCTGGCTGATACATATCGTCTCTGCGGCGAGTGATTCGACCGCCGGCTCTTACTGGCAGCCACCGAAGAACGGGTCGGGCTGATTCGGAGGGCCGCGTCTACCGCCGAGACCCTTGATGCGCTGCTCCGCGCCTGTCACGAGAGCGGCTCCAGTGTAGCGCGGAGCTAGGACACCCTCAAGACCGGTGCATGACCGACGGTCGCGCGGTCACTCGGCCCGCCGCGCCACGACCGGGTCGACTCGACTGGCCCGACGCGCCGGGAGATAAGCGACCGCCAGCGCCACGGCCACCAGTACCAGGGACGCCACGAGGAACGTCGTCCGATCGAAGACCTCGACGCCGTACAGCAGTCCCAACACCCGACTTCCCGCCCAGCCCCGCTCCGGTACGCCTACAATACGAGGGCATGCCATCGAGTGAGGCGAGTCGCGCGTCCCGTCCGCGGAACGCCGCTCAGTTCCCCACGACCCGGTGGAGCATGGTCGTCGAAGCGGGACGACGTTCGTCGCCCCAATCGGCCGACGCGTTGGCGACCCTGTGTGAAATCTATTGGTTTCCGCTCTACGCGTATGTGAGACGCCAGGGACAGTCGACCGACGACGCGCAGGACCTGACGCAAGCGTTCTTCGCGCACCTGCTCGACAAGCAGACGCTGCGGGTAGCCGACCGCGAGCGCGGCCACTTCCGGTCGTTCCTGCTGACGTCGTTGAAGCACTTCCTGGCCAAGCAATGGCGGCGGGACGCCGCGCAGAAGCGGGGCGGCGGCCGCGCCCCGATCGCGCTGGACTTTGATGACGGCGAAACCCGGTACCGGATCGCGCCATCGCACGAGTCGACGCCCGAGAAGCTGTTCGAGCGACAGTGGGCATTGACGCTGCTCGCCCGGGCGCTGGCGACGCTGCATCGCGAATTCGAGGCGTCGGGCAAGGCGGCGCGCTTCGTCAGCCTGAAGATGTATCTCGGCGGCGAGAAGTCGAGGGTGCCCTACCGCGAGCTCGCCGGCCAGCTTGACACGAGCGAGGGTGCGGTGAAAGTCGCCATCCACCGCATGCGCCGGCGCTATCGAGCGATCCTGCGTGATGAGATCCGGCACACCGTCGACGCCGCGGAAGACGTCGACGACGAACTGCGCCGATTGTTCGACGCCCTCACGCCATGAGTTCCGCACGCTTCGGCGCGGCGGACCGCCCAGGGTGTAACGTCCCCAGCCGTTCCGGTTATTAGTGGTTATCGTCAATCCGTGGTGGAGGTAACCGATGATGACCAGCCCGCACACCTGCCCGCAATGCGGCACCGAGCTGCCCGCCGACGCCCCGGACGGCGTCTGCCCGACGTGCCTCGTACAACAGGGGTTCGATAGTCACACGGCGGCGGCCAACCTAGCGTCTGGCACCACCGGGCTCGCGAGCGGACCGGGGTTCGTGGCACCGTCTCCCGACGAGCTGTCCGGACGGTTCCCGCAGTTCGACATCATCGAGTTGGTGGGCCAGGGAGGGATGGGCGCCGTCTACAAGGCGCGACAACCAACTCTCGACCGCGTCGTCGCGCTCAAGATCCTCCCGCCGGAGGTTGGCCACGACCCGGCCTTCGCCGAGCGATTCAAGCGCGAAGCTCGTGCCCTCGCCATGCTGAGTCACCCGAGCATCGTCACGGTGTACGACTCCGGGGAGACGGACGGGCTGTATTACTTCGCGATGGAGTTTGTCGATGGCACCAACTTGCGACAGACGATCGTCCAGGGCGGGCTGACGCCGCCGGAGGCGCTGGCGATCGTGCCGCAGATCTGCGACGCCCTGCAGGCGGCGCACGACGAGGGCGTGGTGCACCGTGACATCAAGCCAGAGAACGTATTGATCGACAAACGGGGCCGGGTGAAGATCACCGATTTCGGCCTGGCGAAGCTGCTGGGTACGGACACGGACGACACCGCCATCGGTAAGCCGTTCACGTTGACCGATACCCGACAGGTCATGGGGACGGCACACTACATGGCGCCCGAGCAGATCCAAAGCTCGAGCGGCGTCGACCATCGGGCCGACATCTACTCGCTGGGCGTCGTCTTCTACGAGATGCTGACGGGCGAGCTCCCTATCGGTCGGTTCGAGCCTCCGTCGAGCAAGGTCCGGATCGACGTGCGGCTGGATGACGTGGTGTTGCGGTCGCTGGCGTCGGCACCGGACCGTCGATATCAGCACGCCAGCGACGTGAAAACAGAGGTCGAAACGATCCTCAACGACGACCCCGAACACCGCCCTCCCGTTCCGAACACCCCGAACCTCCGGCCGTCAGCTCGTGATCGACTGAAGGCGCCGGCCGTCGGCCTCGTGGTGGCCAGTGCGGTCGACGTGGTGGCCACACTGGGAATCCTGCTGTTCTCTCTCCGCATTTCCGCTGTTGCGTCCGACGCCCTCACGATCCGAACGCTGATTTTCAACGCGGTCGGCGTGGCCAGTCTGACGCATGGGATCGTGCTGGCGCTCGGTGCCGCCAAGATGTTCCGCCTGCGGTCGTATCCCATCGCGGTGGGCGCGAGCGTGGTCGCCATTCTCCCATTCGGCCCTGGCGCCGCCATCAGCCTGCCGTTCGGCATTTGGGCGCTGATTGTGCTGTTGACGGGAGAGACTCGGGCGGCGTTTGCCGCGGGGTCCGGCCGGGACATCAGCTAAGACAGAGCTGTGCGGTCACGTCGTACGGGCCAGCGCGCTCCAGCCGAGAGACTCCAGGTCGAGCTGCAGTCTGACGGCCTCGGCCACCATGGCGGCTTCGTCACGGAAGGTCGTCAGCGTCTCCGCGCCGTCCGCATCGACCACCGTCAGTACGTAGGTCCCATTCTTCCGACCGCAGTCGAACCCGACCCGGTGAAACCGGTCCGCTCGCTTCTTGGTGAACCACAACATCCACGATGAGTATCGGCTCGCACTGGCGGGCATCCGCTAGCTGCGTAAAAAAACACCGCAATGGTGGGTCGTGCTGTGCAAGTTGGTCCCGCTAGCCGAGCCCACGTGCCCCTTTCGAATACGGGGGGCGGTCCCGAAATCCTCTTGCCAACGTCCTGGGCGCGGCACTAGGACCGCGGCACTTACCGCCGAACGGAAGATTCTTGTCATGCGCCAGTTCAGACAGATGGCGACGGTCGCGCATACCGCTCGTTCCGGCGAGGACACGAGACGCGACCTGGGCCGGGTTATCGCCGGGGTCATCGTCGCGCCGCCTGTCGCCCTGTTTGCAATAGGGGGCGTCGCCTACGCACTGATCGGCCAGTTGGCACCATGCCTCTGTGGTACCCGGTCGGCCAGTTGCTGCCGCTGACCGGTCTCGACGGCCCAGGTGTGAACTGGGAAAGACTGCTCACCTTCCTTGGGAGACTGGCCTCGTCGCTCATGGTCAGCGGGGTGGTCGTCGTTGGTGGTACCGGGCTGCTGCTGGTGCTGTCCGACCTGCTTGGTCCGGCTCGGTTCCTACCGGAACCGGTCGTCAGGACCATCGTGTCGGGACGATTCTCCGCCCGTCTCATCGGCCTCGCCATCGCGATCGGACTCGTCTGGTCGGCCTACGCCGTCTTCCAGCTGCTGTTCCCCGCCTGAGCCATCCTCTGCAGACGGCGCTGCGAACGGCCGGCTCGGTCTGCGCGCGTCGATGGTATGTCTTGTTCACCCTTTCTTGAGGCTTCCCGCCGTCCTCGGACTCGACCGGTCTTCTGGCGCCCCCTGTTGGGCTGACGCCCTGCAGCCGGGGCCGCGAAGAGCCGATAGCGTGAGGGAATGGATTGCGAACTCGGCGAGTCGAGCGAACTGGAGCGGGCGATCGCGTAGTTCGAGACCGCGACGGCCCGGCATGGCCGCCAGCGGGAGCCGGCCGGGGCCAACGAGCGGGTCTCGCCGGGCCAGCCCTGGACCTCGTCGGTGCTGATCGTCGCCGCGGCCGTACTCTCCATCAGTCTCACGGCCGTCGTGCTCAGCGAGCCGGATCGTGCGGGCTCGCCGGCCACGCCAACCACCACGCAGGCATGGGCCGAGAGCCAGAGCCCGACCGCGGTGCAGCCGGACCGGAGCCTGCGTGTCACGCAGCCGGACCGGAACCGACCTATCGCGCAACCAGACCGGAACCTGGCTGCCGCGCAGCCGAGTGCGCACCGGATCGTGGCCCGGCCAGAGCCGGGCAGAGCCCCCTCCGGAGGTCGCCGCTGCCCCCGTCGCGGGCCAGACCGCGGCCGCCCCTCTAGTCGGACTGGTCGAGGAATTCAGACAGGTAGACCGCCAGACGGAGAAGCCCGAGACCGCCGTCCCGGCCGTTCGATTCGTCAGGCTGGCCCCGCCCACGACCGCCGACGACATTCCGTTAGTAGTCAGACGTGCACGCGTGGAAACCGGAGCGCCAGCGGGAGCACCCGGCGACGTTGACTCAGCCGCCGGGCGAGCCCCCATCGCGCTGACGAACGCGCCGCCGGTGGCGACCCACACGCCGCCGCCACTGCTTGTCCCACATCACGGCGTCATGACCGACACCGCGGGGGTGCCCCTCGCCGGGCGTATCAGCACCATCTTCAGCGTGTACCAGGAGCAGGCGGGAGGTATCCCCTTCTGGGTCAGCCTCAAGGCGGTCGAGACCGACGTCGATGGTCGATACCTGGTCATGCTCGGCGAGACCGCCACGCTCCCGGACGACCTGCTCGAGACCGCCACGCCACCGTGGCTGGGCGTGCAACCGGATGGTCTGGACGAGCAACCGCGTGTCCGGCTGGCCGGCGTGCCGTGTGCGCTGCCCGGGCAAGGCGTGGGACCGCCAGCCCGACTCCCGACGACCACGCTCTTGCGGCTTCCGGAGATACGCCCCGTCTCGACCACGGCAAGGGGCGCCGACATGCCCTGCCCCCGACCGGCACCGATGGTCCACTTCCGCGCGACGAGCACCGCGGCGCCGTCACCGATTCCCTATCGTGGCGTCCTGAGCGATACGACGGGCGTACCTCTCGTAGACCTTGTCAGCGCCATCTTCGCGTTTTACGAAGAGGCGGCCGGAGGCATCCCGCTGTGGGTCGATATTCAGACGCTGGACACCGGCGCCGCGGGCGGGTACACCGTGCTACTGGGCGGCACCACCGCGCTCCCCGCGGACCTCTTTACGACGGGAGCGCGCTGGCTGGGCGTGCAGGCGGACGGCCAGGCCGAGCAGCCACGCGTCGAATTCGCCGCCCCCGCACTCTTCCGCTAGCTCGCCGTCCGCCCCTCCGAACTCCCCCGACGCGAAGAAATTTCAAATTTGGGCTCTCCGGGTACCGTTTCAAGACACCCGGCCGGACGATCGACCGCGAATTGGACCTGCTAGTGGCGCCCTCACCAGCCACATTGGCGAGGCGGACGAGTTGGCGGGACCATTGCACTCTTCAGGTGCGGCGTGAACCGGGCCCACCCCCGACCCACCGCTGATCTGATGCGGGACGCAAACCTACGAGCCGTTCGTCCCACGGCTGAGAGAGCCTGACAGGGACAAACCGAACCGACGGAAACACGTTCTGGGCGATGAGCTGCAGTACCGGCTGCTCAGAGTCAACATCGTGTACTTTGTGGTCATCTTCGCGATCTTCATGACCTCGTTGTTTGCCCCGCTCATCGCGCAACTCCTGATGGACGACGGCTCCTTGCTGGCCCGCCAGCGTGCCGCACAGCAGTTCCTCTGGATCGACGAGACGGTATGGTTTCCGCTCCTGCTGACCTTTCTCTGCTTGATCACACACTCGGTGTTCGTGTCGCACCGGATTGCCGGTCCACTGGTACGGCTGCGTCGGGTGCTCGGCGCCGTCGATGCTGTGGCTGACCCGTGCGCGAGACAACGGCGACCCGTTCATCAGTCCCGAACTCACGACGAACACCCTGCGGCGGAGCGGGTACCTGCTACGATTCAGACGGGGCTACTAGCTCGGTGTCGGAGAACGCACCGAAGCCGCGGTCACCTGCAACGGACTGCGCACCAGTCTGGCCGTCTCCACCTACTTCGTGGGCGCTGACCCGCTAGCCAACGATGGAAGCCGCTTCTTCGCGACCAATCAAGCCGGCACGCTTTGTCAGAGTACGGAACGGATCCGCGTCACCCACGAGGGCTCGCCACCGGCGCCCGCGACGCCGGTGCAGTAACCGCAACTCCCGCCGGTCGAGTCGGATCGCCAACCGGCGCCAAGCACCCGGCGAGCCGGGCGGAGACGATCACGGGAGAGCGAGTGCGACATACTCACTCTCCATGTCTTCCCAACCGACCGCCACGACGATGTACTGTGTGCCGCCCGCCATGTAGCTGATCGGCGCGGCGGTGGTGCCACCGGGAAGTGCCATCTCCCAGACGCGGTCGCCCGTCGCCTTGTCGTAGGCCCGGAACATCCGACTCCCACTACCCTCCGGCAAGAACGCGCCACCAATGTTGGCGCCGTCACCGAGGAAGACCAGGGTCTTGGTGACCAACGGGGCAACCCGGCCGCCCTGCCCGAGCGGCGGCAGGTTGAGGTGCGCGATCGCCGGATGGTCGCGCGGTCCGTCGCCGTTGGCGATCGTCCAGAGAATGTCGCCGGCGTTGAGGTCGATGGCCACCAGACGCCCGTAGGGCGGCTTGAAGAGTGGGAGGCCTTGCGGTCCAGGAATGTGCCGCGCCCCTTTCATGACCCAGTCGACGTCTGACCGTGGGTTGTCAGACCGCCCCAGCCCAACGACCGTACCGCTGTGCACCGACGGCACATACAGGATGCCGGTCTCCGGGTCGCCCCCGGCGCCGTTCCAGTCGGTGCCACCCACCAGACCCGGCACGACCAGCGTGCCGGTGGTCCCGTCCGCACCCTCATCGATCAACGAGGGGGGCGTGAAGAACGTGCCCCAGACATAGTCGTCGAGCATCGCCACCGCCTCGGCCCGCAGCGCAGGGGTGAAGTCGATGAGATCGTCCAGTGTCACGCCCTGCTGGTCGTACGGAGGCGGTTTGGTGGGAAACGGCTGGGTCTCGGCATACCACTCGCCCGGAACGTCGCCGCGAGGGACAGGACGTTCCTCGATCGGCCAGACCGGCTCGCCGGTGACACGGTCGAAGACATACGTGTTCGCCTGCTTACTGGTGATGGCGACCGCCTTGATGTCGCGCTCGCCCACCCGGATGTCGAGCAGCGTGGGCGCGGCCGGGAAATCGTAGTCCCACAACCCGTGGTGAACCGCCTGGAAGTGCCAGACACGTTCCCCGGTCTCGGCGTCGAGACACACCAGGCTCTCGGCGAACAGGTTGTCGCCGGGGCGGTGCCCTCCGTAGTAGTCGCCGGTCGGCGTCGACAGCGGCAGGTAGACGTAGCCCAACTCCTCGTCCGCGCTCGGCGAGGCCCACATGTTGGTGTTCCCGGTGTACTCCCACGACCGGCGGTCCTCGTTCAGCCCGGTGAGCCAGGTCTCGTTGCCGGGCTCGCCCTCGCGCGCGATGGTGTGAAAGATCCAGCGCTGCTGGCCGGTTCGCACATCGAACCCGCGCACGTCACCCGGCGGCATCTCCTTCATCGCGGGCATGTTGGCATTCGTGATGTCGCCGATGGCGGACCCGACGACGATGACGTCGTTGACGACGAGCGGCGCCGACCGCCAGCGAAAGCTGGTAACCACCCGGTCGTCGTACCCGTCGACAAGGTCCACTTCGCCGTCGATGCCAAAGTCCGGGTAGCGCTGGCCCGTCTCCGCGTTCAGCGCCACAAGGCGAGACCCGAGGACGGCGATCACGCGGGCGTCGTTGCCGCCGTCGTCATCGGCCCAGTATCCGAGCCCACGAGTCGCGAACCCGCGCGGGCGTTCCTCGCCCTCCGGCACCGGCGGCGCGTCGAACCAGACCACCTCGCCGGTGGTCGCATCGAGTGCGGTGACCGTACCAAGGGGGGTGCTGATGAAGAGTCGCCCACCAGCCATGATCGGGGTGTTCTGGGACGCCCCTGGCGCCCGCATCGTGTTCCCTTGTCGGGTCACGTCGGGAATCGTCGACTGGCGCCAGACGACCTCCAGGTCGTGCACCGTGTCGGCGTCAATCTGGTCGAGCGGGGTGTATTTGGTGCTGGCCTTGTCGCCGGCGTAGGCGCGCCACTCGCCGGTCTGGCCGGCGGCGCCGGAGGCCGACGTCAGGAGGATCACCGAGGCCACGATACACACGACCGGTCGTACGCGAGTCGTCACCGCCTTGCCCATGCCGCGTCTCCTTCGGTTCAACGCTCCCGGTTACCGCATCGCACGGAGCATGTTCGCACGCGGTGCGGGGGTCAAGGCCAGACTGAGAGACCGGCGCGGGTCGACTCCCCTGCCCGGCTCCCGGTATAGTCACAGCCACACCCACATTCGTCGTTCAAGGAGATCGAGATGACACGCAGTCTCTACTTGGCAGGCCTCACGGCTCTGGGCCTCGTCGCCACCATGGCCACCTTCGAGGCGCGGCAGGACCGGGCGAGCCTCACGGTGCATGACGTCGCCGACAACCTCTACATGCTGGCCAACGCCCCGTCGGTGCAGGGCATGGGCGGTGGCGGCAACACGGCGATCTTTGTGACGAGTAGCGGCGTCACCCTGGTCGACACGAAAATCAAAGGCTACGGCCAGGATGTCCTCGCCGCCGTGCGCGAGATCACCGACAAGCCGGTGACGACGATCATCAACACGCACACGCACTGGGACCATTCTGGGTCGAATCCGGAGTTTCCCGATTCGATCAACTTCGTGGCGCACGAGAACACGCGCGGGCACATGGCGAGCGAAGATTGTGATGACGGCGCGGGGTTCGAGGGCGGTTCAATCAAGAACTGTGAGTCGTTCAAAGGTGCCAACGTGAAGTACCTGCCGAAAACGACCTTCTCCGATACGCTGACGCTCTTCAGCGGCGCGGACCAGATCGACCTGTACTACTTCGGTCGCGGCCACACCGACGGTGACATCTTCGTAGTCTTTCGCGCCGCACGCGCGATGCACACCGGCGACATGTTCGCCCGGCGGGGGCTGCCCTTCCTCGACGTGCCGAACAGCAACGGCAGCGCGGTCGAGTTCGGGGAGACGCTCAAGAAGGCGATCGCCGGGATCTCCGGCGTTGACACGGTGATTCCCGGACACAACCCGGTCCCGCTCCCCTGGAGTGACTTTGTTAAATACGAGGGCTTCTACAACGACCTCGTGATGAAGGCCCAGCAAGGGAAGGCGGCCGGTCGTTTGGTCGACGACGTCGTGTCGTCGTATCGCGTGCCGAACGAGTACAGCAACTACGCCGCGCCGGAGGATCGCGTCCGGGCCACGGTGCAGTATCTCTTCGACGGGCAGTAAGCCGAGGACGATGCCGCGGGCGGGACGGCGCTCTCGAAGGCTCTCCCCGATGATCGACTTGTACCGGAAGAAGGCGTTCTCCACACGGTCCTGCTGATGGTAGCCTGCGTCCTTCTTCCACTGTCGCCGTCCA
>JAPYUM010000137.1 GCA_029940535.1 Vicinamibacterales bacterium
GACCGGGGCAAGCACCCGATGCCTCAGCCGAGACGGTCATCTCATCAGGTCGACGACGTCGACAACGCCGTCGACCTGTCGAGCCATCTCCACCGCTCGCTCACGTTCGTCCCCCGATGTATCGTCGTCGCAGAGACTGACAACCGATTCGTATACGCGGGCTTCGATCTGGAGCGGCCCCACAAGCGCATCATCGACGAATCGCCTCGTCACAGCGTTCTCGATGTTCGCATCCATCCGTCTGCTGGCGGCGACCCGGTTGTCGGTGCTATATCCGCCCCGGCCGCAGCCCGACGTTGCAATACGGACGTCAGCCAGGCCATGCGCACGGGCGCCCCCCCTTGCCTCCCATGGCAGCCTCTGCAGGGTCGACTCATCGTACAGACCTAGGATCAGTCTGGCGTTTCCCGTTGGTTCGGCCTGCTTGGGAATCCCGATCGTGTAGGTAGCCAAGAACGGTCGTCCCGGAGCCCACACTGTCGTGTTATACGCACCCTCGGCGATGGCGGTGGTGTGCTGCGCAATGGACCGGCCGGTCGAATCGTTCAGGTCGATGAATACCCCGTGTGGGACCTCGGTCCTCATCCGCGGGAGCCATCGCACGGTCACCGACAATGTCCCCCCCGGCTCCGCATACGTCTGTCGCACCCACGAGTCTGTGATGATGGCGATGCCTCCGACATCGACGCCAACCGCGTCCATCACCTGCAGGTCGACTGCGTTCGGAAGCGGCGGCGGCGGATACCCGGTCACGGAGACACCGTAGAAGGCTGACACACAACCATTGACCCAGTGTGCGGTGTCCGGCCCCACGACCTCCAGACCGGCGAAGTTCTCGGGCGCCGGCACCCGGACGGCATTTATCCCCTGGGTCCTGGCCTCCCGCAGTTGCTGGTCGAAGGACTCCCACGTACGGGCGTACGCGTTGGCCTCCGCGCGCAAAGCGAAGGTGCGCCAGCCGATGCCAAGCGGCCAGATGGTGACCAGTAGAAGCGCCACGACGAGCGGTGACCGCAGGCGATAGACGTGCTGGGGGCGCATGTGCGCACGTGTGGAGTGACCGAGCAGATAGCTCCAGGTCGCCAACCCACCGAACAGCACGACTTGTGAGACGAGCAGTGATCGCACGGGTGGAAAGGAGGACGCAGCCCATGCGGTCGGGGCAAAAGTTGCGGCCAGCGCGACGACCGTAATAAATGGGATGACAAGCAACCAGGGCTGACCCGGTGGCCTCGTGCTCTGCTCACGGTCTCGAGCGTTCCCGAGGTCTCCCACCAGCCAGGCTAACAGCGCCGGGACGACCGTGGTCAAGACCAGATTCCATGGCGTACGACCCGCCACCTCTACAAGATAGTCACGCGTGTAGCCCAGCGTCCACAAACCGGTGTCCAGCATACCGGGAGGATCGGGGAACAGCCCCTGACGCACCATCGTGCCCGGAGCCACGACGGTCACGAGCAATGCGAGCATCGAGCCGCCGACTCCGGCAATCAGCAACACGATGACGGTCATTCTTCTGGCTGCCGGCACGAAACAAGCACAGGCCAGGCTCGCCAGGACAAGTCCTGTGATTTGCGCCGCCATGTGGGTTTCGGAGAACAGGCCCGCGCTCATGGCCAGCACGCCAGCCACCCCACACCAGGCCCACTGCCTCCTCCGCGCCCTGGCGAGACCCTGAGCGTGGAACACCACTCCGATGTAGGCGACCAGGAACAGCTGCGGTGCCAGATATCGCAAGGCGCCGTCCAGCCAGTAGACCGCCTGTGGGGTCATCTCGGGGGGGCCGTCCAGGAGAACCGCAAGCGTCATCTCGGCGAGCACAACGGAGACCAGTATCCGATCCCAGCGCCGCCAGGCCGGCCGCGATTGCCACACGGCCCAGCTCAGGAGCCCCGTCAAGGTGGTCAGGGCAAAGGCCGGCCAGAACCGCACGAGCCGTGGCGGCAAGAGACCCCCCAGTGAAGCGAACAGGTCGAACAGGACGGAACCGTGCCAATTCAAATACCAGAACGAGACCGCCCCTCTGACCCCCTTGGATCGGACCTCATTCGCGACGCAGTAGTCATCAGCGAGATACCGATTGAACAGCCCAATGTGTATATGAGCGACCAGCGGAACCAGGAAGGCCCCAGCCAGGACGACAAGTAGCGGGATTCGAAGTTTCTCCGCAAAGCCAGGCCGAGTCGACGTTTGGAAAGGCATATCCATCTAGCGCTGACGTAGCGACCAGTCATCGTCCGCCGCGCGCGCGAACGGCGATGTTGTCGGTGGATCCGCAGACGCCTGAGCCTCTCGAAGCACCTTAGGGGTAGTCTAATACCGTCTGGGTCACGGCGAGCGGGATCGCTGCCGAGAAGCGCGACCACCAGCCCGCCAGAGACCTGTTAATGCACGCGAGCGTGATCGAGCAGGTTGGCGACACGTCCGGGTCACTGCACGATGATGCCGCCGACGCAGGGGGAGATGGAGACGGCGCTGCGGGACGCGGAGCAGGCGTTCGACGCAGTAATAGGCGTGTGAGACTGGAATCCTATTGTCCGTCTGCCAGCAACAAGAGGTCGCAGTAGGGGCGGCCGCTCATCGCGCCCGCGAGCGCTTCGAGCGTGATGTCGGTAGGCGCTGTCCGAGGGTGCAGCATGTACAGCTTCGAAAAGCCGCGCTGGCGGAGTTCGTGGAGGAGCCCCGTGCCGGACCTGCCAGCTTCGTGCAGCAACTGCGGATCGTACTCGAGAGTCAGGGCGAGGCCGCGAGCCGCCAAGAGCGTGTGATGCATACCCTCGACCACGTGCGCTTCGTACCCCTGGACGTCGATCTTGATGAAGCGGATCTCACGGTGGGGAATCGCGCGCTCCTCGAGGAAGGCGTCAACGGTCGTCATCGGAACCCGGAGTGCTGTCCGTCGCGCGATCTCCGATGACGGCTCCTCGCTGACCGCGATTCGGTGGTCGGCCGGGTGGATGTCGTTGAGCGCGAGCCGCGCCTCGCCGACATGTTCACCAACCGCTGAGCGGATGGCCGTGATGCGGCCGCCGGACCGCTCGGCGACCCGGCTGAGGTCGGAGAAACTCTGGGGTTCTGGCTCAAATGCGAAGACACACGCGTCGTCCGTCAGCGCCTCGGCAAACACGGACGCGGTGTAGCCGATGTTGGCACCGATATCGAGGATGTGCCCCCCGGCGAAGAGGCGTGGCTGGGTCTGCACGAGTCGCAGGTACGGGTCGCTTCCGTATCGCTTGTAAAGCAGATATCCGACGTGGAACGCCCGACGACCAAGTGGATTCTCGAGCAGATGCGCTCGCTGCACCATGCGATAGCATCGCAGCGCCACGCGTTCACCGAGGCTCCCGTGTATCCGCTTGTCGAACTTGGCCATCTGTGTGCGCTCCTCGTGTCAGGAGCCCTCTTACGGTCACGCCCTACCGTGAAGTCAGGCCTCGCCGACCCGGCCGACGGGCTCGCCGAAGCGTAGCCAGGAGACCCATGTGGGCGGGTTCTTGCTGACCGGGCCCCCTGCCACGCCTGAGGCGCAGGCCGCGAAGTCACGGGAGGATACGCACTCTCGCGTGCGTGACTCCTTCCGCGCGTATGCGGCTGACATCGCCCGTCGGCGCAAGGCCCGGCGCTGGTATATCCAAGACCTGGTCCGGCGCTATCGCTTCTACAGCGAGCCGGACGCGGCTGTTCTGGAGATCGGTGTCGGCACCGGCGACCTCCTCGCCTCGCTAAGGGCGAGACGCGCCGTTGGCATCGACATCAGCCCGGACATGTTGCAGGTGGCCGCGGCGGCGCACCCCGAACTGGAACTGCACGAGCTAGACGCGGAGTGCCCAGCCCATCTGGGAGAGCCATTCGATTACGTCATCCTGTCCGATCTTACAGTGCACGTGCACGACGTGGCGGCGGTATTTCGGAACCTGCATCGATACTGCCATCGGCGCACGCGGCTGTTGATCAACTATCACAGCCGCGTGTGGCAACCCGTTCTCGGGGCGCTGCGCCTGCTCGGATTGCATCACCCGCACGCGCGCACCAACTGGCTCACCACCGAAGACCTGACCAGTCTTCTCTGGCTCTCCGATTTCGAAGTCGTGAAGACCGACGTGTCGACGTTGCTGCCGGCGCCCGTGCCGGCGGCCGGGCTGGTCAATCGCTTCGGGCCCAGACTGCCACTGCTGCGCAAAGCCGCGCTGGTGAACTGGATTGTCGCCCGCCCTGCCCCACGGCCGGTTGCGGCGGAAGAGCTGTCCGTGTCAGTGGTCGTCGCGGCTCGGAACGAGGCGGGCAACATTGCCAATATCGTCGATAGCGTCCCCGCCATGGGGCGCCACACCGAACTCATCTTCGTGGAGGGAGCATCCTCAGACGATACCTACGCGCGCATCGAGCGGGAGGTCGCGATGCAGCGACGGTCGGACCTGACCGTGAGCGGCCTTCGTCAAACCGGCACTGGCAAGGGTGACGCGGTCCGGGTAGGATTCGCACGGGCGAAGGGTGACGTCCTGATGATCCTCGACGCCGACGCCACGGTGTCTCCGGCGGATCTTCCGCAGTTCCTCGAGGTGATCGCCAGCGAGAAAGCAGAATTCGTGAATGGAAGCCGCCTCGTCTACCCGATGGATGACAAGGCCATGCGCTTTCTGAACGTGATCGGCAACAAGCTCTTCGCTCGCATCTTCTCCTACCTTTTGGGTCAACCCCTGAAGGACACCCTGTGTGGCACCAAGGTCCTCCATGCGCACGACTACGCGCGGGTCGCGCGGGGCCGTTCATATTTCGGAGATTTTGATCCGTTCGGTGATTTCGATCTGTTGTTCGGTGCGAGCAAGCTCAACCTGAAGATCACCGAAGTTCCGGTGCGGTACGGAAACCGCACCTATGGCGAAACGAACATCAATCGGTTCCGCGATGGTGCCATGCTCTTTCGCATGAGCTGGTTTGCCTTGTGCCGCTTGAAGCTCATCTAAACCGGACCCAGATGTCGACTCAGACTCGCTTGGAACACGAAGCCGCGCACGGACGCGTTCTCGCCGATGGTGAGCCGGAGCGCATCTGGGGCTGGGCCTCCCCGGCGGGACGTCGGCGGGCCCGACGTCGGGCCGATCTGATCGCGACAGCCGGGGACCTTGGACCTGGGCGACGGGTGCTGGAGGTGGGGTGTGGGACCGGGATGTTCACCGAGATGTGGGCCTCGAGCGGCGCGGAAATCCTGGCCGTGGACCTCGCATCAGAACTGATCGAACGGGCCCGCGCTCGGCAGATCGGGGGACAGGTGAGGTTCGCGGCCAAGCCGTTTGAAAAGTGTGACTCGGAAGGGCCCTTCGACGCCATCGTCGGCTCCTCCATCTTGCATCATCTGGAGATCCGCCCAGCCCTGCGGCGACTTCACCAGCTGCTGAAGCCCGGCGGTCGCATGGCGTTCGCCGAGCCGAACATGTTGAACCCGCAGGTCTGGCTCACCAAGAACGTGCCGTGGATCAAGAAGGCGATGGGAGACTCACCCGATGAGACGGCGTTCGTCGGGCTGCAGCTGAAGTCCTTGCTGCGCAAAGCGGGATTCCGGCAGATCGAAGTCTCTGCCTTCGACTTCCTGCACCCATCAACGCCGCCGGTCCTCATCGAGGCGGTCTCTCGCGTCGGGCGCGTGCTCGAGCGCGTGCCGGGGATCCGGAGTATCGCGGGGTCTCTGATCATCAGCGCCGTCCGAGAGTAGCCGAGGAAGCAAAGCCATGGACCACTCGTCGGGACGATGGGGGCGACACGGGTACGGGTTGTCGATCCTGTCGATCAGCATCGTCGGCGTGCTGTATCGCTTGTGGGGCATCGACACCATCCCCATGTACTTCGACGAGCTGGCGGTGTGGATCAACGTCCTGGCGCATGACGCCTCGGACGCCGAAGGAGCCGGCCTCAGACTGCTCCTGTCGTGGGTGACCACCTGGTGGGGCGACGCAGATGCCCTGAGCTGGCGGCTCGTGCTGGCCGTGGTCTCGTCACTGGCCATTCCGGTGGTGGGAACGCTGGGACGACGGCTTGGCGGCCCCCCCGCAGGGATCCTCGCAGCCGCGCTGTTTGCGGGGTCCCCATTGGCCTGGCACTACGCGGCCCAGATTCGTCCGTACGGCATCTATCTGCTCTTCACGGCGCTGCTCTATGACGGCTTTTTGGTCGCGTACGATCGGGACCGGTGGCGAGACTGGGCGCGGTACGGCGGGGCACTGTGGTTGTGCTGCATGACCCACTTGGTCACCGCGCTGATCGCGGTCCCACTGGGCGTGGTCAGCGTGGCGAGCCTGGTCACGTCGCGTGACCGCGGTCGGTTCCTGCGGTTTCTCGGCGTGAGCGTCGTCGCCGGCGGGGTCGGCATTCTGTGGTGGGTCATGCGGACGCCCGGCGCGACGATGTCGGTCCTGGCCGGCCGCTATCCGGACGGTGTTCTGCTCTTCCTGCAAGAGGCGCTGCTGACACTGGGACCCAAGGTCATGTATCCGCACGGTGTGTCTAGCGCGGCGGTGCCGGCGCTGGTGTTGTTCGGCCTTGCCGCTTTCGGTTGCGGGGTGTCCCGCCGCTCGCATCCCGAGGCCTCGGCGTTGTTCGGACTCTGTTTCGTGTTCACGCTCGTCGTGCAGTTCTTCACGCTCGGTGGGAAAGTAGACTGGTCGTGGGCCCGGTACATCGTCCATCTGCTCCCGTTCTACCTGGCCCTGATCGCGGTTGCGGTGGTGTGGCTCGCTGACCGAGTCTCGGACAAGTTACGTGGCCTGGCCGCCGGATGGATGCCGAACGGCGTGCGGCCCACCGTGCATGTCGCGCTGGGCCTGGTCGCGATCTTGATGTTCCTGCCGGGCTGGGCCTCCCAGAGTCGCGCGCAGATGGAACTCGCCAGCGGGGCGGTGTATCCCACCCTGTCGGACGTGGTCCGGCAATACCAGGATGAGCTGCGTGGCGTGGTCGTCTTCCCGTACGAAGTACGTTCGTTGGCCGGGTTTTATGTTCACAAGAGAGACACGTTGCCGACGTTTACGGTCAAGAGGCAGACGCTGCATGAGGTGAGCCTGGACGAGGCGGTGTTCGCGTTTCAGAAGATGCCTCAGTTGGGACCACCTCTGCGAGCGATGCCTCCCGACGGCACCTACGCGCTGCTGGCCGGAGGAGGGACAGCTGCCCCGCTTGAGAGCTGCGGTCAGCTCACGTCGGCGCACCTCGAGGGCCTCATCGAATCCAGCGATATCGGAGAGGACCCTGGAGTCATCTGCAGGCTGACATTCAAGGGAGGCAACCTGACACCGGTGCGTGTCGACGTTGGAAACGTCGCAACGATCACCGGCTACGGTCTTCGCGACGCGTACTACCAGCCGGGCGACCGGATGGAACTTTCGGTCAGGTGGTTACCGGCTGCGACAACCTGGGCCGAGCACCGTGTGGTGATCGAGTTGCAGGACTCGGAGGGGACGCCGATTGCAACGCACAACGTCGGCCTCGATGTCGGCGACGCAGACACGATGAACCCGATTGCCGGACGACCATTCCTGAAAACATATACGGTTCAGATTCCGGATTCCATAGCTCCGACCTCAGAGGTGTGGATAGCTGTCGGATTGGTTCGCATCCAGCTGGGGTTGCGACTTCCACTGAGAGGGGGAGACTCAGACACCGGCAGGCTGGGAGCCGTACGAATCACGGCCATGGATTGCGGGCCCCGAGAGGACACACGTGCCGCCACACAACGAGCGACCGATGCTGCATTGGGAGCAACCATTCGGGATCTGATCACTCGGGATGCGATGGTGGGATCACTCGCAATCGAAACGGCAGTCTACGAGTCGGTGGTGACGCTCTGCTCCGACGACACCTCGGGCGAGGAGCGAGCGCGAGTCATGGCGCTCGTGGAACCAAGGGAGGGAATCGATTGGGTTGACGACCGGATGCGATGACAGTCGCAGTGACGGCGCTGTCAACTTGAGACAGCAGGTGGAGGTAAAGACGTTCGCGGACGTGAGTACAGCGGACATCAAGACCGTGCAAGCGGCTCGGCGTTCGCATGGCCTGGTGGGCTGTAATCGACTGATGGCGCGGTTGCGGCATCAGTTCAACTGGTCCATCGCCGAGGGGCTGACCGAGCGGAGTCCGTTCACGCGGGGCGGGGTCTCGTTGGTCACGCTGGACCACCGAGCTGAGACGGAACGCACCCGACGTCTGCAGCGGGGAGAACGCACTCGTCTCCTCCAACACGCGCACCCGCACTTACAGGCGCTGATCATCGCGGCACTGTCGACAGGGTGCCGACGGGGGGAGCTACTGAGCCTGCAGTGGTCCCAGATACGCCGTGACGAGCATGGTGTAGCCCGGTGGATCGAGTTCCCCGCGAGCAAGACCAAGACCCACGAGCCTCGCGTCATCCCGGTGTCGTCCGACTTGCGCGCCGTGCTGGAGATGCGCCGAACCGACCCCAAGGGTGAGGAGTTCTCGCCCGACGCCTACGTCTTCGGCAACGCCGTGGGCGAGCGGCGCGTGACCATCAAGACGGCGTGGCGGAACACCTGTCGGCGCGCCGGTATCCGCGACCTCCACTTCCACGACTTGCGGCGGGAGTTCGCCTGCCGGTTGTTGGAGTCGTCGGCAGACCTCCACGACGTACGGGACTTTCTCGG
>JAPYUM010000138.1 GCA_029940535.1 Vicinamibacterales bacterium
CTGGGAGCAACGCTGGGAGCAACGCTCGAGCCCTACCCCATCGATAACTCAACTCTGTCTGGGGGACCGAAGGTCCCGAGTTCAAATCTCGGCAGCCCGACAAACAGTGTGCAGGTCAGGCGGTGTTTCTTGAAAGCGCCGTCTGGCCTGTTGTCGCGTTGGGGGCCTGAAAGATTCCCTTGACTGCTTTTCCGAGGCGATCGCCGACCCACTGCCACGCTTCGGGCAGCTCGCACACGTGAGCCCAGTTCACGATCCGATCAGTGCCGCCGTGCCCGGCCAGCACCTCGGTGCGCAGCGACGCCGTTGCTGCCAGCTGACTGATCGTGATCGTCACCAACCGCGAACCTACCGCCCCACGTAGTGTTGCCAAATGCCCTCAGAGACGATTTGACACCGCTAGCTCCGCCTCGACCCGAACCCAGGAAGTAGACCCATGAGTGGACTGCAGACCTTCACCGACTACAACCGGACCGTCCTCATCGACGGAGAGTTCCGTCGTAGCGACGCCACCGCAGGCCGTGACGTCATCGACCCCGCCACCGAAGCGGTGCTGACCGAACTGGCCGAGACCAGCGTCGACGAGATCGATGAAGCGGTCGCCGCGGGCCACGCCGCTCAGGCCGCTTGGTGGGCGTTGAGCGGGCTTGAACGTGCCGAGGCGATGCACGACATCGCCAACGACCTCGCCGCCATGAAACACCCGCTGGCCGAAGCTCTCACCCGCGAGATGGGCAAGCCGTACAAGGAATCGGCCGACGAGGTCGACTGGTCGGTGTCGGCCATCCGCTATTACGCCGAGATTGGCCGCAACGACATGGGACGGGTCATGGGCAACGCGGTCGCCGGTCATCTCAACTACACCCTCAAGCTGCCCCTCGGGGTGGTCGTCTCGATCCAGCCGTTCAACTACCCGATGACGTTGTTGGCATGGGAGGGCGCCGCCGCGTTGGCCGCAGGAAACGCGGTCATCGCCAAGCCCTCGGAGTACACGTCGATCACCACGTTGCTGTTTGCCGAAGCGTTCAACAAGCATCTGCCGCCCGGGCTCTTTCAGGTCGTCACAGGGGCGGGAGAAGCGGGGCGGCGCCTTGTCGAGCACGAGAGCACGAACATGGTGGCATTCACCGGCAGCGTGCCGACCGGCCGGGCCATCGCGGCCACGTGCGGGCAGATGATGAAACCGACCCTCATCGAGACGTCTGGCAATGATCCCTTCATCGTCATGCCGTCGGCCCCGATAGACGTCGTGGCCCGCGGCGCCGCCTTTGCGGCCTACATGAACTGCGGCCAGATCTGCGTGTCGGCCGAACGCTTCTTCGTCCACGAGGACGTGCACGACGAGTTCGTCGAACGGCTCGCCGCCCACGCCAGAGCCTTGCGTGTCGGCAACGGCCTCGACGCCGTCGACATGGGCCCGATGGTGGCCGAAAAGGAACGCACGCGCTACGAGGGCGTGCTAGCCAGAGCGCAGGATCAAGGCGCGACCCTGACCTTCGGTGGCGGAAGGCCGGACGGTCAGGACAAGGGTTGGTTCGTCGAGCCGACCATCCTGACGGACTGCACGCCGGACATGGACATCTTCGGCAACGAGAGCTTCGGCCCCGCCGCCCCCATCTGCAAGGTCGGCAGCTTCGATGAGGCGCTGGCTGCCGCCAACGATTCGATGTTCGGCCTCGGCGCCTGTCTGTACACGACCAACATGAAAGAGGCGATGCGCGCCACTGAGGAGCTCGACGGCGGGATGGTGTGGATCAACGCACCTTTGCTCGACAACGACGCCGGCCCCTTCGGTGGCACCAAGTCCAGCGGGCTCGGGCGTCAGCTCGGCAATGAAGGCCTGGAGACCTTCCGGTCGACCAAGTTGGTGTGGATCGACCCCAACTGCGAGCCACAGGACTTCTGGTGGTTCCCGTACGCCGATGCTGAAGCCTTCGCGGGCGGAGCCGGCGACGATGGCGAGGACGCTCCATGACCGATACGCGACTCGATCCTTTCGAGCACGGCCTCACCGGCGACGCGGCCAACTCGAATTCGCTACCGGCCCGCTTCTACACCGATCCGGCCGTGGTCGCCCTCGAGCGCGAAGAGATCTTCTTTCGCAGCTGGATTTTCGTGGGTCACGTCTCGGAGGTGGCAGAACCGGGCGACTACTTCACGACATCGGTGTTCGAGCAGAACATCATCGTCATTCGAGCCGAGGACGGGTCGATCGGTGCGTTCTACAACGTGTGTCGCCATCGAGGGCACGATCTGCTGTGCGACTCGGGTCACGTCAACCGGATCGTGTGTCCGTATCACGCCTGGATATTCGACCTCGACGGCACTTTGGTCAAAGTTCGCAACTCCGACAATGTGAGTGGTTTCTCGGCTGCCGAGCACGGCCTCAGCACCGTCGGAGTGGAGGTGACGGCGGGACTGGTGTTCGTCAACCTCGACCTCGACGCCGCACCCCTTGCCGAGCAGGCGGCAGGGCTCGAAGCCGAGATAGCAGCGTTCGTACCAGAGCCGGAAGCACTCGTGCTCGCCCACACCGACAGCCACATCATGAAGTGCAACTGGAAGATCCCGGTGGAGAACTGGTCGGAGTGCTACCACTGCGCGATCGTGCACCCGCCGCTGGCGGCCGAGTTCATCGACTTCACCACGTTCCGTATCGAACTCAACCCGCTCTACCAGCGCCAGCGCATGAAGCTGCGGGATGAGAAGACCCAGGCGGCGGCCGCCAACGCCCACATCGACAGCGACGAACAGGCCAGTTGGACGGTGTTGCCAAACCTGGGGATCCAGATCGTGCACGGTGGCTACATCATGACTTCGCAGTGGCGGCCCGTGGACGCCGATCATTGTGAGTTCGTCGAGAACTGGTACTTGCCAAACGCCGAGCCGACTGAGCATCAACGAGAGCTGTTCCGGTTTCGGGCCGAGAACACCCAACCCGAAGACGTGGCGGTGTGCGAAGGAGTGCAGCGTGGACTGCACAGCCGCGGTTTCGGTCACGGGCGGCTGATGGTCGACGCCGAACGCACCGAGCTGAGCGAACACGGATCGCACCACATCCAGCATTGGGTGGCGACCAAACTGGCCGGTCGATGACGGCACCGCATCAGGCGGCCGGGCCGTTGGTCGGCATCCGCATCCTCGATCTGACCTGGATGCTGTCCGGACCGTATTGCACGATGCTGCTGGCCGACATGGGCGCCGATGTCATCAAGGTCGAGAACCCGACCGGCGACCCCATGCGAGCGGTAGGGCCCTATATGGCCGACGACTCCGAGCGCCACTTCGGCGGCTACTTCCAAAGCGTCAACCGCAACAAGCGCAGCATCGTGGTCGATCTCAAGACCGATGATGGCCGCGCCGAGCTGTTGGCGCTCGCCAGCACCTCCGACGCGGTGGTCGAGAACTTCCGCTCGGGAGTGCTGGAGAGACTCGGGGTCGGCTATGAGACGCTGCGGGAGGTCAATCCGGCCCTGGTGTACGCCTCGCTTCGAGGGTTCGGCGATCCCCGCAGTGGCGCGACCGAGCTCAACGATCGCCCGGCGATGGACTACATCGCGCAGGCCATGAGCGGGTTCATGAGTGTCACCGGCCCGCCGGGTGAGCCGACCAAAGCCGGACTCGGAATCGGCGACCTCTTCCCGGGTGCGATCACCGCGCTCGGCGTCGTCAGCGCCGTGCTGTCGGCCCAACGCACCGGCGAGGGCCAGTACGTCGACATCGCCATGTACGACGCCATGGTCTCGCTGTGTGAACGCATCGTCTACCAGTACGGCTATACGGGTGAGGATCCGATCCCGGCCGGCAACCGCCATCCCCTGTGGTCGCTGTACAACACGTTCGAGGCCCGGGACGGCTTCGTGTGCATCTCCGCCGTGTTCGCTCACGAATGGGCCAACCTGGCCGACGTCATGGGCCGGCCCGAGCTAGCCGTCGACCAACGCTTCGCCTCCGATGAGGCCCGTCTCGTCCACGACGACGAAGCCAACGAGATCGTGGCCGCCTGGATCGCGTCGCGCACCAGGGCCGAGGTGCTCGATGCCATCGGCACCAGGGTTCCCGCCGCCCCGGTGCAGACGGCGAGCGACCTGTTCAGCGATGCCCATCTGCGCCAGCGGGAGATGATCGTTGAGGTCGAACATCCCGGCTCGGCACGCCCCGCCGCCATCGCCGGAAGCCCTTTCCGGTTCACCGAAACTCCGGCCGGCGTCCGTACCCGTGCCCCGTTGCTCGGCGAACACGGCGACGAGATCCGCCAGGAGTTGGCGGCAGCCGCGACGGACGGGGCCGATGGCTGAGCGGCACCATCCACTGCGGGGCGCAGCATCGATCATCGGCGTCGGCTCCACCGACTACGCCGCCCTCAAGGTCCGATCCGAGGCGGTACCGCCGCTCGATCTGGCCGCCATGGCCATCGATGCCGCCTTGGCCGATGCCGACCTGGCCCGCGCCGACATCGACGCGCTCACGACCATGGGGCTGCCCTGGGATCAGCTCGCCGTGCGCGAGGGGCTGCGCGATCTGCGGGTCACCGTCGAGTACGCCGCGGGTGGCCGGTGGGTCGTGCCCGCCCTGCAGCACGCGGTGCAGTCTGTGGCGGCTGGCTCCGCCGACACGGTTCTGCTGGTGTTGGCGTTGTCGCGGCTGGCCACCTACGAGGATTCCGCTGCGCCTGGCACCAATACGTTGTTCGAGGCCATGCACGCCATGGGGGGTCCGGCCGCACACTCGGCGCTGATGGCTCGCCGCTACAGTCACGAGTTCGGCGACTGTTCCGCCGCCCTTCGTCAGGTGGCCCGTTCCAACCGGGCCAACGCCGCCCTCAACCCGGCGGCCGTGTTCCGCCAGCCGATGACCGACGCCGATTACGACGGCGCCCGGCTCATCGCCGAACCGTTGCGGCTGTTCGACTACTGCATGGTGAACGATGGGGCGGTGGCGCTCATCGTCACCAACACTCCGGCGGGTCCGGCCGGGCGAGCAGTCGCCATTGGGGGACTGGCCGCATCAGCGGATCAGGGCGCCCACTACAGCGCGGCCGACTTCTATCACCGCCCGTCGCAGGCCGCCGCAGCCGAGATGTTCGCCATGGCCGGCCTTGCCCCGAGCGACATCGACCTCATCCAGATCTACGACAACTACACCCCTTCGGTGCTGTTCGCCCTCGACGGCTTCGGCTTCACCCCGCGTGGCGAAGCGGCCCGGTTCGTCGAAGCCGGCCACATCACCCGCGACGGATCGCTACCGCTCAACACCAGCGGTGGCCACACTTCAGAGGCCTACATGCAGGGCATGAACCTGGTGGCCGAAGCGGTCCGCCAGCTGCGGGGCGAGGCTGGCGAGCGCCAGATCAGCGGCGCCCAGACCGCCTGCTACATGTGCGTCACTCCGATGGCCGGGGGGTGCGTGCTGTGGACGTGAGCGGTCACCTTCCTCCCCGCGAGCCAGCCGCTGAGCCGTTCTGGGCCGGGCTGGCTGAAGGCGTACTGCGGCTATCTGGCTGTGACGGCTGCGGCACCATGGCGTGCCCACCTGAGAGCGACCCATGCCCGCGGTGTGGGCAAGCGGCGACGTGGCGCGACATGGCCGGCACCGCCCGTCTGTGGTCCTGGACCACCTTTCACCGCGAGTACTTCGCCGGCTACCCGCTTGCCCCTCCTTACACCGTGTTGATGGTCGAGCTCACCGAAGGGGTTCGAATGCTCGCCACCCTGCCGACCGACATCGACCCGGCCTGCCTGTATTGCGACCAGCCCATGCAGTTCCGCGCGTTCGAGCTCGAACCGGGAGCGTCCATCCCCGGCTTCGCCCCTATCTCATGACCAGCACCGGCACGACGACAGCACCCGCGGCGATGGCAGCGGGAGACTGGCTCATCAACCTCGAGCCCCGCCCCGAGGCTCACTTGCGACTGTTTTGCGCTCACCACGCGGGTGGTTCGGCCCAGTACTTCGACCCGTGGCCGGCCGGGCTGCCGGCCGAGTTCGAGGTGTACGGGGTCAACCTGCCCGGCCGGGGCCTGCGCCGAATCGAGCCGTTGGTGCGCGATCTGGCCACGATCGTCACCGCCCTCGCCGACGAGATGGAGCAATACCTCGACCGGCCCTACGCCCTGTTCGGCGACAGCATCGGCGCCCTCGTCTCCTATGAAGTCATCCGCGAACTGCAACGCCGTGGCGCGCCGTTGCCGGTCCGGCTCTTCGCATCGGGCATGGTCGCGCCCCAGATCGTGTGGTGGGATCCCGACGCACCGCTGCACAAGACCGCCGACGCTGCCTTGTTCGACGGTCTGGTGCACGACGCCGGCATGCTCGATGCCGTCTCATTGGCCAACGACGAGCTGCGCCAGGTCATGTTGCCGGTGCTGCGGGCCGACCTCGAGGTGGCCGAGACCTACGCCCACCAGCCCGGCCCGCCCCTCGCAGTGCCCATCACCGCGTCGCGGGGCGACGATGACACCCTCCTCACCCCCGAACAGCTCGAAGGCTGGTCGGCGCTCACCGGTGCCGAATTCGAGCATCTCACGTTCCCCGGCGCGCACTTCTATTCCCAGCAAAGCCAGCCCGAGGTGTTGGCGATGATCGCCGACCGGTTGCGATCCGATCTCGCCACCCGGCCGGTCTCGGTCGCCGACGGCGATGCCCATCCGTACCCCGATCAGTGCCTCCACGAGATCTTCGCCGAGCAGGCCAAGAAGACCCCCGATGCGACGGCACTGGTGCAGCACGACAAGACCTACACATACCGCCAGCTCGATGCGGAGACCGACGCCCTCGCCCGCTGGCTCGTGACTCGGGGCGTGAAGCCGGGCGATCTGGTCGGCATCCTGATGGAACGGTGTCCCGAACACGTGGTGGCCCTCATCGCCATCAACAAGGCGGGTGGCATCTTCATGCCGCTGGAGGCTGCGTATCCGGCAACCACCATGGAGACGTTCATCCGCACCAGCGAGGCCCGTCTGTTCTTGTCGAAGCCGGCGTTGGTCGACCCCATGCTCGACACCCTCCGCGGCCGGTGCGAATGGGTGACGCTAGGGCCGGGATGGCAAGACGAGCTCGGTCTTGACGATCCTGGCCTCGCGGATGTCGCCTTGCCCATCGTGGCCCCCGACGCGGTGGCGTTCATGTCGATGTCATCGGGGACGAGCGGTGCGCCGAAGGGGATCTGCCAGTCCCATCGAGCCGCGGTGAACGCCTACTGGCACCGTTACGTATACGCCCCCTACGGCGACGATGAACACGAGGCGTGCAATGTCTACTTCATCTGGTACGTGTGGCTGCCGCTGCTCCAGGGGGCGGTGGCCTACATCGTTCCAGACGATGTCATCTACGACCCTGCGCTGCTGGTTGCCTACATCGAAGATCACCGGATCACTCGTTCGACCATCTCGCCTTCGCTGCTGGAATCGGTCCTGCGCACACCTGGCCTCGATCTGGCCACGGCCTTTGCGTCGCTGCGGAACGTCACCATCATCGGCGAGGTCGTGCCGTCGACCCTGGCTACTGAGTTCTACGCGGTCGCACCCCACGCCACCCTCACCCAGGGTTACGGTTGCGCCGAAACCCACGATGCTGCGTCGACACCGCTGGCCCATACCGGCGCCTCCGGAGCCCGGCTCCCGGTTGCGTCGACCGGCGGTCCGCAGATGAACCAACGCATGTACGTCCTCGACGAGACGGGCGTGCCGCAGGCTCGGGGGGTAACCGGCGAGCTCTACGTCGGCGGACCCAGCATCGCCGAGGGCTACTTCCGCGACGAGACCAACACCAACCTGCGCTTCGTGCCCGACCCGGTCCGCCCCGAAGGCGGCACCATGTTCAAGACCGGCGACCGGGCCCGCATGCTGCCCGACGGCACCATCCAAGTGCTTGGCCGGATCGATTCGATGGTGAAGCTGCGGGGGTACAGCGTGATGCTTGGCGTCGTCGAGGGCGCGCTGTTGGGCCATCCAGCCATCGCCAGGGCCACGGTCGTACCCGCCATCGACGACGCCACCGGCCGGCCCGATCATCTGGTGGCCTACGTGGTGTGGAGCGCCGACACCGATGCGCCCCCGGCGTGGGAGTTGTGGCGTTTCCTCGGCGGTCAGCTGCCGCACTACGCCATGCCTGCATTCGTCGTGCCGATGGCCGCCTTACCGATCGACGCCAGCTCCAACTCCAAACTCGACCGGCGTAGCCTCCCCGAGCCCGATCCGGAATATCGGCTGACGTCGGTAGCCGCCACCGTTGCGCCGCGGCACGCCATCGATGAGGCGATCCGGGCCGAGTGGGTCGTTGTGCTTGGCGTCGGAGACCCCGACACGGTTGGCATCGACGATGATTTCGCGGCCCTCGGCGGCCATTCGCTGTTGGCGGCCGAACTGTGCGGTCGCCTGAACGACGTCCACGCGGGGGCCCTGCGGGTAGTCGAGGTATTCACCCATCCCACCGTGCGCCAACTGGCCGACCTGGTCAGCGAACGTGGCTGGAGGCCTGAAGCATGAGTTCTATTGATCGATTGATCACAGACGGGGCATGGAGCGACTTGGCCCGCCACCGAGAGATGCCGGACATCGATGGCATGGAAGAGGTCGAGGGTTCAATTCCCTCTAGCTCCACGTGACGCCGCAG
>JAPYUM010000139.1 GCA_029940535.1 Vicinamibacterales bacterium
CTCTATCACGCGAAGAACACGGGACGAAACCGGGCGGCGAGCGCTCACGAGGTCGGCACCGAACCGAGGTTCCGAATCATCGAGGTCCTCGACGTGGTGACGCGCCGGGTGAAAGACGAGCTGGGGTATTGCCTGGGAGACAGTTCGGCGAAGGTTCGACAGGCCGCCTATCAACTCGCGGAGCGGATTGGCGACCCGTCGCTCGTCGAGGTCGTCGCTCCGCACGCGCAGAGTTCCGACCTCGACGTCTCGCAGCCGGCTATCCGGTGCCTGGCCAACCTCGGGTCGGAGGAAGCGGCGCAAACCCTCGTCAGGGTGCTCAAGTCCCCCAAGGGAGCCGACCACGCCGTGGCCTGCGCGCAGGCGCTGGGACAGTTCGCCGACCCGGTCGCCGTCGACGCCCTGGCCACCGTGCTGTTGAGGAAGAAACACTGGTTCGGCGGCTGGAAATGGGATGACCACGTCCGAGCCACCGCAGCCATGGCGCTGAGAGCGATTGGGGGGACGGACCTCGACAACGTGCTCTTCCGCGCGGACGCCGACCCCGAGCCACGCATCCGCGAAGTGCCCGCGGCGACTGACAGCCGACGCGCCGCCGCCTGAGGTTTTCCGACGAGGCGCCCGTCTGGCGGTGTTACTTCGTCGGTCACAGCCCACCTGGCTGCTCCCTCCTCGCGCCTAGCCAGACAGGCACCTCGTCAGAAAACCCCCAGGGGCATGCGAGGCAACGAAGCGTTCGCCTTCCTCCTCTGCGAGCCCAGGCGCGCACATGCGCGCCGTGGTCTTGCCAGGACAAACCCGTCAACGCCGATCTTCAGCACCCTCCTAGGGCCATCTCGGCCGCTCGGTTCATCACGCGAGGACGTCTCGGATGGCGTGCGCCGACTCGAGCACGCCCCAGCCGGTCAGGTCGGCCAAGAGGTTCGCTTGGAGCGGGGTCAGACGGGTGAGTGAGCCTGGATTCTGGCCAACCGTACGATAGTGCGGAAACCGCGCCACCAGGCTGTCGGCCTCGTCGGCGGCCAGGAGCTGCCTGACCGCCGTCGGCAATCGGGAATCCCAGTCTCGGGCGAGGTCGTTGTACACCCAGCAGACCGACACGTCCCACCCCCCCTCGATCCCCCACCAACGGTTCGTCAGCACCGGCAGCCGGGCCGAAGCCACCAGCGGCCGTCCCGCACTCTTGGCCCGTTGCCAGGCATCGACGAGCTCGCGATACGCGGCCCGGGGAAAGACGTGGTTATGCGGCCAGCGGGCGCTCGGCTGGCCGAACAGTGGCGGCAACGCGGGATCGATCTCCCCGGGTTCCGGCCAGACGGCGTGGTCGTAGTCAAGCGCGAGCGGCCAGACCGAGTTGAGGAACATGACGATGGCCGGTATGCGTCGGCGCAGCATCCCCAGCAGCGCATGGGTATCGACGTCGCCGCCGTCGGTGAACACGTCGTTCACCGTGTGTGGCCCGGACTCGGCCGGCGGCGCGGTCCGATACCGGGCGTGGGGATATCCGGCGACGTCCCGGTCCGGCGTCGTGAGGGCGCTGCTCGAGCCCAACAGGTCGGCCAGCGTGAACGGCGTCGCAGCGGAGACCATGTCAACTCGCCCGTCAGTGATGTCGGCACGGCCGGACCACGCGCCATTGATACCACGTGCCTCGATATAGGTGCCGCCCACGGTTCGGGTGGCGCCGGTCGGGTCGACCAGTTCGCGTCGTCCCGGTGCGCCGACATACAACGGGGTGTACTCGAAGGGAAGATGGTGCTGTCCAGCAGACCGCGTCTCGGGCCAGTTCAGCGTCGCGTGCACCACCGGGAAGGGCCGGGCGGCGGGGGGACGCTGACACGCGGCGCTCTCGAACTCCCCGACCAGGGTCGGGCCCAGCGACCCCATCGCCGGACCGAACGTCACGGGATGAGCGGCGTCGTACAGCCCGTGCGGCTGCAGGAAGATCTCTCCGACCGCGCGACACCAGACGTGATCCGGCGGCACGGTCTGGTCGGCGTCGAGCGCGGCGAGCCGGTCGGCGAAGCGACTGGTGACCGGCGCCAGCAGGGAGCGGGGGTCGACCTGGCCAAGACGCTCGAGCGTCACCTGGTGGGGAAGGGTGACCGCACCCAACCGCTCCGCCCGGTCCGACGCGAAGACAAAGGGCACGGTGGCCCAGGCGCTACCGGATACCGACGACAGGTATCCGACGCGATCCAGGACACCGAGTGCCGCCAATCCCCGGAGCTGCCCGACCGTGGCCACCATCGACCGCGTGCCACCGCCGGAGAAACAGACGGCCGTGGGAGGCAAGGGCGCGCGCAGCACGCCGTCGCGTTGTTCCGGCGCGCGGCCGGAGTCGTCATCCGTCCAGACGCGAGCGCGCACGACGGACGGCAAGGGCATGGCTCAGTAGGCAAACGCGGCCGGATTCGGCCGACCGGACGGGGTGGACCGCCTGGGCGTCGGGAGAGGGCCTGACGACCCGCGCGCGCGCAAACCGATCGGTCCTCGTCGCGGGGCGATACCGACCTTCGCCACCGGCGGTTAGGGCGACGGATACTCCATGGTGAACGGATCAGGCAGCGGGATTCGCGACACCCCACCCGGGCTCAATGCCTCGAGCGAAAACTCCGGCCGCTCGGGATCTCCGGCAAGAATCGCCTCGAGGTTGCCCACCACAAAGATGACCAATTTCTCCGGGTCCAGATACCGCTTGGCCACGTCGAGCACTTCTTCGGCGGTCACCGACGCGATGTTGTCGCGATAGGTCGCCAGGTAGGCCGGGTCGCGTCCAGTAAATTCATCACCCGCGAACAACCCCGCAGTGGCCGCGGCGGAGGAGAAACTGCGGGAGAACGTCTCGACGAAGTAGCCAATCGAGTTACGCAGCTCCTCGTCTTCCACCAGCTCCGTCCGCATTCGCCCGATTTCCTCGAGCACGATGGCGGTGGCGCGTGCCACCGTCTCGCTGCGTGACTGGAACCCCGCCTGAAACAGACCCGGATAGTAGGTGCCCGCTCGGAAGCTCGAACTCGCGCTGTAGGCCAGTCCTTCATCCGACCGCACCCGGGTCAGCAACCGCGCGCTGAACCCTCCACCGCCCAGGATGTCGTTCATCACCAGCACCTTGTAGCGGTCCGGGTCGTCACGGGTAATGCCCAGATGCCCGAGGGCGACGCGCCCCTGATTGACGTCCGGCTTGTCAACCAGATAGAGACCGGGTTCCGGTGTGAAGTCGGGCGCCGGCACCGGCGGCACCGATTCAGAGCCGACCTCCCAGCCGTCGAGCCGTCGCTCCAGCTCGGCCAGGATGGCGGTGGTATCGACGTCACCCGACACCGTGAAGATGAAGTTGCCCGGATGAAAGTAGCGCCGGTGAAACGCAATCAGGTCATCGCGTGTGATCGCCTCAACCGAGGCGCGGGTGCGCTGGGTCGTCGAAAAGTGCGATGTCCCTCGCATCAGGCGGCCGAACTCGCGGCCTTCGATACTCCGGGTGGCATCGTTGCGTCGCTCCATCCCCTGAATAGACTGGCTCTTGGCCAGCGCCAACCGACCCTCGTCGAAGCCGGGGTTCCGCAGCATGTCGAAGAACAGGTCCAGACACACCTCGAGATCCTTGGTGAGACAGCCCAGGTTCGCCCCACCGCTGGTCCCTCCGATGAAACTGCCGATCTGCGCCGCCAGAAACGCGGCTTGTTCGTCGAACTCCGTCGCGCCGATCGTGGCCGTGCCGCCGGCCCGCATCTGGCTCCCGGTGAGACTGGCCAGCCCGATCTTGTCCGCCGGGTCGAGATAGCTGCCGGTCCGCACCTGCACGGAGACGGACGCGAGGGGCAGCTCGTGATCCTCGACGACGTACACCACGACACCGTTCGACAATTCATGCCGGTGATCGACAGCCTGCGGAGGCGTGAAGTCCAGGAGTTGGTAGATGAGATCCGTCGGATGCGAAGGAATTTGCGCCGCCGTCGGTACCGCCAGCAGCAAGCCAACTCCAAGGGCCGCGGCCCTGTGGGTCCATCTGTCACGGCCCGTCATCGTGCCCCCCCGTCAGCGGCAAGCTTCTCCTGCACGATCTCGCGCAGGGTCGCGATCATGTCCTGGTTCTCCTCGGGTGCCTGTCCGCTCATCTGCTCAATCTGCGCCGCCAGCTGTCCGAGCTGTTCCGGAGTCGCTTGCTCGACCATGGCTAGGACCTGCGTTACCTGCTGCCGTTCCTGGTCATCCAACCCGGCCAATCTGGGGTCGGGCGGCTCGTCCGATTCCTCCCGGTAGTAGACAGCCACGGCCCGGTTCTCAGGCTCGAAGTAGGTGTTGGCCACCCGCATGATGTCTTCGGCGGTCACCGCGTCATACAGCGCCTGGTCGCTGTTGATGGTCTCCCACCCACGCCACGCTTCGCGTACCAGTAACTGGTTCATCAGTCCGTAGTTGGACCGCAGTCCACGAAAATTGGACGCAGCGTTCTGATTTTTCACTTTCTGCAGTTCGCGTTCAGGCACCGGTTCGGTCTTGAGCCGCTCGATCTCGGCGTAGAGTGCTTGCTCCACTTCCTCGGGCGTCCGCCCGTCTTTTGCGGTGCCGCCCAACGAGAACATCCCCTCGAACTTCATCCCGGACTGACCACCCGACGCTCCGGTCGCAACCTGCTGCTCTTCTACCAGCGCCCGATAGAGACGTCCGGTGCGTCCATTGAGCAGCTGGCCCAGCATCACCAGCGGCGGCTCATCCACGTGTCCGTCGGGTACGGAGTGATACCGGATGGACACCTGCGGATTCGTCTCGGCGTAGGCGGTCATCCGCTTCTCGCCCAGCTGTGGTACTTCGCGAGTGCGTGGCTGTGGCGGCAACTGATCGCTTCGGCTCAGGCGGCCAAAGTATCGCTCGGCCAGCGCCCTGGCCTCAGCCGGGTCGAAGTCACCCACCAACGCCGCCGTCAGATTGTTCGGGGCGTAGTAGAGCCCAAAAAACGAGAGCGCCTCCTCGCGCGTGATCCCTTCCAGGTCGCTCGGCCAGCCGACCACCGGCCACCCGTAGGGCGACGACTGCCAGAACAGCGAATCGAACTGTTCCTGGAACTTGCCGGTCGGCGTGCTGTCGGTGCGGAGGCGACGCTCTTCGTGCACGACCTCACGTTCTGAGTAGAACTCGCGGAACACAGGATTCAGCAGCCGGTCTGACTCCATCCAGAACCACAGCTCGAGCTTGTTGGCGGGCACGTTCACGAAGTAGATCGTGTAGTCGTAGCTGGTACCGGCGTTCATGCCCGACGCGCCCTGTCCCGAGTAGAGCCGACTGAAGTCTTCTTTGATGATCAGCTCGCTCTGCTCCGCCAACAGGGCATCGAACCGTTCAATCAGCGATGCGTGCTCCGGGGTCCGGAGCGAGGGGTCGGCGGGGTCCTCGATGCGTCCCAAACGGTGCGCCTCGAGCAGCGCCGCCTCCTCGACCCGCATCTGGGCTTTCACCTGGTCGAGCTGCGCGATGAGCTGCAGGTCCTGCTCGATGTTGACCGTGCCGATGGTCGAGGTGCCCTTGAACATCATGTGTTCGAACAGATGGGCGACGCCGGTGATACCCGGTCGCTCGTAGACCGACCCGACCTTGGCCACCCACCCGGCCGACACGTTGGGGTCGCCGGGACGCGGCAACAACAACACGGTCATGCCGTTGTCCAGCACCACCTCCTCGACATCCACCTGCTGCGCCCCCGCGGGCGTGGTCCCCAGCAGCCACCACGCGCACACCAGCACGCTGAGTCGTTTCATCATCGCCATTGGCATCGGTCTCGGTCTCGTGTTCTCAACGGCACGGTCCAGTCGTCCGCCGCGCCGCGTGCACCCCTAGTCTCCTGTAACCGTGATTCGCAACATAAGTCGAAAGCGGGACATCACGCCTGAATGCGTTGTTCCGCGGTCACAAATACCGGCAGTATGTGACCGATGAACAACGCAGCTCGGCCGGATTCAGCGCCGGTCGAATGCAGCGGGACTTCTACCACGGGCTGCTAGTCTCGCAGTGTGGCACAGCCCCGGCGTGTGTACCAAGAGGCGGCAGGCTACAATGTGGGCCGCAGGCCGGCGCCACGCCATCTCGTCACCTTCAGTCCGCCAGGTCGTTGACCACCTTGTCGCCCGACCCGTCCGCGAACCGCGCCACTGGGGGAGGGCCGTCTCTGCCCGTCTGGATTCGCGCGTGTGATGCCGTCACCGTCATCCTGACGGTCATCGTTCTGCACGTCGCCGTGTTCGGACCGCTGCGCGTGGGCCCCCTCTCAATCGGCGAGCCATGGCGTGCGCTGCTCGTGCTTCTGGCGGTCGCCGGGCTGCGGCACTACCGAGTGCGAACACCGCCGCTCCACCGCCGTCTGTCGTCCGCAGTGCGGGCCGGATGGCGTGGCGACCCGTTTCAGGCCGTCTGGCCGATCGTCGTGGTCACGCGATTGTCGGTCCTGCTGGTGGGCTACCTGGCAGTCGTCTCGGTTGGATTCCCCGAAGGCGCCCCGCCCATCAGGGTGTCGGACAACGAGGCGGTCAACCTCCCGCTGCGCTGGGACACCGGGTGGTATCTCAATATCGCGATGGAGGGCTATC
This sequence comes from Vicinamibacterales bacterium, assembly GCA_029940535.1. Lineage (GTDB taxonomy): Bacteria > Acidobacteriota > Vicinamibacteria > Vicinamibacterales > UBA8438 > UBA8438. The sequence continues at coordinate 6,582 of JAPYUM010000139.1, forward strand.
GCTGGAATCCGGACGACCAGGGACAACAGAACATCGCGTTCTTCCCCGGCTACCCGCTGGTCACCGAAGGCGTCGCGACGTTGCTCGGCGCCCAGGGGGTGTTCACGCCGCCCCTCGACCGCCCGCCGGCCGTGGCCATGCGGCAGCTGCAGCAATTGTTTCTGGGCTCGGCCCTACTGGTGTCGATCTTCTCGTTCGGCTGGGGTCTGATCTGGCTGTATCGTCTCGCTCGAGAACATCTCGATGAAGCGGCGACCCGAGCGACCCTGCTTCTGCTAGCCGCCTACCCGTTCGCGGTGTTCTTCAGCGCGGCCTACACCGAGTCGCTCATGCTGCTGGCAGTCGTTGCGTCGTTCTACCAGTTCCGGCACGAGAAGTGGATCCCGGCCGCCGCGTGGGGTCTGCTGGCCGGGCTGTGCCGCCCCAACGGGTTCCTCCTGGCCGGCCCTCTGGCGGTTGTGGGCCTGAAGCAGCTGCTCGCACGGCGCGCGTCTGGCCAATCGACCGACGCGCTGAGGCGTCATGCTCTGGTCGCCATCGGTGTGGCCTCGATGCCGGTCATCGGAACCCTCCTGTATTCGGGATTCATCTACACCCTGACCGGCGACCCAATTGCCTGGCGGGAGGCGCACACCGCCTGGGGCCGCAGCTATACCGGGTTCCCCACCTTGATCGTCCCGTTAGAATCAATCACCGAACGGGGCGTCGTCGACTACACATCGGCCCAACCGATCGAAACCCTCAACGCGATGGGCGCCATCTTGGCCTGCGCGCTGATTTGGCCGATCACCCGCCGCTTCGGTCTGGAGTACGGGCTGTTCATGGTCCTGAACGTCGGTCCGCCGTTGTTGTTCGGGGGCTTTCTGTCAATGGGACGCGTGACCAGCTTGCTCTTTCCGATGTTCATGTATCTCGCACTCGTGCTCGCCGACCGGCAACGCCAGACCCTCGTGTGCGGCTTCGCGGTCGTACAGGGGCTGGCCGCGGTGCTCTTCTTTACCTGGCACCGTTTTCTGTGATGTCTGCTGCCGATCACCCCGGTTCGGTCACCGCCCTCGTCATCCTCCCAACGCTGAACGAAGCGAAGAATCTCCCGTTGCTGGTGCCCCGAATCCTCGAACATGAGGGCTTCCGGCTCATGATCGTCGACGACCGGTCGACGGACGGCACGGGGGATGTCGCTGACGCACTCGCGGAGCAGTACCCGGACCGGATCGAGGTCATGCACCGCACCGGCAAGCGCGGCCTGGGGCTCTCCTATGCCGAAGCGTTCCCGAAGGCGGCGGCCGCCGAGGTCGATGTCATTTGTCAGATGGACGCCGACTTGTCGCACGACCCGCAGTATCTCCCGGCGATGGTCGCGGCGACGGCTGAATTCGATGTCGTCATCGGGTCTCGATACGCTGAAGGATCAGGGCTGGAGAATTTCCCCGGCTATCGCGCGGCACTCAGCCGCGGCGCCAACACCTACGTCCGCGCCATCACCGGGCTGCGAGCGAAGGACTGCACCAGCGGCTACCGCTGCTGGCGCCGGTCAGTCGTGCGACAGATCCGCTGGGAGCGCGTCGGCGCCGAAGGGTTCGCGTTCCTGGTCGAAACCCTCTGCGAAGCGGCCCAGGCCGGCTGCTCGATCGGTGAACTGCCGGTCCTGTTCGTCGGCCGGCGGCACGGCGCCTCGAAACTGACCGCCCGCGTGTTCCGCGAGTCGCTCATCGTTCCCTGGCGCGTCCTGATGCGTTTTCGGCGTCGCCCACCGCAGTCGCCGAGATGACGTTCGCCCCCGTTCCATCGGTTGCAACCACCGGTCGCGGTGCGGTATCGTGCTGTTCCGCCACGCGGTGGCGGCCCCGCCCGTTGGCGCTGCGTCCCTAGCGTGCCGAGGTAGCTCAGTCGGTAGAGCACACGACTGAAAATCGTGGTGTCGGCAGTTCGATTCTGCCCCTCGGCACCA
>JAPYUM010000140.1 GCA_029940535.1 Vicinamibacterales bacterium
GCGTGCCGACCACGTAGGGGGCCGACGGCTCCCCGAACGGGGTGGTCACCCGCACTTCTTCGCGATTCTGGAGCGCGTCCATGTCGTACAGCCCGCTGCCGCCAATGACGCCGACCCGCACATCCTGATGCTGTGATGGATTCAACGGTGATTCCTTTCCTGGGCATTCCTTAGACGGGGCTTCGCCCCGAACCCCACGCGACGGCTACGCGGGGACCCCGAGTGCCCCACTCCCCCGCCGGCCTACGGTCCAGGGGGGGCCTGTTTCAACTCCACCAGCACACCTTGGGCCGACGATGGATGAATGAAGGCCACCAGGCTGCCGCCAGCGCCCTCGCGGGGCACGCGGTCGACCAAGCGAACACCGCGGGCCTCGAGCTGCGCCAACGCCTCGGCGATGTCGTCGACCCGCAACGTGACATGGTGCAAGCCTGGTCCCCGTCGCTGGATCGACCGCGCGATCGGCGACTGCTCGTCCGTCGCCTCGAGCAGCTCCAACGACGCCTCGCCAACCGGCACGAACCTGGCCCGCACGTGCTGTGACGGCACCTCCTCCGCCTCGCCAATCTCGAAGCCCAGGGCGTCCCGATAGAACTCGAGCGCGTCGTCGAGATCGCGGACCGCAATGCCAATGTGATCGAGTACTGCTTTCATGGTGTGTGTTCCTCAAACGGGGCTGCGCCGACTATTCCTCGCCGGTTTCCCGAACGCGGCGCCCGGCAACCTCGCCGTCACGACGAGACCGTATCCGCGGGCGGAGACGTGGTGCTCACGGCCTGCCGGACGATCTCCTCGGCCGCGGTATACGGATCCACCTCGGTCGCGACGACCTGGTCGAGGATACGTGCGAACGCGCCTGGTTCCAGTGCCTGCTGTTCCACATGCTGGAGCAGACTCTCCGACACGAGGTGCCGAACGCGCGCTTCGAGGCGGACACGACGTCGGCGTCCGACCTCGGTACCGCCCCGGGCGCAGTACGCATCAATCATGCGGAGGACTTCCGGGACACCGGTGCCATCGATGGCGCGGGTCTGGAGCACCGGCGGCCGCCATGCCTCAGGCTGATAGGCGTGCAACCCCAGCATCGTCTGAATCTCGGCCACCGCCCGGTCGGCGCCGTCATGGTCCGCCTTGTTCACGACAAACAGATCCGCGATCTCCATCACGCCCGCCTTGAGCGCTTGCACACCGTCACCGGCCCCTGGCATCGTCACCACCACGGTCATGTCCGCGGTCCTGGATATCTCGACCTCGGCCTGGCCCACGCCGACCGTCTCGATGACAATCAGGTCGAATCCGGCTGCGTCCAGGACGACGACCGCGTCGCCCGTGGCCCGGGCCAAGCCACCGAGCTCGCCCCGGGTCGCCATGCTACGCACGAACACGCCGGCGTCACCGGTGTGGGTCTGCATCCGGACACGGTCTCCCAGGACCGCCCCGCCTGAAAACGGGCTGGTGGGGTCGATAGCCAGTACGCCAACCGTGCGCCCGTCTCGCCTCACGGTCGTCACCAGGCGGTCGACCAGACTGCTCTTTCCGACACCGGGCGCACCGGTGACGCCGAGCAGCGTGGCGCGGCCGCTCTGTCGAAACACCCCCTTGATGACGTCGGCGGCAGCGGCGCCCTCGGCCTCCACCAGTGAAATCGACCGTGCGACGGCCCGCGGATCGCCGTCGAGCACGCCGGCCACGAGCCGGCGGCGGTCAGCGATCATGCCGGGACGTCCAGATACTCACGGGCGATGACGAGTCGTTGAATCTCGCTCGTCCCCTCCCCGATGGTTGTCAGCTTCACGTCCCGAAAGAACTTCTCGGCCGGGTAATCCTTCACGAACCCGTATCCCCCGTGAATCTGTACCCCCTCCTCGGCAACCCGCACGGCGGTCTCGCTCGAAAAGAGCTTAGCCATCGCCGACTCACGTGTCGTCGCGCGCCCACAATCCTGCAGATAGGCCGCCCGATAGGTCAGCCATCGAGCCGCCTCGATCTGGGTCGCCATGTCAGCCAGCTTGAACTGAATGGCCTGAAATCCGGCGATCGCCTGTCCGAACTGCTCGCGCACGACCGCGTGGCGACGAGCGGCCTCATAGGCGCCTTGCGCCAACCCGACGGCAAGCGCCGCGATACCGATGCGCCCCGCGTCGAGCACTCTGAGTGCCCCAATGAATCCCTCCCCCAACGCGCCGAGCCGCTGGTCGTCGGGCACCGAGCAGTCCGTGAGAAGGAGCTCAGCGGTGTCGCTGGCTCGCACACCCAGCTTGTTTTCCTTCCGCCCCGACGTCAGGCCCGGCGTCCCACGTTCCAGCACAAACGCCGAGATCCCGTGATGACCGCGGCCGGGGTCGGTCACCGCCATGACGACGAACGTCTCGGCCAGCGTTCCGTTGGTCGTGAATGTCTTGGTGCCAGTGAGTTGCCAGCCATCGGCCACACGCGTGGCCGCGGTCCGGATGCCGCCGGCGTCGCTACCGGCCTGTGGTTCGGTCAGGCCCCACCCACCCAAGTGTCGTCCCTGAGCCAGCGGCGTGAGATACCGGGCCCGTTGAGCCTCCGACCCGAAACGGTACAGATGGGCGGCGGCGAACCCGTTGTGGGCGGCGACAAACAACGCAATCGACGGGTCGACCCGAGCCAACTCCTCGATACAGATGCAGTACTCGACCGCCCCCATCGCGGCGCCGCCGTAGCGTTCGGGAAACTGGATGCCCATCAGCCCGAGACCGGCCAGCTTCGGCAGCAGTTCGAGCGGGAATTGCTGGGCCTCGTCCCATTCCAGGGTGTGGGGCGCCATCTCGGCTTCAGCGAACTCGCGGACGGTTTGACGCAGGAGACGTTGTTCGTCGGTGGGCCGAAGGTCCATCGGGGTACTGTGACTTTATCACACGGAACAGGGCGTCCCGCGGGGTGCGCCGGGGCGAGGAAAGCGCTCTGTTATGATGCCGAGACGGTGCCGTGCCAGAGGTAACGACATGCGACCCGCACGTACAACCTCGATTGCACTCTTCATGCTGCTCATCACGCTGGGCGCGGTCCGCCCGGCCCGAGCCGATCTGACTGCCTTCGTGGGTAACAACGCCAACCCATCGAACCGCCTGGTTCGTGGCGGGGCCGTCGGCTTCTCCTTGCTCGTGATTGGCTTCGAATTCGAGTTCTCTGACACGCAGGCGGATGCGGCGGCCGATGCGCCCGGGCTCAAGACGGGCATGGCCAACCTGCTTGTCCAGACGCCATTCGGCATCTCTGGACTCCAGTTCTACGCTACGGCGGGAGCGGGTTTGTATCAGGAGGAGGGCGGCGGGATCCGCGACACTAGCGGTGCCACCAATATCGGTGGCGGGGTCAAGATTGCCGTGGTCGGACCGATCCGAATGCGCGTCGACTACCGTGTCTTTTCGCTCCGCGGATCACCGCAACACGACACGCACCATCGCGTCTACGCCGGTCTCAATATTGGTTTTTGACGGGGCTGCGCCCCGAACCCCACGCAACGGCTACGCAGGGCCCCCGAGTGTCCCACTCGGCGGCCGCGGGGCGCGCATTGTCGCGCGCCCTGTGTTCTTGTTGCCTGGGCGGGCGGTGGGAGCCGGCGTCTCGGTCCGCGAACCGCCGGAGACGAGCCGAGGGCCGTGGTGCCCCGGGTGAGGACCGTGCACGGGCGCGGAGTTTTACCGCTGGAGCCGGGATCAGCTACGCGCCCGCTTTTCCCTCGGTGCCGGGATCAGGCACCCGTTAACCCGCGCGAAGCGCCGTGAGGGCCAAGGCGAGTAGAGCCGGACTCGTCGACCGGTTCGCGGACCGAGATGCCCGCTCGCACCGCCCGATCGAACCCCTCTACATGCGGAGCGCCGAAGCAGGACGGCCGGCTGCTCCCTCGTGACGGCAGAGCGCCGCCCGGCCGGGCGCGCGGGGCCCAGTCGCCACGCGACGCGACAGTCTTCGGCTGGGAACGAGCACGGGCCGCAACCCGAAGCACCGGCGGATGACGCGTGCCCCTGGTCACGGCCCCCCGACTGGGTGGGGAGTATCTAGAACCCCGCCACGAGCCTCAGATTGACCTGGGCCCCGCCGGGGGCCAGTGCTTCCGAATAGTCCGCGTACAGCGCCCGGACCTCGTCACCGTTCTCCGGGGGCCCGCTCAGGTAGTCGTCCGACAGCACGGTGATCGGCTCATACTCGGCACCGGAGATCGCCGGATTGAAGATCGAGTAGTAAATCGCGCTGTTGTTCGGTCCCATCTCGGCGGCCCGGTAGAGCTTGAACCCAGCCCCCATCTGTTTCCGCTGTGCACTATCGCTCGAGGTCAGCGACTCGCTGAAGGCCTTCATGACGCCCTCGTAGTCGGCCGTGTTGGCCGAGTTGACGAAGTTCACGATGATGCCGACCTGGCCGCTGAACGCACGCGTGGGCGCCTGGGCCGCCGACGCGCTCCCGCCGGCAAACGAACTACCCAGCACTGCACCCACCGCCGTCGCCGCCACGAGCGCGGCGCCGAACCACATCCGCCGCGTCCGAAGTCTGTTGCTCACAATCGTCCGCATGTACCCCTCCTTAAACAACGTATCAGTCTGTGGCGCTTGCAAGGGCGATACTCTACCTTAGGCTTCGCGCTGAGCCAAACAATTCCGGCACGCGCCGCCGGGAAACCCCCTAGAACTCCAACACTAGGTCCATGTTGATGGTCTGCTGTCCGCCACCCGTGAGCGCGGCGCTGTACTTCTCGTAAATCGCCCGTACCTCGTCGCCGTTCCCGGGAGGTCCGCCCAGGTACTCGTCCGCGAGCACCTGGGCCACCGCGTAGTTGCCACCAGACACGGCCGGATCCGCGAACAGGTAATACAGCGCGAAATTGTTCGGACCAGCCTCGGTCGCCCGGTACAGCTTCAGCCCCTCACCCATCCGATTTCGCTGGGGGTCGCTGCTCCCGACCAACGACTCGCCGAACGCTTTCATGACCTCCTCAAAATCGGCCGTCTTGGTCGGGTCGACCACGTTCAAGACTATCCCGGTGCCGCCACTGAAATTCACGGTCGGCTGAGCCGCCGCCTCCGAGGCCGGCGCAAACGAACTCCCCAGCAGTAATCCCAAGGCCACGGCGGCGACAAGTGCGACGCCAATCCACAGCTGGCTTCTCCGAGCCCCCTTGCTCATCATCGTCCGCATGTGCTCCTCCTTCGTAGCTTCTGGACTTTCCGAAGGCGCTACTCTCATTAGACACCTTCCTGAACCATACGATTCTGCCGGTCTTGCCCCGACCGTCGTCACGGCTCGGCCACCGCGAGTCCCAAATCGACGCGTGTCAAGTTCATCAACAGTTGACCTTGCCCCTCGTCGAACGCGCGGGCGTAGGTGTCATACAGTTCCTGCACCTCCGTCGGGAAGGCTTCATTCAGGATCTGCGGCACCCAGTAGTCGGCGCCGGGCACCACCGGGTCCAGCAGGGCGATATACAACAGCGCCCCGCCCTCGAGCGGATCCGTCGCCTTGTAGATCTTCCAGCTGACCGCCTGTCGTCTCCGGTCGAACTCCTCGCTGAGGGCGAGCGCCTCGCCCACACGTTTCATCGTTCGCTCGAACGCGACCGCCTGACCGGACTTGACGTGGCTGACCATCATACCGACCTCGCCGGTGAACACCCGGGTCCCCGGCTGGGCGGTGGTCCGGGCGGCACCCCATCCGATACCGCCGACGAAGGCGATTGCCACGAGTCCCGCGGCACGATACCGGCGTGGCATGTGAGTCATTCCTCGCATGATTGGCTTGCCACGACGTGGGCACTCCAGGGCCCCGCGGAGCGACCGCCTGGGGCTCGGGGCGCAACCCCGTCTACCTGAGTCACGAGACAAACACCTGCATCACTTCATTGGACAGCAGCATCCCCGACCTCGTCAGCCGCAACCGATCCGACTGGCGGACAAGTAGCCCCGACTCGACGAAAGGGGCCAACTCCGGGCCCCAGCGCGACCAGACGTCCACCCCGTATTGTCGGCGGACCGCCGCCATATCGATACCATCCGAGAGTCTGAGGCCGAGAAACATCGTATCGGTCAGACGCTCCTCCCTCGACAGCCGGCGGTGGTTCCCCACCGGGGCCCGCCCCTCGTCCACGAGATCAATGTAGTCGCCGATACCGGACACGTTCTGCCAGCGCTCCCCGGCGCAGGTGGAATGCGCACCACAACCGAAACCGACCCAGGCGCCGTCGGACCAGTACTTGAGATTGTGGCGTGAACGTCGGCCCGCGTGGGCCGCGTTCGAAATCTCGTACTGTTCATAGCCGGCCGCCGCGAGCCGGTCCACGCCGACCTGATACATGTCGGCCGCGCGGTCCTGTGGCGCCTGGGCCCAGCCCCCGCGCGCCATCTCGTCCTTGAGGGGCGCGTTCGGATACAACTCGAGCAGATAGAACGACACATGGTCGGGTTCGAGCCCCACCAGTGTCTCGACGGACTCGAGCCACGCCTCCACGGTTTGCTCCGGAAGCCACACCATGAGGTCGATGCTAATGTCGTCGAAGCCGGCCGCCCGCGCCACCTGGAACGCCTCGATCGCGCGCGCCGCCGTGTGCAGCCGCCCCAGCCGGCTGAGGTCCTCATCGCGAAACGACTGGACACCGAGGCTGAGGCGATTCACACCGCTCTCGCGATAGCCGTCGAGACGTGCAGGAGAGACAGTTTCCGGGTTAACTTCCAGGGTAATTTCCGCCTCGGGGGCCAGGTTCACGGCCGACCGACAGTGAGCGACCAGCGCGCGGACCTCGTCCGGGTCGAGCACCGATGGCGTCCCGCCCCCGAAGAACAACGAGTCGGCTGGGACCTGGCGCGAGGCGGTCGAGGCGCGTTCGAGTTCCTGGTGCAGCGCGTGGAGATACCGCCGCTTGAGTCCGACGTCGAACAACCCGCGGTTGAAGTTGCAGTAGTTGCAGATCGCTTCGCAGAACGGGATGTGCAGATACAGACCGAGTGGACCGCGGTCGTCGGGCTGCCCCCCGGAGCGACTCCCCAAGTCAGTGCCCGGCGGGGATGCGTCCGTCCCCCTTAGGACACTCATCACCCGCCGGCGCGACCGCCGGACCACCCGAGGTCCGACTTGCCTGATTTCAGTCGCGCCCGCGCACGTACGGACGTACGCGCCGGCAACTTGCGCCGGGGCTGCATTTCCCACTTCTGGGACAACTGCTCACTGGTGGGAGCCCCCTCTACGAAGTCCCGGTAGTCGGGACCGCTGTACTCGAGGAACTCACACATCTCACGCAGCCGCGAGTGCATCCGGAACCCGACGCGAACCAGCAACGAGTCCAGATTCTCCGCGTCCGGAATGTCTTCATAGTTCGACGTGAAAATCGTCGGCCGGCGATCGTTGTACCGCGTATTGACGATGAGGTTCATCGTCTCCTCCACCCAATCGGTGGGACGTTCAGCCCCCAGGTCGTCCAGCACCAGCAGCTCGGCCTCCATGACCGGACGCAGAATGTCGACCTCGGACGTCCGGGTCACCGGGTTGTAGGTGCTCCGGATGGTGCTCAACAGATGGCGGGTGTCGTAGTACATGCCACGCGCGCTTTTCTCGAGCACCACCTGCCGCAGCACGGCCACGGCGATGTGCGTCTTCCCGATGCCAGGAGGGCCGATGAGCAGGAGTCCCTTGTCCACCACCGGAAACATGTCGATGAAGCGACGCGCACGCTCGAGCGCCTGCAGGAGTTGTGGATTCGGATAGGTCACGAACGTATCGAGTTCGCAATTGCGGTAGCGCGGGGGAATCAGCGCACCGGACAGGAGGGTCTCGGCGACACTCTGGCGCCAGCAGGCACAACGCTCCACTCGGCCGGCGTCCTGGCCGGGCGCCACGCGCCAGCCGGTATCGTGACAGTACTCGCAGGGCATGATGTGGGCGAGCTGTTAGACCGGATCCGACGATGCGTCGTCGGCCGCGCGTCGAGCTGCTTTCTCGGTCGACTGGCGCTGGTCCGTGCGTACCAGATCGGTCGGCGATGATTTTACCAGGGCGGTGCCTAATCGCTGCTCCCAATCGCCGAGACCACGCGCCAGCTCGTGCTTGGCGTATGACATGAACTCGTTGACTTCCTCTTGCATCCGGTCCATCTTGCGCCGCATGTTGAGAATAATCTCGACGCCGGCCAAATTCACACCCAATTCCCGCGTGAGGGACAGAATCGTCTCCAGTTGCTCCAGGTCCGCATCGGAGTAGAGCCGGGTGTTGCCCTCGGTTCTCGACGGCTTGAGCAATCCCTCGCGCTCATACATCCGGAGCGTCTGGGGGTGAATATCGTAGCGCCGGGCTACGGCACTGATCATGAAATAGCCCTGACCGGTTCCCTGCCCTGGCATGTTGCTCTTTCTTTTAGACGGGGCGTTGCCCCGAGCCCCACGCGACCGCTACGCGGGGACCCCGAGTGCCCCACTCGACTATACACTTAG
>JAPYUM010000141.1 GCA_029940535.1 Vicinamibacterales bacterium
CCCAGGTGCGGAAGTCCCACTCGGGATCATCGAACACCATGTTGCGCATGAAGTCCTCGGCCGCCATGAAGTGCGTGCCTGCGTACGCTTGTTGTCCGGTCACCCAGCTCGACCAGCCGCCTCGACCGGCTTCCCCCCCAGGGACCAGTCCGGGGTATAGCACGTCGCCGGCGCTGTTCGTGGGCCCGCTCCAGATGTCTTTCACGGCCTGGACCTGGGCCGCCGTGAAGCAGGTGCTCTCGTCTTGTCCGGCCGCGCAGGTCAGGGTGCCGGGATCGAACTGACACTTGCGCGGGTCGTCGAGCACACCGTCTTCGATGCCGTCGATCGCATCGCAGGCGGCGGTCACGGCGTCGCCCAGGATGGCCACCTTGCTCGGCGGAATGTAGCTGTCCTCGTTGTCGAGGGTCGCCAACGCATACCAGAGGTGCGCGCTGGCGTAAAAGCTGGTCCACATGTGGGCGGGGTCGCCAACGACGAGTCCGTCGAAGTCGTCCGGATACCGCTGCGCCTCCATCATGCCCTGCTGGCCGCCCTTCGAGCAGCCCACGTAATACGCGTAGTTGGGCGCGTCTCCGTAGAACGCCTCGGAGATCGCCTTGCCATGGACAGCCGTCAGGTGAATCGATCGGTGACCAAAGTCTTCGATCAGGTCCGGACGGTTGAGGGCCCAGTTGGCGTCGAAGCCGCCGTCACCCCGGACGTGCCCGGTGTCGGTGCTCGAGGCGGCGTAGCCTCGGTTCAAGGCCGTCGCCATCGCGCCGTAGCTGATCGAACCGGCCATTCCGCCGTTCCCCGAGGTGTGGAACTTCCCGTTCCACCCGTCGGTGGGGAGCCAGACCTCGAAGTTCACAGCCGGCGTGGTCGTCGCCGCCACCCGGCAGAAGGCGGGCAACTCGAGTGGCCGGTTCGCGCCCGGGGGCGTGAACGAACCGGCGGGCACGGCCTCTGCCAGTGTAATCGTGGTGTCAGCCAACGTGAGACCGGTCAGCGTCTCGCAGGCCATCGGGCCCGACGTGTCCGCCGTGGCCGGTGCGACCGTCGTCGTCGCCGCGTCACCAGAGCCGCAAGCGGCCACCGCGGCGACAGTCACGGCCGTCGCCGCGCACCAAAGAAGCGTGGTCCAGCGAATCGAGGTCGTCTTCTGCATGCCGTTGATCCTATATGCGGTGGCTGATCTGTTCCAAGTGGGGCGGCGGTGGGATCGAGATGCCCGTTCCCACCGCTCGAGCGCACCGGCGAGGCGAACTACGCCCCCAGTACCGGCATCGCGCGTCGCTGCAACACTTCCTGCACCGCGCGATGTGCCTCCAGAATCGCCGCGTCGGTGTGCGGGCTGGCGGCCGCGTCCGCGTTGGCAATCGTGATCTGCCCGAACGGCTGTCGGCCGACCACACACGGTCGGGTATCGCTCGATGAAAACACCCATTCCAGCGGGTCGTACAGGCTGTTGTAGGTATAGGCGTAGCCGTGCGGCCAGCGGTTGACCGCCATGGCGATGATGTCTCGGGCCGGGTCGAAGCCTCCCCCGCCGAGCACCCGTCCGAGCTGGTCTCGCAAGCTGCGCTCGACGGTGTCCCAACTGGTGCTCAGCAGTTCCTGGCGTCCGATCCGGTGTTGTTCCTTGCGGGGCTTCCCCGGTGAAGACGGATACCGGGCCAGACTGAGCACGATCGGCTCGTCAGGCGATTCGGCATGCCGGAGGTCGCCCAGGCTGACCGCTTCGTCGAGCCCCAGCCGAGTGTGATACATGCTCGGGGTGCTGACCCGACTGATGCCCAGCCGCTGGAACGCCGTCCAGTTGCGGACGGCGACGCTGGTGTAGACGAGCGGAGCCTTCACCCCGAAGGCCAGGGCTTCACGTTGCGCCTGCGGCAGCTCTGGCACCAGATAGGGGATGACCGAATTCCAGCACGCCATGACGCAGGCTCGGCCCCTGACCTGGTGCGTTCGCCCGCCACGCACGTAGCTCACTTCGACGTCTCGATCCGACCCGGTGCCGCGATGTCCCACATGTACGACCGTGCTATTGAGCCGGATGCGGGTGGCCTGGTTCGCCGAGTCCAGGCGCGCGTAATCGACGCGGGTGGCCCCGACGTCTTCTTGGGTGCTTCCCGGCACCGCGCCCGGAATTAGCCAGCGCACCAGCAGGCGGGTGATGGTGGCGTTCCCGTCGGGGAAATGTACGGAGCCGCCTCCCGAACGCTGCCGTCCGTGGTGCCCGCCCGGCAGATCCGCCAACACACCGTCGGGCGTCGGCTCCAGCGCCATGCCGCTGAAGCCGGGCAACCCCATCTGCCAGGCGAACAACGCCGGGAGGGCGTCGGCGCCGACCGAGAAGCTACCGTGTCCGCTGTTCTGATAGAACCACATCACCTGTGGATCCACCTGCACCGTCTTCAGCATGAAGTCGGTGTAGCTCATCTTGGCCAGCCGGGCCTTCTTGTCGGCGGACGATAGACCGGGGAAGTAGTCGGGCAGCGGCGCGTCAGAGATGCGTGTCAGATCGTGGCGTGCCGCATCCGACAGCGGGGTCTGGGCCAGAAAATCCGGCGAGTAGCCGCGGAACCCATCCCGCTTGACCAGGCGGTCCACGCCCCAGGTTTCTTTGTCGAAGAAGTAGCTCGAGCCGAGCCCCATGCGTCGATACATCCCGCGGCTCTCGGCGGTGTTGGCGAGAAATCGGTCGAGATCGATACCGATGGCGTCGAGCAGCGCTCGCGACGGGGCGTTGTAGCGCTCCGGCGATTCGATGTTCAACGTGCCGCCGTTGAGCGCGAGCATCCGACCGTTGTAGTGGAATTCGTTGCGTTTTGCGTGTCCGCCGAAATCGTCGTGGTTGTCGAGAATCAGCACCCGCGCGTTTGGCCCGACCTGGGAGATGAAGAAGTGCGCCGCGGCGAGACCGCTGATCCCGCCGCCGACGATGACCAGATCATACCGTTCGCCGGTATCGGTGGCGCTGGCCAGATCCCACCCCCGCCGGTCACGCATCTGGTGGCCGACCTCCCACGAGCCATCATGGCTGCCACGCATGCCGGTCCGTGTCGGCGGGTAGTAGTCGGCGGCCTGCTCGGGCGACGGCGCTTGTCCCAGCGCGCGTGCCCAGCTGGGCATGGCCAACGCTCCACCGACCGGAATGGCGACCCCGTTGATGAAGTCGCGCCGGGTGATCTGCCGGTGCATGCCGAGCTCGCGGTCGGACGTCTTCGCCATCACATCCCCTTGTCTGATTGTTCCAACAGCTCTGTATACCACCGATCGGCCTTGCTCTCGCTCGTTCGGGCGGCGATCATCGCAGGATGCCTTCTACGCTTGAAGAGGAGTTGGCGCGGTATCCGCGCGAACCGCTGACGCGGACGCCGACGCCGCTCCACCATCTGGCACACGCCAGCGCCCGGCTCGGGGTGGATCTGCACCTGAAGCGCGACGACCTGACCGATCTCGCGCTGGGCGGAGACAAGCCGCGCAAGCTGGAGTACGAGGTGGCGCGCGCCAGAGCGGCCGGGGCGACGGTACTGGTGACCTGTGGCAGCGCGCAGAGCAACCATGCGCGGCTGACCACGGCGGCGGCTCGTCGGGTCGGTCTGCGGGCGACGGTCGTGCTGAGCCACGATGAGCGCCGGATCTTCCAGGGCAATCTGCTCACGGTCTATCTGATGGGCGCCGACGTGCGATTCGCCGAGATCGACGACCACTGGGAGATCGAAGATCACGCACACCGGGTGTGCGATGAGCTACGGTCAGAGGGTGAGACGCCCTACTACATACCGGTGAGCGGTTCGACGCCGCTGAGTTGTCTGGGGTATGTGCGGGCCGGCCTCGAGCTTGCGGACCAGCTCGCGGGGTCCGGTCTCACCCCGGCCGCCGTCTACACGCCGTTTGGGACGGGCGGCATCTTCTCCGGCATGCTCACCGCGCTCCGTGAGCGCGGCATTGACTGCCCGGTGATCGGTATCAGCGTCAACGGCGATACCGCGCGCTGTCGGACCAACCTCGACACCTGGTGGACGGCTACGAGTGAGCTCCTTGACCGCGACCCGGATCGGCCGCGCGGGGCCACCGAAATCTACGACCAGTTTGTCGGCCGCGCCTATGGCGACGCGACCGAGGCGTGCCTCGACGCCATCCTCCTGATGGGGGAAACCGAAGGCGTGCTGCTGGACCCGGTCTACTCAGGGAAGGTATTCGCGGGTCTGTGCGCCCACCGACATGCGGGGCGCTGGGGTGCAGACGAGACGGTCGTCATGGTGCATTCGGGCGGCACACCCGCGCTCTTTGCCTATGCGCCCGAGCTTCGCGCGCATCTCGCCAAACGGGGCGTCGATCTACCCTGAGATCACCGCTGGTCTTCGGTGCGGGTGTCGCGCTACTCGGCCAAGAACGCCAGCTCGGATCGGATGATGAACGCTTCTTCTCGCCGTCTGGTCGCGATACCGGAGGTGGGCTGCTCCTGCTGCATCTGGTCGATGAGGTCCGCCACGTCGGCCCACCGGCTCGCCGCGATCGGCGATTGCAGCGGCGCCAGCGCCGGGTTGGGCGCGCCTCGGTTGTATGCCAGCGACAGAAGTGCGGTTTGCACGGAGCCAAGAGTGCTGGGTTGACGTAGTGTGCTGAATCGCCCGCCGATCCCGCTCCAGTACGGCTTGGCGGTGAAGGCCATCAGATCCTCGGCCTGCTCGCGCCCGATCCGGACTGACCGGAGCACGGCGTTGGCGTCGAGCGCGTCTTTCGCCGTCTGTTGTCTGAGGCCCACCACCGTCTGCATGGCGGCGAACTGCTCGGCGGTCGTCAGGGGTTCGAACAGACGGATGACGCTCGCTTCGGCCTGGCCGAGATCCACGCCCGGATCCAGCGTCACACCCGAGGCCCCGCCGGGCCAGTATGGGTGCCCGACGTGCCCCTCTTGCCGGTGCACCCAGTCAAGGTCGCCATGAAACTGTCCGAGCTGCGCCTGGACCGTCTGGGTTTGGTGGCGAAGGGCGACCTCCAGATGTGGCTCGAGCTCCGCCCAGGTTGGCTTGTCCACCATGCCTGATTGCTACAGCCCAGCGCCGGCCTGAAACTGTTGAACTGCGGCCTCCGTGTCCGCGCCGAACAGCCCGTCCGCCTGCAGCGGCTGACCGGCTTGCTTCAGACCGGCCTGCCCTCTGGCGACCACGCTCCGGAGCCACTCCCGGTCGCCGAGCCCATCGCCCCGTCGAACGGTGACTCGAATCATGTCTGTTCGTCCTCGGGGTGCCCTAACTCGGCCGCCGCGACTTCCCGCATGCGGAATTTCTGGATCTTGCCGGTGACTGTCATGGGGAACGCGTCGACAATTTTCCAATATCGCGGAATCTTGAACGTGGCGATGGCATCGCGGCAGAACGCCGTCAACGTGTCGGCGTCGAGCTGGGCCTGCGGTTTTGGCTGTACCCAGGCCATGACTTCTTCCCCGTACCGGTCCGATGGCACCCCGATGACCTGCGCGTCAGCCACACCGGGGTGAGTATAGAGAAACTCCTCGATCTCACGCGGGTAGATGTTCTCTCCGCCTCGGATGATCATGTCCTTGATACGCCCGACAATGCTCACATAGCCGTCATCGTCCATGGTCGCCAGATCGCCGGTGTGCATCCACCGTCCCGAGTCGATCGCGGCGCCCGTGGCCTGGTCGTCATTCCAGTAGCCGAGCATCACACTGTATCCGCGGGTGCACAGCTCGCCGCGCTCGCCGCATGGCAATACGCGTCCCCCGTCCGGGTCGACAATCTTCACTTCGACGTGCGGGTGCACGGCGCCCACGGTGGTCACCCGTTTCTCGATCGGATCATCCACCCGCGATTGGGTCGACACCGGCGAGGTTTCAGTCATGCCGTAGCAGATGGTGACCTGCGGCATGTGCATCCGTTCGCGCACCTGCTTCATGACCTCGACCGGGCACGGAGAGCCGGCCATGACCCCGGTCCGTAGCGACGAGAAGTCCGTGGTGTCGCAGTCCGGGTGGTCGAGCTGGGCGATGAACATCGTGGGCACGCCGTACAGCGATGTGCACCGCTCGGCCTCGACCGTGGCGAGCGTCTGCCCGGCATCAAACGTCTCCCCGGGGGTCACGATGCACGCGCCGTGGCTGGTGCAGGCCAGATTGCCGATGACCATGCCGAAGCAGTGATAAAAAGGCACTGGTACACAGACCCTGTCGACCTCGGTATAGCCGAGCACCTCGCCGCAGGAAAACCCGTTGTTCAGGATGTTGTGGTGCGACAGCGTGGCGCCTTTTGGGGCGCCGGTCGTGCCTGACGTGTATTGAATGTTGATCGGGTCGTCGAACGCTAGTCCAGCCTCTCGGGCGGCCAGGTCGGCGTCCGTGACCGCCCCGCCCTCCTCGAGCAGCTCCGCCCAGTCGTCGTCCAGCACCACCGCGTCCCCCAGCGTGGGGCAGTCGGGACGCACCGCGTCGACCATGGCCACGTAGTCAGTTTGACGAAACCGTCGGGACAGGAGGAGCAGGCCCAGACCGGACTGATTCAGGGCATGCCGCAGCTCCTGGGTCTTGTAGGCCGGGTTGACGTTGACCAGAATCGCGCCCACCCGCGCCGTGGCGTACTGAATCACGACCCACTCGAACCGGTTGGGTGACCACAGACCAACGCGGTCGCCCTGGACGACGCCGCGCGCGAGCAGCGCCTTGGCCAGCGCGGTGGTCGCGTCCCAGAGTTCGGTGTAGGTGGCGCGATAGTCTTGCGCGGGCGCCACCAGGGCTTCCCGCGCTCCAACTCGCGCAACCGTCCGTTTCAGGTTGTCGCCAATCGTTTCACCCAACAAGGGGACGTCGCTGGCGCCATGCACGTAGGCCGGTGGCTTCATTTATTACTTAGACGGAGCTGCGCCCCGAGCCCCACGCGGCCGCTCCGCGGGGACCCCGAGTGCCCCACTCCGCGGCCGCGGGGCGCGCATTGTCGCGCGCCCTTCGTTCAGGCACCGGTTGTTTCCCGTGTGTCGCGGAGCACCAGCTCGAGTTCTTCGGGGTGTCCTGTACGTGCCATTGCCTCGCGCCGCTCGAGTTGACCTTGTTGCACGAGCCGGGCCAGCGACTCCTCGAAGGTGAAGGATCCATGGCGGCGCGTGAGGGTGATCTCCTGGTGCAAGTGTTGCACTTGGTTCTTCCGAATGTGCTGCCGCGCGCCGTAGCCGATCATCAGCAACTCGGCGGCCGGCACTCGTCCACCGCCGATCCGTGGGAGCAAGGTCTGCGTATAGACCGCGGCCAGCGCCATCGAGAGCTCTTGCCGGATCGTGGCTTGCCGTTCCAAGGGAAACGAGTCGGCGATCCGGGCTTACGGTGGACGCCACGTCGTTCGTGTGAAGGGTCGAGAACACGAGGTGTCCGGTTTCGCCTGCCGCCAGCGCGATCTGCATCGTTTCCGGGTCGCGCATCTCCCCGATCACCAGTACGTCCGGGGCCTGACGCAAGGTCGATCTGAGTGCGGTTGGGAAATCTGAAACATCCAGCCCCACTTCAACCTGCTCGACCACGCTCTTGGCGTGCGGATGCTCGTACTCTATCGGGTCTTCGATCGTCACGATGTGCTTGGCCTCGCGTCGGTTGATCACGTCGACCAGTGCCGCGAGCGTGGTCGATTTCCCAGACCCTGTCGGTCCACCAATCAGGACCAGTCCGAACGGCAGGCTCGTGAGCTGCGCCACGTTCGGCGGTAGCCCCAACTCGGAGAGTTCTTGGGGGCCGTGCCGGCAACGCCCTGACCGCGGCCGCCGCCCGACCCCGCTCGCGGTGCAGGTTGATCCGGAACCGACCGAGACCGGCCACGGCCAGTGACGCGTCGGCTGGATCGCCCTGCTGGTATCGGCGGGCCGCGCCGACCGGGGGCGCGTCCAGCACCGCGGTTTCGATTTCGGCCCCGTCAAGGGGGCCCTCAGGCAACGCGGTGATCGTGCCGTCCACGCGGACCGAGGGGGGCAGGCCGGCCACGAGCAACAAGTCGCTGGCGCTGCGGGCGGTCATGACGCGCAGCCACTCCTCGAGCCGGGATGGGCCGCCGAGCGCGTCGTCGCTCCACGCGTTCAACTCACTCGCGAGCTTATCGACGTCCGGGGTGTTCTTCATCGCGCGTGGTCAGGCTAGCAGCCCGTGGTAGAAGTCCCGCTGCATTCGACCGGCGCTGAATCCGGCCGAGCTGCGTTGTTCATCGGTCAAATACTGCCGGTATTTTCCCTCTTCTCGCCTTGCCCGACCGGTCCAGCGCCGCTCTCGGTGCGACGCGCGACTTTTACCACGGGCTGCCAGGTCCGGTCATTGGTCATAGATGATTTCCACGTACCCCTGGCTCGGGGTCCATTGCATTCGCCGAGCCGGCAGGTCCGAGTCGTCATCGCGTTGGTTCACGTAGACGAGCACCTCATCGTAGTCGTCCTTGATCGGTTCGAT
>JAPYUM010000142.1:0-1131 GCA_029940535.1 Vicinamibacterales bacterium
TTTGTGCAAGGGCTCGCGATGGGCGGGGCGGTGGCGGGTGTCGGCCTGTGGCGTCCGGCCGTCCACGCCTGCGTCGATTCATCTCAGCCGGTCGCGACGCTCGAAGGTTCGGATTTCGATTTGACCATCGGCGAGACGTTGGCGGATTTCACCGGTTCGCCACGGTTCGCGCTCACCGTCAACGGGTCCGTGCCGTCGCCGACGCTCCGCTGGCGCGAGGGCGACATCGTGACCGCGCGGGTGACGAACACCCTCGACGAGGCCTCGTCGATTCACTGGCACGGCATCCTCTTGCCAGCGAACCAGGATGGCGTACCAGGACTCAGTTTCAATGGCATCGGCCCGGGCGAGACGCACACCTACCGATTCACGGTGCGTCAGGGCGGGACGTACTGGTATCACAGCCACACCGGGTTTCAGGAACAACGCGGGATGTATGGCGCGCTCATCATCGACCCGATCGAGCCGGAGCCGTTCGCGTACGACCGTGACCACATCGTGATGCTGTCCGATTGGACGGACGAGAACCCCGATCGCGTCTTCGCCAAACTGAAGAAGCAGTCTGACTACTACAACTTCCACCGGCCGACGGTGGGCGACTTCGTGCGTGACGTGCGGGCCAAGGGGTTCGGCACGGCTCTGGCCGACCGCATCGCCTGGGGCGAGATGCGGATGAACCGCACCGATCTGTCCGACGTGACGGGGGCGACCTATACCTACTTGATGAACGGGCAGGCCCCGGCGGGCAACTGGACCGGTCTGTTCACGCCCGGAGAACGCGTCCGACTGCGGTTTATCAACGGCTCGGCGATGAGCTACTTCGACGTCCGTATCCCCGGCTTGAGGCTGCGCGTGGTCGCCGCCGACGGCCAGTATGTGCATCCCGTCTCGGTGGACGAGTTCCGCATCGCGTCCGGCGAGACACTGGATGTCATTGTCGAACCGTCGGGTCAGGACGCGTTCTCAATCTTCGCGCAGTCGTTGGATCGCACGGGATATGCCATCGGAACCCTGGCCGTGCGTGAGGGACTGCGCGCGCCGGTGCCCGCGCTTGATCCACGGCCGCTGCTGACGATGGATGACATGGGGCACGGTGGGCACACCGCGATGTCTGAGGAGATGCCAGCGATG
>JAPYUM010000142.1:1231-8397 GCA_029940535.1 Vicinamibacterales bacterium
ATGCCCACCTCGCGGCTCGACGACCCCGGCATCGGGCTCCGTGGCAACGGGCGGCGGGTGTTGACGCTCGCCAACCTGCGAACCCTGTTTCCCGATCCCGACGGGCGCGAGCCGAGCCGCACGGCGGAGTTCCATCTGACCGGCCACATGGAGCGATTCGTGTGGTCGTTCGACGGCGTCAAGTTCTCTGACGCCGAACCCATACGACTCACCTATGGCGAGCGGATGCGTATCGTGCTGGTGAACGACACGATGATGTCGCACCCCATGCATCTGCACGGCATGTGGAGCGACCTCGAGAACGACGACGGTGAGTTCCATCTCCGAAAGCACATTGTCGACATGCCACCCGGTTCCAGGCGGAGTTTCCGGGTGCGGGCCGACGCGTTGGGACGGTGGGCGTTCCACTGCCACCTGCTCTACCACATGGCCGCCGGCATGTTCCGAGAGGTGCGGGTCGACGTATGAGGCACCTCACCGTCCTGGTCATCGCGTGCGTCGGTGTCGTGGCGTGTCTCTCCCCGCGCGCGGCCCGCGCGCAGCCAGCCACGCCAATACCGCCCGTCACCGACGCCGACCGGGCCGCGGCGTTTCCGGACGTGGAATCGTACGCGACGCAGGACAGCGCCGTGCACTCGTTTGTGCTCGTCGACCAACTCGAGTGGCATGGAAGCGACGCGCACGAGGGCCCGAGTTGGGACTCAACCGGTTGGATTGGCGGCGATCTGCATCGGTTGTGGTTTCGAACCGCGGGCGACGCCGACGGCGGACATCTCGATGAGGCGGAGGCCCACCTGCTCTACGGTCGGGCGTTCGCGCGCTGGTGGGACGTGGTCGTCGGGGTGCGCCAGGACGTGCGACCGGGGCCCGCACAGTCATGGCTGGCAGTGGGCGTTCAGGGTCTCGTACCCTACTGGTTCGAGATAGAGGCGACGGCCTACTTTGGGACCGGAGGACGCACCGCGGCTCGTCTGGAAGCGGAGTATGAGCTCCTGTTGACGAACCGGTTGGTGTTGCAGCCGTTGGCTGAATTCAATCTGTTCGGTAAGGCCGATCTCGCGCGAGGTATCGGCGCTGGGTTGAGCACCATCCACGGTGAGTTACGATTGCGGTACGAGATTCGCCGCGAGTTCGCTCCATACGTCGGCATCGGCTGGCGCAATACGTTCGGTGATACGTCGAGTCTGGCGCGCGCCGCGGGTGATTCGTCGGGCGGTCGCCGGCTGCTCGCGGGATTGCGGCTCTGGTTTTGAGTTCACGGATCTGGCTCGAGGGGAATAGGCCGGGCGCTCGTTTTCGATCCGAGGAGATGTCATGAGACAGCGCACCTGCGTGTCCGCGGCGATGTTCACGATCCTCGTGCGGTTGGGCGTCACCCTGCTCATGATTGGCGTGACCGTAGCGGATCGCGCGCAAGGCGCGGAACCCAACGCGGTTCGGCAACTGCCTGACGGGCACATCCAGCCCATGGCGCGGGTCGACGCGAGCGGCACCGTGCACCTGATCTACTTCACCGGCGACCCGGTGGCTGGGGATGTCTATTACGTCCGCCGGACGGTTGACGCCGTCGATTTCTCAATCCCGCTCCGGGTGAACTCGTAACCCGCCAGTGTCATCGCCATCGGGACCGTTCGCGGCGCCCATCTGGCTCTGGGAACCGGCGGACGACCACACGTGGCCTGGATGGGTTCCGACCGCGCCGAGCCTCGTGGATCAGACGGCCAGAGCCCGATGCTGTACTCGCGTCTCGACGACCACGGCGAGCTTGAGCCGCAGCGCAACCTCGTGACCCATGCCTTCGGGCTCGATGGCGGCGGCACAGTGGCCGCGGATACGCGCGACCGTGTCTCGGTGCTCTGGCACGCCGACGCGGGTGAAGGTGGAGAGGAACGGCGACGCGTCTGGATGACAAGGTCCGCGGACGGCGGGTCGACGTTCGGACCGGAAGTCGCGGTGTCCGAGGCTGGCGTGTGCGGTTGCTGTGGGATGAGTGCGGCGCTCGATGGCGCCGGAACCACGCGCGCGCTCTACCGGGGCTTCGCGCCGCCCGACCATCGAGACATGTTCCTGCTGAGTTCCGATGGTCGGATGTTCGAGCGAACACGGCTCGAGGGCTGGCGGCTCGGAGCCTGTCCGATGTCCACCTCGTCTATATCGACGGCCGCGGCACGCGACGATGATGGCGACGACGAGGGGGTCGTGACCCTCGCGTGGGAAACCGCGGGGGGGGCGCATGGGCCACCGTCGATAGAACGACGGGGACTGTCTCCGAGCCCATCCGTCCGCCGTCGCCCGGTGAACAGCGCAAGCATCCGGTCGTCGCGCCTGCCGCTGACGGACGGGTCCTGTTCGTGTGGACGGAAGGGATGGCCTGGAACCAGGGCGGCACGCTGCACTGGCAGGAATACAACCAACGACGTCAACCGACTGGAGTCCACGGCTCGACGGGTGACATCCCGGCGTGGAGCCGGCCGGCCGTGGTCGTCGACCGGCAGGGCAGTTTCACGATTCTCTATTGAGACGACGCGCGGCTGTTCCCCCGGGGCGGATGTGAGGAGGCAGGCGCCGACCCTGGCGTCGCCAACGACGTGGAATTCGTCGGCTCACTGTTCTACCCTTGTTCCCCTTACACGGATGTCACGAACGACTCAGGAGGTCATGATTGCCGATGCTGATGAACGTGCGGTTCCCGGTTGGCCCATTCAACGCGGCGGTTTGCGACGGGAGCGCCGGCAAAAAAAATTCAGCGGATCATGGAGGCGATCAAGCCGGACGCCGCGTATTCTAACGCCAGCGACGGACGGCGGGGCGGGCTTCTGGTGGTCACCGTCAACGACCCGACGGATATCCCACGCCTGGCTGAGCCATTTTTCCTGACGTTTGACGCCGACGTCACGTTCGAGCCGTTTATGACCGCCGAAGAACTGGGTCGGGCGGGACTCGACTCGCTGGGCCAGGAGTGGGGCTAGTCTCCGGATGACAACTGAGCGCAGGGTCATGGAGTTCCTGTTGATCGGGGTGGCCGCGCTGAGCATCGCCGGTCAGACGGTCGCTCAACCGCTCGGTGAGCCGGGCATGGTAGAGGTGGTCGTGGAGGTCGAGCTGACCTGTCCGTCCTGCGCACAGGGGCTCGAGCGACGGTTGTCCCGGCTGGACCACGTAGCGCTGGTTGAGATCCGGGGCGAGGAGGGCCGGGTCGTGCTGGGGCTGGAGCCGGGGGCGAGCGTGCCGCTGACGGCCGTCCGGGACGTCATTCGAAACGCCGGGTTCACGCCGACTGCGTTCGGGCTCACTGCGGTCGGCCGGCTCTCCGAGACAAACGCCGTGACCGCGCTGGTGTTACCGGACGACATCGCCTTCGTCCTGACCGGAGACCAGGTCGGTGCGCTCAGGGCGGCGGCCGGTGACGCCGTGGTGCGGGTGCGTGGCGATGTGTCGCTGGCGACCGACGGCGACATGCCGGTCTTGACGGTCGATCAATTCGACGTGCCGTGAGTCAGGTCGCCACACCCGTGTCCATGTCCGAGGGTACTAGACCGGCGTGGTTCGCCGGGGCGCGACACGGGGTTCACGCAACACTCTCGACGGTCTTGGCGCCGGGCGCTTGAGCAGCCCGAACTTGTCGACCGTGTGCGTGCGGATATGAGCCATCGCCTCGTCGAGGTCGTCGGTCGTGAGCCACAGGCTGAGGTCCCGCGCGCTGATCGTCCCTTCGCGTTCCATCCGATGGATCAGATGGAGCAGTCGGCGCCAGTAGCTGGTGCCCATCAACACGATGGGGAAGCTCTGTATCTTGCCGGTCTGCACGAGGGTCAGCGCCTCGAAGAGCTCATCCATGGTTCCGAAGCCGCCCGGCAACGCGACAAAGGCGTATGAATACTTGAAGAGCAGCACTTTGCGTACGAAGAAGTAATGCGCCGTGACGGAGTGGTCCAAGTAAGGGTTCGGGTCCTCTTCCTTTGGCAGGCGGACATTGCAGGCGACCGAGCGTCCACCGGCCTCCTTGGCCCCACGGTTCGCCGCCTCCATTAATCCCGGACCGCCACCGGTCATCACCGTGAAACCCAGCTGTGCCAAGCCGGCGCCCACCTGGCGGCCGAGGGCGTAGTACGGGTGATCCGGTTTGAACCGGGCCGACCCGAACACGGTGACACACGGGCCGACGAAGTGCAGCCCTCGGAACCCGGCGATGAAATCTCTGACCGATCTGAGCACCAGCCAAAAGTCTCTGGTGCGACTCTGCGGCCCCTCGAGTAGGATGCGATCGTCGCGACTGTTCTTGTCGGTGAGGTCTGCCGGCGTCCCCGTCACAACGAGACCTTGGTCGGTCCCGCCGCCGGGCTGATGCGTCCAAAGCGCGGCGGACGTTGCTCCAGGCGATCGGGTCGGTTCAGTGTGGTGCTGGCGATCGGGTCGTCGACCGCGTCCTGAATCGTATCGAACATTGGGTAACTGTCTCCTTTTTCAGTGGGACGCGGCCTCGGCCGGTCGAGGCCACCAACTCTCACGCGAGCGTACAACCGTCTGTCCGTCATGGCCAACCGATCAGGTCTTTACGTGTCGCACGACCTCGTTTCGCCGCGACTGCCCCGTCCGCTACAGTAGTATCTCTCCGACATGCGGGCACAGGCGCTCTGCGTCGTCGGTCTCATATGCTTCCCGGTGGCCGCGTGGCCAGGCGGCGCCGAGGCTCAAACGGCGGGAATTGAGGGGGTCGTCGTCGACTCCGCCAACCACGTGCTTCCGGGCGCAACGGTGACCGTGGCCGGGGTTGATTCCGCTCAGGCCGCCGACCCTCCCTTTGACGCAGTCCTCGACACCACCGTCACCGACGGCGCCGGGGCCTTCGGATTCGCAGCGCTACCGGTTGGCGCCTATATGGTGGCGGCCGATCTCTCAGGCTATGCGTCCGGCATGGTGGGTCCGGTCGAGGTTGTGGCGGGCCAGGTACTCGGCGTGCGGCTGCGGCTGGAGGTGGCGCCGCTGTCGGAAGTGGTCACCGTCGACGCCAGCACGGGGGCCGGTCAGCCGCTCGAAAAGGACGAGTTCGGGACGGAGTTCCTGCAGGTCTTCCAACTGCCGACCGATCGCTTCCAGGACGCGCTGCCGCTCTTACCCGGCGTCGTGCGTGACCCCCGCGGGCGTATCAGCTTCAACGGCACCCGTCCGAGCCAGAGCACCCTGCTTGTCAATGGGGCCAATGCCACCGATCCTGTCACCGGCCAGTTCGCGTTCGAGTTGCCGCTGAGCGTCGTCGAGACGGTCGAGGTGAATGCGGTGCCCTATTCGGCGGAATTCGGGCGCGTGTCCGGCGCGGTGACCGAGGTCCGAACCGTGGCCGGCGACGACCACTGGGATCTCAACTTCGGCAGTTTGCTCCCGAAGCCCAGGTTCCGTGGCGGCACGATCAATGGGATCAACACGGCCACACCTCGGGTGCAGGTCAGCGGTCCGCTCAAGCGGGGCCGGGCCTGGATCTCGCAGGCGTTCGACTATCGATTCGTGCGTTCCGAAGTCAAAGAGAATATTCCCGGCGCTAGGGAGGAAGTCGTCGAGGGCTTCGACGTGTTCACGCAGGTCGACCTCAAACTCACCGATCGTCATTCGATGATCGGGACCCTGTCCGTGTTTCCGTCGACAGTGGACAACTTGGGGATCAGCTCCATCGACCTTGGGGAGGCCACTCCGGAGGCAGACCTCGGTGGCTGGAATGTGGCGCTGGTCGACCGGCTGGCCACTGGTGCGAACACGCTCTGGGAGACGCGTGTCGCCCTGAGAGGCTTCGACGTGGCCGTACGGCCGGAGGGATCGGGGCCGGCCCAACTGACCCCTGATGGGTTACGCGGCAACTATTTCAACGAGATCGACCGCGCCAGCACCCAGCTCGAGCTGGGGGTCGCTCGGTTGCAGAGCTGGGACTGGCGAGGTCAGCAGCATCTGGTCAAATTCGGCGCCCAGGTGTTCGCCACGTCATTCGAGGGGGTCGACCGGAGCGGTCCGATAGAGGTCCGTGGCGCCGACGGACGCCTGTTGAAGCGGATCACGTTTCGTGGCCCCGGCGAGCTGGAGGCCTCGGATGTGATGACCTCCGGCTACGTGCAGGACCACTGGCAGGTGAGTCCGCGGTTGGCCTTGGACCTCGGTCTGCGATACGACCAGAGCTCGATGATCTCCGAGAGTCACCTGTCACCGCGCACGGCGTTCTCACTGGCGCTGGACCAGGCCGGCCGCACGTTGGTCAAGGGCGGGTGGGGACTGTTCTTCGATCAGACGTTCTTGCAGGTCGATGCGTTCGAGCGTTTTCAGCAACGCGTCGAACAGGAGTACGACGGCGCCGGCTCGGCGCGCGGCGCCCTACTCGTGTTCGAGAACCGGATCGATCCGCGGGGCTTCGAGGAGCCGACGAGTCGCGTCTGGAACCTCGAGTTCGACCGGCAGCTCACCGAGTCGTTGCTCTTGCGGGTGAACTATCGAGAGAGTCGCGCCCGCAATCGGTTGCTCGTCACTCGCGTGACCGATCCGGCGGCTCCGGCCTTGGTGCTCTCGTCCACCGGACGCCTGAGGAGCCGCGAGTTCGACGCCACGGTGCGGTGGACGTTGGCGAACGACCAGGGGGATCTGTATGCGTCCTTTTCGAAGATGCGCGCCGACGGCGATCTCAACGACTTTGGTGAGATCTACGATAACCACCGCAACCCGCTGTTGCTGGAGAACCAACAGTCGTTCCAGCCCTTCGAAGTGCCCAATCGGTTATTACTGTGGGGCGTCGTCCGGCTACCCCGGGGGATCACCATGACCCCCGGGATCGAGTGGCGAACCGGGTTTCCCTACACGATCTTTAGCGAGGACTATTCAGTCGTCGGCGTCCGCAACAGTTCCGATTACCCGGCGTTCTTCTCGGCTGATCTCGCCGTCACGAAGCGTATGGATTTTCTCGGTCGCCGGGTCGACGTCGGGGTCCAGTTCTACAACCTCACGAGTCACGACAACCCGCGCGACGTCCTCTCGAACCTCGCCAGCTCCAGCTTTGGTTCCTTCAGGAACAGCATCGGCAGCACCGTCGCACTCCGCTTCGGTCTCGGCTTCTAGGTTTCGGAGCGAGGCGTCCGTGTGGCGGCGTTGCTGCGTCGGTCACCCCCGCCCGGCCGGGCGGGGCGGACGCCTGC
>JAPYUM010000143.1 GCA_029940535.1 Vicinamibacterales bacterium
GGGGTTCGGGGCGCAGCCCCGTCTAACGAATGCTAGCGGAAAGCGGCGGGCGCGCGGTCGAACGTGTCCTGAACGAGGTCGAGCAGGCCACTGACGAGATCGTCGATTTCGCGGCCGACTTGGTGCGGGTTCCCACCGTCAATCCGCCCGGTGAAGCCTATGAGGCGTGCGCTCGTCTTCTCGGCGATCGGTTGCGAACGTGTGGTTTCACGGTTCGCGATCTGGTGCCGGAGGATCGTGTCGAGCACTCGTCGCGCTATCCACGGGTCAATGTGCTCGGGCGGCGGGCGGGTGATGCGAACGGCCCGGTCGTACATCTGAACGGGCATCTCGACGTCGTGCCTCCCGGTGAGGGGTGGACGTGCGACCCGTTTGGCGGCATCGTCCGCGACGGCCGCCTGTATGGCCGGGGCAGTAGCGACATGAAGGCGGGTCTTGCGGCTGCCGTTTATGCCGCCGAGGCGTTGCGTCGAGCCGACATCCCCCTGGTCGGGGGAATCGAGATCAGCGGTACTGTCGACGAAGAGAGCGGGGGACATGCCGGGGTCGCGTGGCTGGCCGAGCAAGGACATTTGTCGGCCGCGCAGACCGACTACGTCATCATCCCAGAACCATTCGGACCCGATCGCATCTGCGTGGGGCACCGCGGCGTGTACTGGTTCGACCTCGTGACCACCGGACACACGGCCCACGGCAGCATGCCCTTCCTGGGTGTGAATGCGATCGACCACATGACGACCGTACTGGAAGCGGTTCGGACCCGTCTCGCGCCCCGGCTCGCGTTGCGCACGACCGCATTGCCGGTCGTGCCCACGCTGGCGCGGCAGGCCACGTTGAATCTGAACAGCATCACTGGCGGACAGACCGGTCCGGGCGCCCAGACACCCTGCGTGCCGGATCGGTGCGTGGCCACGTTCGATCGGCGCTTTCTGCCCGAGGAAAGTTTCGACGCCGTCAAGGTCGAGATCGAGCAACTGTTGGCCGAACTCTCCGAGGAGCATCCGGGCCTGCGATGCGCACTGCGTGATCGGATGCTGGTGCATCCGTTGCGCACGCCATCCGACTCCCCGCTCGTGCAGGCGCTCTCGGCGTCGGTCGAGACACTCACCGGCTCCGTGACCCTGGTGGCCAGCCCGGGCACCTACGACCACAAGCACGTGGCCCGCGTGGCCGGCATCGAGCACTGTGTAGCGTATGGTCCCGGCGCGCTGGAACAAGCGCATCAGCCGGATGAATGGTGCGGCATCGACGACATCAAACAGGCCACACAGGTGCTCGCCCTGACGTTGCTGGTGCTGGTAGGCGCCGGCTCCTGAGGAGACGTAGGCACCGGGCCACTTCGACCGGGCCACAGACCTCATTGTGGCGCACGGCTTTAGCCATGCGATCGCAGGCCTAAAGGCCTGCGTCACAGGGCGGTGTTCGGGCGATATACAACAGATTGTCGGACAGCGCGCGTGGTAGGAGCGCGGTCAGGGCTCGCGGATAGTGTCACGACGTGAGCGGGAGTCGACCCCACCCCGTGTATTTGATTGCGGCGTCCGTGAGGCCAAGCTCGCTGCCGATGCGACGCAGGTCGCTCTCTAGCAGCGCCGTGATGTGGGCTGGATAATCGGTGTCCTGGAACGCCGAGAACTGCCCTTTGAGAAGCAGCGTCACGAGGCTCAGGACACTGCGTTGATTTGGGGTCGTCAGGAGGATCCACCCGCCGGGCTTGGCGAGCCGAACGAGCTGCCGGACGAGCGCGCGCGGGTTTTCCAGATGCTCGATGGTCTCGACCGCGGTCACGACGTCGGCGCCCTCCGCGCCGGCCGGGAGGGGCCCGTCGTGGTCGAGATCCACCTGGTGGAACTGGGCGTCAGCCGGGAAGGTGTCATACCGCACGCCGTCTATCCCGACATATTCCTGGAACCGACCCTGCACGAAGCGGCGGAGCGCGCCGCCGCCACACCCGACATCGATGAGTCGATGACCGGAGATGTTCCGGCTCGCCAATGCGGTGGCGACCAGGCGGTAGATCGCCTCATGGCTGGAGCCGAGGCTCAGGCGGGCGTGCTGGTCGAGAACGCGAATGGTGGGGGAAGGGGTGGTCCCGGTCATGAATACGGCCGCGCTCGATCGCCCATGTCTCTCGACCATGGCCGCGCTGGTCGTTGTCGGAACCAGTCAGGCGAGGCGGTCACCGGGGTTGATCAGAACAGTCCCTTCGAGCACGTCTCGCGCATCTTCTGCGTCTCGTCCCCACAGGCTTCGGTAGGCGGCGTTGACATAGGTCAATTCGGCGTTCCGCGCATCTCGCACCCACACGACGTCCCGACAATGGTCGGCGAGTTCGCGAAACGTGCCAGGCTGCTCGTCGTGGGTCTTGCCCAGCGGCGTGGCTGACGGGTCGTGAGGCCAACGTGAGGCAGCGGCGGCGGCGTGGTGCACGGCAAAGGTCTCCCGGGGCGTCTCGAGCCCAGATCGTCATGGGCGGTCCGCTCTATGACGGGCCGGCCGTGGAGGACGTGCTATTCCTCAGTGGGATGCAAGGCAATTTTCGCGCCGAGGCGCGGTCAGACCGGAGACGACCCACGAAGTTGCGGGGTCTTGGGGCGATCTGGGTGGTGGCGGGAGCGACCAGAACCGGTCGGTTGGACTGTATCCAGTGAGATCGAACGCGCAATAGTGTCGCCGTGATCTCGTTTTCGGGGTCAGGCCGGGGGTGTCCTACTCGTTGTTTTCAGTCGAGATACCACGTAACGGCTTGCCCGCCAGATACGCCTCGTACTGCTCGTCGGACATGAAGGCGATATCCGTCCAGCCGTGTCCCATTTCGTCCATGGTGCGCGAGCCCCAGCCCACCCAGGCCGTCGGGTCCGGGTTATGACGGTTGTTGGCGGTGTTGTCGTGCCACGAGACGGTGTGCAGGATGGTGCCTTTCGGGAGCAGATGAGGTTCCTTGAACGCGTACACGATCTGCCAGGACTGCTCGTAGTCCGTGACGTCCGTCAGCACCTCGCGACGGCCGTCTACATGAATCGCCTCGAGCAGCATCCGTTTTCCTCGGAAGTGCATGTGCGGCTGAAAACTGAGCACGAGCCCCGCCTGTGGCAGCGGCCAGAACCGTTCGTGTCGCACGACTGAATCGGGTGGGATGCTCATCAACGCGACGCCGTTTAGCGTGTTGTCGTCAATCAGCGCTCCAGTCGGCATCCGGTCCGCGTGCAGGTCGAGGTCGACTCCGGCCCGTAACAGTCGGTCCTCGACCGCCTCCCGGTTGAGTCTCCAGTCATGCCCGATGCCGGTGCGGATGCGGTGGGCGGTGACG
The DNA here is from genome assembly GCA_029940535.1 of Vicinamibacterales bacterium. Taxonomy (GTDB): domain Bacteria; phylum Acidobacteriota; class Vicinamibacteria; order Vicinamibacterales; family UBA8438; genus UBA8438. Next base: position 3,311 of record JAPYUM010000143.1, read on the forward strand.
ATGAGTTCCGGCACCTCGCCCTTGGGGTAGAACTTGATACCCACCTTTTGGCGGTCGACGGTCTCCTCGCCCCAGGGGTGATAGTGCGGCGCGAAACGGAACTGTCCGCCGGCCGGCAGCTTGCGTCCCGTGCCGTCCGGGTAGAACTGACCGGTGCTCCCCATCGCGTACTCGATGAGGTCGATCTCTCGTGTGTTCGACCCCATACCCAATCGAAATTCCTCGCGGTTCTCGACGTCGTCGGGCACGCTCACATACACATGGGAGTGATGGACGCAGCAGTACGCCTCGGGGATGATCTGCACCCATTTCACGTAGCGGTCTTCGGTCAGTCCCGGGTCGACCGTCTCGGACGGATAGAAGTCGGCGCCCTCAGCCGGAATCTTGAAGCCCTCTTCCATTTGCACGATCAGATCGGGCTCGCCGTATGTCCACTCGTTCAGGTTCGCGAACTCGAGCGGCTCTGGCGCGTCGGTCGGATTGCCGCGTGGCGCGCCCGCCGCGACCCAGTTCACGATCGTCGCGATTTCGTCGTCACTCAGCGAGGGGTCGGCGACATATTCGCCGATGCTCCGGTCGATGTGCCACGGCGGCATCTGACGCGCCACGACACGGTCCCTGATGGCTCGAGCCCAGGGACGGGTTTCTTCATAGGTCAGCAGCGACATCGGCGCGCCGGTGCCAGGGCGGTGACACTGCTGACATGATTGCTGCAGCACCGGCAGCACGTCCCGGGTGAACGTCGCGTCGTCGGCGGCCTGTCCCGCCGCTGCGGGGCCGGGCGACGCGGCGCCGATGACGAACGAGACCGCGATGATGGCAACGGCTGTCGAGACAGCGCGCATGGGCAATCCTCCAGGGTGATGCCGAATGGTTCGATGTCCAGCCAGTGTAGTGGTCCGCCTTCGGAGATCGCAACAGGATTTCTTGGCGGGTCTCGCGTCGCGTCCCTGGTTCGTCGTCGGCACCGCCGGTTGTGGTGACGCACCGCCTCGTGATACATCGTGTCGCGACGGATTCAGCATGCGCACGGCGCCTCGCGGTTTCACGAGTCGCGCCGACGCTGACGTAGCGGAGTGACCGACATCTGGAGAACATCATGACCGATTGGCGTGTCCTGCCCGCACTCGCGGCCGTCGTTTCGCTGGCCGGGCCTCTCACCGCGCCTGCCGCGGCGCAGCAAGAGCCGGTCTATGCGGTGTATGACGGCTTCATGGTCACCGATGAGGGTCTCCACGTGCTGGCGTTCGCCTATTTCAGCCACAACTTCGAGCCGGTGACCATCCCGGTTGGTCCTTTGAACAGCTTTGGCACCGCCCCCGGCGATCGCCAGCAGTCGACGACGTTTCTTCCAGGGCATCACCGCTTCCAGTGCATCATGGTGATGGGGCCGGAGTTCGACGGCGGTCTGCGCTGGACGTTGGGCCACGGCGGCGTGACCAGCACGACCAGCGACGACATGCTGCAGTACAACTGGGAGTTCGAAGCGGGCTCGGTGCGCAACGCCCTGCGCGATGTGGAGCCGAGTGAGGCGCCTCAAGGCGTCTGCCTGAACCGGTCTCCAACGGTGCGTTTTCTCGGGTTGCGGAACGGGCGAGACGGAGCACCGGCCGAGGTCGCCGCCACCGTCGGTGCCGAGTTGAAGCTGTTTGGTAGTGTCCGCGACGAAGGGTTGCCGAGAGCCGGCGCGCTCGTCACCACCTGGCGGATGGTGAGCGGTCCGGGCACCGCCACCTTTAGTGCGCCGGATGAGCCACGTACGCTGGCCTCGTTCGATGCGCCCGGCGCCTACGAGCTCGAGCTGTCGGCGAGCGACGGCGAGCGCGAAGGGAGCAACCGGGTTGCGGTCACCGTGGATCCCATGCCCTGAATCATTCCTCGAACGCACTAGGCCCGATCAGCCGCGGCAGATCCTGTTCACGGCCTAACAACGCCGTTCGAGTCGTGATCAGATTCGCCCCGTCATCTCCGACATCGGCTTCGTCCATGAACGGTGCCCGCCGGATTGCTTCTTTCCACGGCAACGACGGCGAGCCACCGTCTCGCAGATGGTGGATCAGCTTCAGCGTGCGGAATCCATCGAACCAGTCGTGCAAACGGCGGATTCTGGCGGCGGGACTCGGCGCCTGGGCGATGATTCCCGGCCAGGCATCGAGAGCGCCTTGGCGTTCGAGGAAGCGCCGCACGATGGGGTTCATCGCCACGAGCAGGTCGGACACGACCGGGCGGGCCCTAGAACTCGGCGCCGCTCTGGCCCCGGAGAGGCGCCGGAGGGCCTGCACGAGCTGCCGAACGGCCGTGAAACAGTCGGGATGGTACAGCTCGAGTTTGGCTCCACGAACCAACTTGGCGCTTTCCGAACCGGTGCCGAAGGGTACCCGTTCGGACAATCGACTGCGCAGCCGGATCGGAGCCCCCTGCAGATGTGCGAGTGGGCGCAACTTGCTCAGCTTGTTCAGCAGGTAGAAGTCTTCCCCGGCCCGGCGTCTGGGCACCCCCCGGACCAGAGCGTATGAGAGTGCATCCACCACCATCGTGCTGCCCACGGTGTGAAACGCGTAGGGCGAGTGCGCCCACTGCAGTCCGCGTTGGAAGTAGCGGAGTCGTATTTCGTACAGGGCGGTGGCGCGATCCATCTGTCGCTCACCCCCTGGCTCGTGCCAGAACGGAAACATGGCCCCGGAGCACCCGGGCTCGATCGCCGCGATACGCGCAAAGTAGTCCTCTGGCAGACGTGCGTCAGCATCGGTCATCGCGATGTATGGGTGGCGCACCCCGCCCGCCACGATCAGTTCGAGGGCCACGTCCGCACCGATCTTGCGAGCCAGCCCCACGCCCTGGCGCGCCGGGAGGCGACGACCGGGTGTGAAACGGTCGACGACGAGTACGCTCAGCCTGGACTCGGGTGCGCCAGGAGTGCCCGTCGGGTCGCTTTCGTGGCCGAGCCAGCTGCCAGGGCCGAGCGGACGTAGCGCAAACCGTCGGCTGAGCGCACGAAAGCAGCCGTCGTTCGACGAGTGCACGGTCGCCGTCGCCCCGCTCCGGCCATTGAGTACCACCACGAGCAGCAGGTGCCCCGCCTGTCCCGCGGCGGCTCGGAAGCCGTCGACGAAGTCCGGCGACTCCCCATACACCGGCACGACCAACACGAAGTCGAATGTTCCGGGGCACCGCGCCGCCACGCTCGATTCCGGCTCGGCATGGCGTTGCCGATATTGTGCTGACTCCGCTGCGACGTCTCGTCCGGTGTTCCCGCTTCCCGATGCCATCACTGGAGCCGACCGCGCATTCTGAACGGGTTCCGATTACAAGACGTCTGGATTTCGAACGGTCTCGAAGCGTATCGCAATCGTCCGAATGTGCCGACGGGAAGTTGTGGTTGCACGGCCCGAGCGGCTAGAATAGCGAGCTTCGACAGTGTCCGACCCATCGGATGACCAAATGTTGCAACTAGGTGCCAACCAGGTTGCAGTCAGGTTGCGAACAAGCTGGGCGCGGATAGGTCAGATTCCGCGAACAACATAGCGTCCGCCGTTGTCGAGGGGAGATTCCGTGCGCGTACATATCGTCAATCCGAGTCACTTTTCCTACGGCACGGGGTTCATCACCCCGCGTTGGATGTTTGTGCTCGCGGCCGCCACCCCGGCCAAGTGGGGCGATCCCATCCTGAGCGACGAGTCACTGGAGCAGTTCGACACTGACCGGCTCGAGAAGGGTGACGTCATCGGTATCGGTCTGCATACCGGCAACGCCCTGGTCGGCTACCAACTGGGGGCACGTGCCCGAGCGCGCGGGGCGTGGGTGGTCTACGGCGGCAGCCATCCCACGCTGTTTCCGGAAGAGGCACACGAGCGCGGAGGCGCGCACGCCGTGGTCAAGGGAGACGGCGATGTCACCTGGGGCCAAGCGATCGAGGATTGCGTCAACGGCACGCCGCAGCGGATCTACGACGGTGGGCGCGTGGACGCGGGCCAGTTCCGGAAGGCGCGCTGGGATCTGATGAAGCGCGAGAGCTATGTGTGGGCGTCAGTGCAGACCGTCCGCGGCTGTCCCAAGCACTGTTCGTTTTGCTCCGTGTGGCGCACCGATGGTCAGGAGCCCCGTCAGCGCGCGGTCAATCCGGTCATCGAGGAGATTGTCGAGCTGCGCCGGATCGGGTTCAAGTTCATCGCGCTGGCCGATGACAATTTCTACCCGGTCACGCTCGAGGATCTCAGAATGGCCGGCCGGCGCGAGGACAAGACCCGCTACAACGAGCTGAAGGCGCTGCGCGACGAGCGGTTCGAGTTGATGGAACTGATGGCGCAGCTTCCGAGCGATCTGAATTTCTTCACTCAGATCACGATGGAGTCCGCCGAGGATCCGGAGTTCCTCGACGCCATGTGCAGGGCGCGCATCAGAGGTGCCTTGGTCGGCATCGAGGCGGTCACCCCGGAGGGCCTGAAAGACGTCTACAAAGATTTCAACCTGGCGGGCGAAGACCTCGTGGAACGTCTGCAGATGTTCCGGAAGCACAAAGTCTACATTCTCGGCTCCTTCATCTTTGGTCTGCCCAGCGACCGTCCCGAGACCTTCGACGCGACGGCCGAGTTGGCCAAGCGGGCCGATATCACCTTCGCCCAGTTCGTCACCCTGACCCCGTTCCCGGGAACCCTGGACTTCGAACAGTGGGAACGCGAAGAGGGTGACAGCATGGCCAAGGTCGACGGCATCCCCGTCTCGCGCCACTGGCTGATCCCGCAGGCGAAACGACCCAAGCTGTTGACGCCGCACCCGGTGATGTCGGGCGAACAGATCCGCCAGGGCACCCAGAATGTCTGGAACAATTTCTACAGCCTCAAGGCGAGCTGGAAGCGGTCCGATATCTTGAAGTCGTTCAGGAACCGGGTCGCGTTCGTCGTGGCCTCCAAAGTGATGTTGAACGCGTTTGGGAACACCGGTCTGTCGACCGACAGCGCCCGCGCGTCCCGCGCCACCAAGCTGGGCGGGATCGGGTTCTCGTTGCTACAGAAGATGTTCGCGGCACCACCCATGCCGCACCTGCCGGTGCCGGTGGCCCCGCAGCCGCAAGCCG
>JAPYUM010000144.1 GCA_029940535.1 Vicinamibacterales bacterium
CATGGTCGGCCGTCTGGAAGATCTGCACGTTCATGTTGTAGGCGGCCGGCAGCATCGGCGGCCCGGAATTGAAGCCCGTGATGCACCGCTCGCCGAGCGGACGGTCCTCAGGCCCCTCAGTTGGACGCTGGTTGATTCGCACGCGCTCGGCCACCCGGGCGGCGCCCGCGGTCGTCAACTCCGGCACGCGCCCGTTCGACGGGTCGATGACCAGCGAGGTGCGGCGCGTCTCGACCACCGCCGTCCCCCGATCCCACCAGAAGTCGTTGTAGGCGAGGGCCAAGTCGCGGGTCTCGCTGGTGCCGTTCACCTGACCTCGGGCGGTGGTCTCTTGCTTCTTCGCTTCTCGGTTGAGGTCAGCATTGTTGGCTAGCACACGCTCGGCAGCATAGGCAGCCACTTCTTCCCCGGTCAGGAATGCTTTGTCAGCCAGATCCGCCGGACGCTCGAGCGGGGTCACGGTCCGGAAGTCCCAGACCCCGCTCAGATCCGGCTGGCCATCGGCGGTCCGCGGCGCCGCGGCACCACTGCTCGATTGAGCGGAGGCCGTCACAGACACGAGCAGAGCGGACGCCGCACAGATGGCAAGAAGCGCGCGTGGTCGAATGGTCATAGGTGTGTCCTCATTAAAGATCCCGACAGAGGGTACCACGAGCCCACGATTCGCCACACGTCCACGCGGCGGGTCAGGCACTCGTCGCCGAACCCAACCCCGCCGCTCGGCGCCAGGCTACGATCTGGCCGAGGTGGTCCATCTCATGGGCCACCATCAGAAAGATGATCATGTCCCCTCGGGTCGAAAAGTACTTGCGCGTGTCCTCGTCGGGATGCGGCTCGCTGAAGGTCGACTGGTCGACCGCGGTGAGGGCCTCGACGACGCGGGCGTGTTGCGTCGTGAGGGCGGCGAGCAGTGCCTCCTTCGACGAATAGTCAGCGGCGCGCGTCGCAGGTGTGCTCCCGGCCTTGAATAGTTCGGTAGAGCCGTCCGGAAGGTCGGCGCCCTGCCCCACGAACTGCGCCAGTTGGTCGCACGACAACACCAGATGGCCGAGCGACCACGCCGGGTGGTTCACCACGCTCCCGGTTGCTGACAGAACTGTTCTGGCGTCACGTCGGCCACCAGCGTTTTCGCAAACTGAAGGTTGAACCCGTACAGGTAGAGAATGTGATCGAACATGATGGGTAACCTGGAACCGACACTACTATGACCGCTTTCTCGATCCTCGATCTGTCTCCGATCCCCGAAGGGGGCGACGCCGGGGTGGCGCTGCGTCACACCGCGGACCTCGCCCAGCATGCGGAGCGATGGGGATACTGGCGCTTCTGGCTCGCCGAGCACCACAACATGCCGGGCATCGCCAGCGCCGCGACTGCCATCGTTATCGGGCATGTGGCGGCGGCCACCTCGACGATTCGTGTAGGGGCCGGGGGCATCATGTTGCCCAACCACGCGCCGTTGGTGATTGCGGAGCAATTCGGCACCCTGGCCACGTTGTTCCCGGGGCGTATCGACCTTGGACTTGGCCGCGCTTCAGGGACGGACCAGCACACCAGTCATGCGCTCCGGCGAACCCTGGACGGAGATGTCGGCGCGTTTCCCCGCGATGTCGTCGAACTGCAGCGCTATTTCGCGGAGGCGGAGCCGGGACAGCGGGTCAGGGCGGTGCCGGGCACCGGACTGAAGGTGCCGATCTGGATTCTCGGATCCAGCCTGTATGGAGCGCAGCTTGCCGCGGTCTTGGGACTCCCGTATGCGTTCGCCTCGCACTTTGCCCCGGCTGCGCTCATGCCGGCCATCGAGACGTATCGGTCGCAGTTCACACCGTCCGCCCAGCTATCGCAGCCCTATGTGATGGTGGGGCTGAACGTCTTCGCGGCCGACACGGCAACCGAGGCCGCGCTGCTACGAACCTCGATTCAACAGTCGATCCTGCACTTGCGACGCGGCCAACCCATTCAATTACCGCCCCCGGTCGAAGGCTTCGAAGCAGGTCTGTCCGTGACGGAACGCCAGATGCTGAACCAGGTACAGTCATGCTCCGTCGTCGGCTCCTCGGACTCCATCCGAGCCGGCATCGAGGAATTTGTCGAGCGGACCGGCGCCGACGAGGTCATGATCACGACCCACATCTTCGACCATCAGGCTCGGCTACGCTCTCTCCAGATGACGGCTGACGCGCTGGCGCTCGACGCCCGAGCTGAACCGTGACCCGTCGCTCCATCACGGCCCGTCATCAGACGTGACCAGTGCCAGGGCGGCATTCGCACCGTCGAGGGCGGCGCTCATGATGCCACCCGCATAACCGGCACCTTCACCAACCGGATAGAGGTTCGTGAAACCGGTGACGCGACGACTGAACCGATCGCGGGGGATACGAACCGATCCGGAACTGCGCGACTCGAGGCCGACCAGCAGACCGGCGTCGCCGGCAAAGCCCGGAAGTCGGCGGTCGAAGGCGGCCAGGGCGCGTCGGATGGCCCGAGTGGCCAGTTCGGGCAGCAGCTGGTCGAGACGCCCGGGCGCCACCCCGAACGGCCACGTCGAGCGTCGCACGGCCGCCCCGCCAGCGGCGGTCGCGCTCGCCCGGCCAGCGAGGAAATCGGCGGCCGTCTGCGCCGGCGCGGTGTAGTCACCACCACCGGCTTCGAAAAAGCGCGCTTCGAGCCCACGTTGGAAAGCGACCCCGTCGAAGGCGCCCGCACCGAACTCACTCGGACCCAGCGTGGTGACGATCGCCGCACTCGCCCAGCCCGAAGAGTGCGTCGAGTTGCTCATGCCATTGGTGCACAACAGACCAGGTTCATTGATGGACGGCACGATACGTCCGCCAGGACACATGCAAAACGAGTAGCCGGCCGGCAGACCGTCTCCGGCCTTGCACGTCAAGTTGTAGCTCGCCGCCCCAAGCAAGGGTGCCGCGGCGCCGTAGCGACCGCGATCGATCAGCTCCTGCGGATGTTCGATGCGCAGGCCGAGCTGGAACGGTTTGGGCTCGAATGGCACGCCCTGCTCGGCCAGACGCGCCCAGGTGTCGCGCGCGCTGTGTCCCACCGCGAGCACCAGCGCATCGCATCCGATCTCTCCGCCGGCACTGCGCACGGCGACAACCCGGCCGTCGGCCAGCAGCAGCGACTCCACCCGGGTGTCGAAGCGGAAGACCACGCCGAGCGCCTCCAGGCGCTGACGGAACGTCGGCAAGATGCGGTGCAGCCGATCGGTGCCAATGTGGGCCAGGCTGTCGTAGGCAATGGCGGCTGGTGCGCCGCAGGCGATCAGTTCCTCGAGCAGGAGCACCTCGAGTGGATCGTCCACGCGCGTGTAGATCTTCCCGTCCGAGTAGGTGCCTGCGCCGCCCTCGCCGAAGAGCAGGTTGCGCTCCGGGTCGACCTCCCGCGAGCGATGGAAACGCGCCACGGCGCGGCTGCGCTCGAGCACGGCTGGTCCCCGCTCGAGCAACGTCACGCGCACTCCGTTGCGCGCCAGCACCAGCGCCGCGAACAGCCCCGCCGGTCCCGCCCCGACGACGACCACGTGCCCGCGACGCCGGCGACCGCTCACCTCGATCGTGCCCAGCTTCGGCGCGCGCCGCGCGCGGCCCGCTTTCTCGGCCCGCGCCAATCCGCGGCTGCGGCACGCGGCGTCCACCACGACATCGACGTGGCACACGAAACGCAGGCGCCGCGCTCCGCCGCGCCGACGCATGTCGAGTGCCTTGCGTGCGATGCGAAAGCCGCGTAATTCACCCGCATCCAATCCCAGGACGTTCGCGGCCCGCTCGCGCAGCCGCGCCTCCGGTTCGTCGAGGGCCAGCTCCAGGCCCAGCAGGCGCCAGGTTGCCGACTCTGATGGTTCACTCATGGCGCGGGGGGCCTCCTCGGGCCCAAGTCGCGGACGTACCGCCGTAGTCGAACGCGAAGCGTGTCCGGGTCCAGGTGGCACGGACGCGGGCGGAGTAAGATTCCACCTACGCGATCACGTGCTTCGAGTTGCGGCAGTGATACACACCCTGCTTCACGACATTCGATACACCCTGCGGGCACTCACCAGGAGTCCCGGGTACTCGGGGCTCGTCTTGGGCACGATGGCGCTCGGTATCGCGGCCACGACCGCAGTCTACAGTGTCATCGACGGCGTGATCCTGCGCCCGCTCCCGTTTCCAGAGGGCGACCGGTTTGTCCAATTCCAGCACCTGCGCACCGACGTCGAGGTGCGCGACATGCGACACGAGTCTCGCCGGTGGTGGCGCTACGACCGGAGTGACGTGTGAACCACATCGGATGGACGGGAAACTTCGCACCACCAGAGGGAGAGTCTGCATGAAGCGTATGCTTGCTGCCGTAGTCGCCATGTCGGTCTCTGGCCTCACGGCCATCGCGCAGGATTCGGGGGCCCCACCGGCGATCTACAAGCCAGGGACCGAGATCATGGCCGAGCTGGACCGGGCCGCGGCCTCATCAGCGTCCGCCGGCGGATGGTCGGTGAGCGTCTCTCCAGGCGTCTCGGTGCGCCGACGCAGCAGCGCGGTCGCCCAGTTCGCCATCATCCACCCCTACAGCGTCGAGATCTACCGCATCCTGGAAGGCAGCGGCACATTCGTGACCGGTGGCGTACTCGAACTGCCGCTGGCCGCATCGACCAATCTCAACCTCATCAGGAGCGAACACGGCATCCGGGACGGGTTGGCCCGGCAAGTGCGCGAGGGCGACGTCCTGGTGCTGCAGCCAGGAACACCGCACTGGTTCCGTTCCATCGACGGCGACTCGCTCACCTACATGGAATCCCGCATCCAGATCACCACCCACCCGGTGCAATTTCAACCCTAGACTGAGGCCCTGTGGCGCAGACCTTCAGGTCTGCGAACGCACGGCTGAAGCCGTGCGCCACAATGAGATCTGTGCCCCGGAGCGGTTCTCAGCGACTTGCTAGGCTAGGGATGGTTCCTCCACAACGACAAAAGGACGACGGGGCCTTGCCCCATCGTCCTTGCCGTGCACCTCAGTTCCTGAAGCCCAAAGCCCGAGCTCCTAGAGCCCCCGTCCTACGCCAACGCGGTTTCAAACAGCGCGAGCAACCGACCCCACGCCCGTTCTGCCGACGCCTCGTTGTACACGGCCGAATCCGGCGGGCACCAGCCGTGCATCGTACCGGCGTAGACTTCGATCTCGGCTGGCAAACTCGCGGCCGCATACGCCTCTCGCAAGGTCTCCTTGGCTTCCGGATTGCCTTCGTCGTCGTTCGCCGCCACACAATGCAGCATGTGGGCAGTGGTGTCGGGAATCAAGAGGTGTGGACTGTCCGACGCATCCGTCGCCAGCCCTCCGCCGTGGAACGTGCCGCCTGCGCCCATTCTGGCGGGCACTGCCGCCACCGTCCGCATAACCATCGGACCACCCATGCAATACCCGGTAGTGCCAATCTTGCGACTGGTGTCTACGGCAGCCTGTTGGTCCAAGAACGTCACAAACGCCCTGGCATCAGTGAAGTGGGTCTCCGGTGACAGGTTGCCCATGAGACCAATCACTTTCTGTCGCACTTCGGGCTGGCCGAACTCGGCACCGTCAGGAACCACCGGCGACCGCTCATCGCGGTAGAACGGGTTGGCCACCAGCACCGAGTAGCCGGATTCTGCCAAGCGTTTGCCCATCGCTCTGAACGCCGGTCGCAGCCCCAGGATGTCCGGCCAGATGATGACGCCGGGATGCTGGCCCGCGGCGGGATGGACGAAGTAGCAATCGGCAGTCCCGTCGGGCGTGGTCACGTCGACATCAGTCTCCGTCACCGCCTGCGCATTGGCCACCTGCGGCAGCATCATGGCCACACCGGCCGCGGCAGAGGCCTTGCCAAACTCGCGCCGGGTCATACCGGAACGCCTGAGATATTCATCGACATCGGCTTGTGTATGTTCGTCGCACATGGTTCTCTCCTCGGGTTGGGGTTTCGGCTGGCGGAGTCAGTGTACGTCGTCAGGCCAGACACTGGCCCTGTCGCGAGCCTGACCCCTGCGTGGGCCTGACCATGCGACACGCGGTACGCATGATACGGGGCCGAGGAGCGATACGCACGCAGTTTGGCAGCACGCCCGGACGGTCGACGACGCAAGATCAGCCAGCAGATTGAAGAATCGCTCGTACCTCCGGACGAATGTCCCGGATCCGATCGATGTCCAAGTCCATCTGAAAGGCGCCCCCAAGAACTGGTAGAGTCCACCGAGCTCCGTGCTCCATGGGTCTGCGACGAGATCGAGCGGGGTCAACCCGTCGTTGTTCCGAAGGTCTGCGGCGGCGCCGGCCGCGAGCAACGCGGTGACGGCTTCGGGGTGACCGAACAAGGCGGCGACGTGGAGCGCGGTCGCTCCATCGTTGTTCTGAACGTCGAGCGCCGCCTCTTTCTCGATCAGGAAGCGCACGAGGTCGGTCTGGCCATAGACAGGCGCCGACAACGCCATAACACCCACAACACTCGCGGCGACAACGAACGGACGTGCGTAACCGATCATGCCTGTCCTCCATCTATAGAACCGGGATTGGTTCAGCGTTCTCTCACCCAGTCCTACGCGGTGGCTGCGACCGTGTGACAATCGGCGGTGGCGGCCGCCTGATATGCTGACCTTTGGAAGGGGATGCCGACATGATCGGACTTGTCATCAACGTGCTCGTGATGTCCGGATTGCTCTATGGCCTCGCCGTGGCGCTACCGGGCGTCCGGATGAAGTCGTTCGGCACGGCGCTGACCGTGTCGCTCGTGTATGGCCTCCTGAACTATTTCCTGTTCGGGCTGCTCGCGATGATCGCGTTTATCCCGATGTTGCTGAGCCTGGGGCTCTTCGGACTGCTCATCAACGCGGGACTGTTGTGGCTGACTGACAAGCTCATCGACGACTTCGAGATCCCATCGATCGGGATGACGGTGCTCATGGCGCTGCTGCTGACGGTCGGGAAGTTCGTGCTGCGCCTGCTGCTGTAACCGAGCGACTGTGCCCGTGCGCGAGTCGGCGGCGGCGCGACGTATCGGACTCAATTCGCGACGGTCTCAACCCGCTGGACCATCGCCCCTGCCCTTCCCGTCGCGCCCGGACCACGCACCGCCAAGACGTAGACCGTTCGCGTTCAGCGGGCCGGTCATCCGAAGGAGAGACGACTAAGTTCGCTTGAACAGATCCGACCGGGCGAGCGTCGGCTCACGTGTGTCGCCGGCGCATCGCTCGGCGGCATCATGGCCGCGCACGCCCTGCTCGAGACGCGCTGTTCCTGGCCCGCCTTCCCCAATCACGATTGGCCTGGGTCTATCTGGCCATCGCCGTCGTCAGCCTGGGGCTCTTTGTCCTGCAGGAGCGCCGCCACGCGCGCGGCGGTCGAGCCGCGCTGGCCGCCTGGCTAGCCGGTTCGGCCGTCGTCGACGTGCTGTTGTGGGCCCTGATTGCGCAACCCGCGACGTGGACACTCTACGTCCTCTACACCTGGTCGGGCGTGTTCGCGAGTCTGGTCGTCGTCCGCTTCTGGACCCTGCTTGGCGATCTGTTCAGCATCAGCCAGGCGAAACGTGTCTTCGCACTGGTCGGCGCTGGCGGAGCGGGCGGCGTCATTGTGGGTTCGCTACTCGCCCGCGCGCTCACCGACTATCTCCAGCCACGGCACTTCTTGCTGCCGTCCGCCTTGGTGCTGGTCGCCACCGCGGCGGCGACGCGCTTCCTGCTGCCGCGCCGGGAGTCCACTCCGGCGGCCGAACGACGGGTGGCCAGCGTTGACCTGCGGTGGCCACTGCAGGCGGTCTGGCTGCGGCCCTACCTCCGCCGCGTGGCCGGGACCGTGCTGCTGTCGGCCGTCACGCTCACCTTGGTGGATTTCCTGTTCAAGAGCGCGGTCGCCACCGCGGTCCCGCCGGACGAGCTCGGGTCGTTCTTCGCCACGACCTACCTGGTGCTGAACGCGGTGGCGGACACGCCGGTCACCGCGTTTCGCTACCAGACCGACGCCTTCCTCGACACCAGCGAACAACACTTCGAAATGGCCCTCGAGTTCCTGGCGACCATGGCCACGGGTCTCATCGCACGCCGGGCCGAGATGCGAAAAGAGACCGGGAGAGCAGCACCCGATCGTGCTCGGTGAGGGGCGTTCGCGGTGAC